>CAIXIX010000448.1 GCA_903919615.1 uncultured Chthonomonas sp.
CAGCCACCACCGCCATAGTCATTACGGTTTAGGTGGTACCGAATGCCATTTAAACATATTTTTAATAATTGCCTCCAGACTCGTGTGGAATTGTTGACACAACCTATCTGTTGTGCAATAATCCACACCACGGTAGCGGAATCATTCTGTCCGTAAGTTCCAATGGAGGCATACCGAGCGCCACGATATTGGATGCGATGAAGTCTAGCGCATCTGGTCATTTGTGGCCAACTACCTGGAGACTGGATCCTGACCACAATTATCATGGATTCTTTCTTCCAATGCACACGTGGGACGTCGGAACCGTCACACCACAGGGGAACCAAATGCACAATTCCAAAAAGAGCGGCTTTACACTGATCGAACTCCTCGTCGTGATTGCCATCATCGCTATTCTGGCAGCCATTCTCTTCCCGGTATTTGCCCAGGCACGCGAACAGGCACGTAAGATCAGCTGTGCAAGCAACACCAAAGAGCTCGGCCTCGCAGTTCTGATGTATGTTCAGGATTACGATGAGTCCTACCCGCTCAACTTTACTCAGGATCCCACGACCGCTGAGTATTGGTTCACATGGCATGACTTCATTCAGCCGTACGTCAAGAGCTGGCAGCTAATTATCTGCCCAGACTCCGAGTACAAGCAGACCAACCCGGTTCAGTATCTCGATCCGTACATGAACTACGGTATGCTGCCAACGGCAGATGCCATGACGTTTGCGACCGGTACAGGCAATTACTTCCTTACCCGAAGCAGCGCCTGGTGGCAGAACTACTGCCCGGCCAACCTGCAGTATGATGGTTTGAGCGGCTACAATGGCGGTTCGCAGGGTACGGTTCTTGGCTACCAGACAGGTAACCATCCTTCCAAGTCGCTCGCGGCAGTTGCCCGACCGGCCGAGTATGGCATGATCTGGGACTCTGGTAACTGGGACGGACTGCACGGCGTATACGGCCAGCAGACCGGGCTTGGCTACTGCGGTGGATGGGTCGGCTACGACTACACCTACTTCGGCCCGATCACCCGCCACACCGGTGGCAACAACCTCTGCGTTGTAGCAACCCGCGCGACCGACTATGGCAAAGGCACCTTCAACGTTGCCTTCGCTGATGGCCACGTCAAGAACATGAGACCAAGCCAGTTCTTCTCACAGAACACGAGCGTACCTGGCACGCTGACTTACCTGTGGCCCAACCAGTAATTTGAGTTGGTCCGAAGGAGCGTAATCGGATGAAGAAAGAGATCAACCCTCCTGTAGCAATAGCTGTTGTCGTCGTTCTGGCGCTGATAGCGATTGGTATACTGGTGATGAAGACAGGCGGAGGCGGCTCGGGCGAAGGTCTTCGGCCAGATCCCAACGTACAAGGCGGTATTCACACCTCCGGAGGGAAGACGCTTCCTACCGCGGCTGGCCTTGGCGGCGGCCAACAGCAGGATAAGAGTAAATCCACCGAAGCTCAATAATATTGAGATAACGATTGGAAATTGCTCCGTCAGCTTAAGAGACCCTGTATCGTTCGCGATACAGGGTCTCTTTTATGTTTGAACCAAAGGCTGGGATGTGCTTGCGAAACTCTATGTCTGTTTGTACTCTTCAAGCAGTTCAACAAGGCGCTGAACTGGATCTGGAAGGTTCACAACAAAACTCAATCTCTCACCGGTATCAGGATGATCGAATGAGAGTGAAACGGCATGAAGCGCTTGCCCGGCAAGATGATCGATCGCCGCCGATAGACTGGCAGATCGGATCTGCCCAAAAGCATCACCAGGGAGCTTTCTCGCGCCAGTATATAGCGGATCTCCAACTACAGGATGGTGCGCGTATGCACTGTGCACGCGTATCTGGTGAGTTCTACCTGTTTGCAGCTTAGCCTCGATGAGAGCAAAACACCCAACGTACCTGGAAATTACGCTGATTTCTGTAACAGCATTTCGGGCTGTAAGGGCCGCATCCGTAATCACTGCCATCTTCTTACGATCCACAGGGTGCCTGCCAATAGGCGCGTCGATCACTGCATGCTCAAACTGTGGATTGCCCCAGACCAATGCCTGGTAAATTCGTGTGGCTGTGCGAGCCTGTATTTGAGCCTGAAGCGAACGGTGCGCCGCATCGGTCTTGGCTACCATGATAAGGCCACCGGTATCCTTATCCAGCCTGTGAACGATGCCTGGGCGTATTTCTCCACCGATACCTGATAAGTCGTCACAGTGGGCCATTACGGCGTTTACGAGGGTGCCAGATGCAGAACCAGGCGCCGGATGAACCACCATGCCGCGTGGTTTATTAATAACAAGCATGTGCCGGTCTTCGAACACAATTTCCAGCGGGATCGCCTCGGGCAATATCGCAGTCACCTTCGGCGCAGGTTTTCTGACTGTAATCAGGTCAGACGATCGGATTCGGTATCCAGACTTAGACTTAGAGCCGTTGACCAGGACACCTGATCCTTCCGCATCTGCAGTATCGATCAAGCGCTGTATCTCACTTCTGGAAAGCTCTTGAAGCTGCTCGGCAAGATAACGATCCAGGCGTTCTCCGGATCTGTCCGATGGGACGAGAACACTGAAGGCGGGATCATCCGGGTGTATATCATCGTCGTCTACAACATCTTCAGTTGGAAGTGGGGTACTGGCCATTGGGCTGCCTCAAAGCGATACACTCAAGATGCAATCTGAAACAAAAAAGGCCGTTCCAACGAGGAACGGCGCACACTCAGAAAGTTGACTACGGAGAGAGTGGGATTCGAACCCACGGAGACGTTGCCGCCTCACGGCTTTTCGAGAGCCGCACCATCGACCACTCGGACATCTCTCCACATGGCTCATGAGGCATCAAAAGTTCGACGCAATGAGCACTAACAATGCCCTCGGAGGGAATCGAACCCCCGACGCCCTCCTTAGGACGGAGGCGCTCTATCCACTGAGCTACGAAGGCATCTAATGTGATTTATGCGCTCGAAGGGACTTGAACCC
>CAIXIX010000449.1 GCA_903919615.1 uncultured Chthonomonas sp.
GGATAAAGCTGTAGCCCAGTAGTCGTCTAGATGGTTGACGCGGCGTTAAGGACGCCAAGGACGCCAACTTTGTGCGTGTATGGGCTTGGCGTTCTTCGCAGGCCATGTAGCACAAAAGCCGTCAGGTCTATGAACTCGATGCAGCGACAGTTCCGAGATGGTAGGGTCGCTGCTTGCTGCGACCAAGTGCCTCCAATCCACACGCCGCTAACATCGAACGCCTAAGACTGGAGCCCGCGTGTCCCCACGCGGATCTCGAAGTACGCAACCGTTGTGTGTGAGCGAATGGCGTCCTTCGCCGTGTAGCACAATTTGCGGGCAGCTCTTAGTCGTCTCTGAAGTCGATGAAGCCCGTGATGACGAAGCGATGAAAGGATAAAGCTGTAGCCCAGTAGTCGTCTAGATGGTTGACGCGGCGTTAAGGACGCCAAGGACGCCAACTTTGTGCGTGTATGGGCTTGGCGTTCTTCGCCGTGTAGCACAAGTGAATCGGTAGCGGCGGCATCGGCGTCCGGCAACGGTGTTCGGAATCGCTCCGCCTGCATGGCGCGTGCACGGTTGACCCGGCTGCGGATATCGCGCGAGCTCTCCCCCACCCTGGATTGCAGCAGCTCGTCCTCGGATAGTCGCGGCACCTCGATCTGGATATCGATACGATCGAGCCGCGGACCGGAGATCTTCTTCTGGTACTTATGCACTTGAAGGGTAGTGCAGGTGCATTGCCTGAAGACGTCAGTGAAGTGTACGGTTTGATACATCTAAAAGCCCGTAGGGCTGGATCGTTCGTCGAGTCGAGAGATCGATGGTGATATGTTCTACGATTGATGACGTGTAGACGGCGATCTCCACGGATTAACGGATTAACGGATTAACCAGAAAGGCGTCGACGGAAAAAATGCAACAATAATGCTCGAGTTTCCTTAAAACCGATCAACGTACATAAACGCAAGGTCAAATGTCCTTGCGTTTTTCTGTTGACCGCGCCCCACGGTCTTGATGCAGCAAATCATGTCGCGATGTGACCAATCAACACGAGCGAATGGCGCAAGGTCGCGGCTTCATGTTTCGGATCCTCGGGCGTACCCGGATGATTGACGGGGGCCGCTTAACGTTCAGCCCGATGCCCTGGCGCGCAGGCTGATGTTGCGCAGACAACACAGTTGGTGTGCACAGGTTCACGAGGACAAGACGGCTCAACTGTCGAACAGACCAGTGGCTTTCCTTGTCCGGCGCGCTTCCGCTGATTAAGGTTTCTCATGTCCGATGTTCCAACAACTTCTTTCACGCCTTCGGCAGCCCCGTTCTACGTAGTCAGCGGCACGCTGCCGCTGGATTCACAGAGCTACGTCGATCGGCAGGCAGATAAGGACCTGCTTTCGGCCCTGCTGGCAGGCGAGTACTGCTTTGTGCTCAATAGCAGGCAGATGGGCAAGTCCTCCCTGGCAGTGCGCACCATGGCCAAGCTGCAGGAGGCCGGCGTCAAGACCGTCTTCCTGGATCTGACCAAGATAGGCGGCAGCAATGTTACGCCGGAGCAGTGGTACATCGGGCTCCTCAGCGAAACGGGCCGCGCGCTCGGTCTGCGCAAAGAGTTTCTGGAGTACTGGAAAGCCAACAGCGAATACAGCCTTGTGCAGCGCTTCATCGGCGCACTTCACGATGTAGCACTTGCGACGATCGCTTCCCCGCTTGTGCTCTTCATCGACGAAATCGATTCGGTCAAGAGTCTCCCCTTCTCCACGGACGAGTTCTTTGCCGCCATTCGCGAATGTTACAACCGGCGCGTGCACGAGGCGGAGTATGGCAGGCTCGCCTTTGCTCTGGTCGGCTCGGCGACGGCTTCGGATCTGATTCAAGACACCCGCACCAGCCCCTTCAACATCGGTAAACGAATCGAGTTGAAGGACTTCACGCTGGCGGAAGCGCTGCCATTGGCCGAGGGTTTAATAGGTCCTTTAAGTCCGATAAGGTTACTACTCAGGCATCTACTCGTGATAATATCCGAGCGGGTTCCTGTCGATAATTTTGATTTGTAAAAAAATCTTTGGATTTCACAGAGTCATTTGGTAGGCGGATGGTGAATCTGTATTTGTGAACAGATTGAA
>CAIXIX010000450.1 GCA_903919615.1 uncultured Chthonomonas sp.
ATAAAAACAACGCCCTACACTATATTGTACGTTCCCAAGGGCACTTTTTACCGGTGAGTGACAAAATTGTCAGAATTTTTTCGGATTAGGAGGGCCCGGCGCGAGGTTGAGGTTTTGAGATGTTGGTCATATGAAATGTCCACCATCCGTTGCCGACCCGGCAACGATCGCAGAACGGAGCCTACGACGTACAAATCCATCATAAGTTTGAAATGGACGGTCGTAACGACCTCGTATCGTCTTGAAGTACCAGTACCAACCGCGTAGAAAAGCATTAGCGCTGTCGACCATGGTAACTACGCGCTTATTCTTGCGCAGCCGCCGGACCGTGATGTGCTTTTGCTTTACTTTGCGTTGTGCGTGTAGCCGTGGTGTGCGCTCTCGGATTGATTGTCGAAAGCTGGCCACGGACTTTTGCCGCACTTCCTTGTAGGAAAGCCCTGTCTTCTCGTCTTCAAAGTAGTGAAAGCCCAGAAACTCGAAGCCCGATGCCACCGATACTACGCGGGTCTTCTCTGGGTGCAATTGTAAACCCATCTTGCCTTCCAGAATGTTTCTGGCTAGCGCAAGGGCTTCAGTTGCCTCACTTTCGCTTTTAGCGAAGATGACAAAGTCGTCGGCATATCGAACCAGACCGTATCCGGCTGCTGTCATCTCTACATCAAATCTGTGCAGGTAGATGTTTGCCAGAAGTGGTGATATTGGTCCGCCTTGTGGAGTTCCTAATTCAATCGGCTCAATCGAGCTTGCGTTCGGGTGAATGACCCCGGCTTCCAGTATTCTTCTAAGCAGCCGAAGCACGTTTCCGTCTGCAATTCGCTCGTTAACCGCATTGAGTAGCATGTTGTGGTCTACCGTATCGAAGAATTTCTTGATGTCGGCGTCCACAACCCACGAGTAGCCGTGCCTTATTGCCTGATCCACAACCGCGAGTGCAGTTGCCGAGCCACGTTCTTTTCTGAAGCCGTGGCTCCGATTACTGAACATTGCCTCGAATATCGGTTCCAGCACCTGCAGCAGAGCTTGCTGCACGATTCGGTCACGCACGTTTCCATTCTCTTCATCCCAGCGCCAACCACGTCACGAGTTACTGTGCAGGGCTTCACCATTACAGGCAGGCTGGCCCACTCGTTCCGCCGAAACGCGTTCATTATCTTCCGGGCTAGAGTTTGGCTCAGACCCTTCACCGCTTCCCTCACGGTAACGGCTGTCTTTGCCTACAAGAGGTATTACACTTGCACAGCTCCTCCTGGCGGGACTTTAACCCGCTGGAAACGTGCGCTGTGAGGCGCACTGAACCCCTCATTCTTCGGGCGGCACAGGAACCCTGGGATCGAGCCGTAGGGGCTACCTTCTTACGCACCCCACTGGGCAGAGTAAGGTCTATTAGGTCGATATGGCTTTGAAGTTGTCAGCGTAGGCTGCAATGACAAACACCTGTTGTAGAACTGGAAGGCCATTTGGTTACGGGGCGCCATCAAGGCTCGCCAGGAACAAGCTCACTGTCATTACCTTTACGCCCTCCGTTTCCGTGCCGATCAAGTGGCCGAAATGCGCCACGTCGCCAGTAAGCAGCACTGTGCAACCCGATCCAATTGCCGCTTCCAGGATAGGACGGTCTTTTTCTGGTAGTTTATAGTCCGCGCTCAATGTTGCGATCGCGGGTGAAACATCCACTAAAGCTACCAGGTCCGAAAGGCGCTTTGCGGCAGCGGGCCGTTTGATTTGGATATTATGTACTGCCTCCATGAGCGCATAAGGAGAGGTTACAAGCTGGACACTTGGAAGTGCCCATAGCTTGCCAATGCCAGTTCCTTCACGCCACGCCGCCGAAAACAGAATATTAGCGTCAAGGAATACCCGCATCACACACCAGGCTTCCGATGGGTGATGCTATCCGGATTCAGGCCCATTGCCGTTACTTCTAGCCGCGCGGCCTCGTATTCGACTAGGTTAGTCACATTGGTAAGCAGGAACTCTGCAGTGCTCTCGTCGCTGTATGTCTCTACCGGCATGGCAACCGCTGGCCGCAGCAAAATGCCGTCGGCACGTTCTTCAGCGATCACGAGGGACCCGTCAGCCAAGCCGAAACGCTTTCGCAAGGATGCCGGAATCGTGAAGACACCGCGTTTTCCGATTTTCCCAGTCTCTATCTGCTTACTCATGACGTTATCCCTCAGTAGTTCAGAGTTACAGATATTCTGACATTAATTTGAAGCGGCGTCAATCAAGGATTAATTTAAGTACCCGGTTTTTGGTGTTAGGCGTTAGGACGGACATTGAAGCCTGCAAGGTCTATGAAGACGCAAAGGTCGATCCTCCTCCTGCCGTGCGCGCCGCCGGCGCTCATTAGCAGGAGGCGAGAAAAGGTGGTTTGGTGGGTGGGAGGCTGCTGACCCAGTCCTTCGGTCTGGGCCGACAAGTTGGGGATTCATCAAGCGCCTGCACCAGGTTATCGCTTCCTCAGGTCGCTTCGCTC
>CAIXIX010000451.1 GCA_903919615.1 uncultured Chthonomonas sp.
TGGCGCGCGCGCGCGCCTTTTGCGCCGCTAATCTCCCGCGGAGTTCGTCGATCATATCTACAGGCGCCTGCGCTGCTGTCTTTGCGCGATGACATGTGTCCATCGCTTGCGAGCACGCTTGTATCCACCTCGAAATGCCAACCTGGACAGCGCTAAAATGACCTTGTTGCAGTGCTCCTTCCAGAGATGCCAACCAGTCCTGCAGTTCATCGACTGCGGAGATAGCTGGTGGCTCGATGAGGCCAGACGGATTGAAGACTCTTTGGCGACACTGGAGCACGGCGCTACTGGCTTCACTTACCTGCTGGCGCAGCTTATCCAATGAAGAATGCGCCTGTGCGATTGACGCCAGAACTTCCGTTCGCGACCGGGCTACCCCGCTTACCGCGGTTCTGGCGCTCTCCAGTATCGGCTTAAACTCTCTATCAATGTCGATATTGACACCAAGAGGGTCGTTCTGTATGGAATCGAGGCGTAGTTTTATGCGCGATCGAAGTGTCTCCAGCTCAGGAATCGGACTTTCACTGACGGTGGCGGCAGTTTGAGCGAGAGACATAGCTTCGTCATTAATTGCGCCTAGCGCAGGCTCCAGGCGAGACCATGCCGTGTCAACCTCCATGATTACCGATCGACACTGCTCGAATGTGCGCGTCATCGTCTCAAGAAGTCGTGAAGGAGCGATCATCGCGCCCTGATTTGCGTCCGACAGCAATCCGCGTTGAGCCAGCGGCGTTTGCGTGTTCGGTATGGTGATGGAATTGCTTGTGAGGAGCTGTTCAATCTGGCTGCGTGATCGCCCGGAAGCAAAGAGGCGCGGCATGTTCTGTCGAAGTCGCTCCGCCTGGTCAATGGTATTTGTGAGCAGTTGTAGATTATCAAAGAGCTTAGCGACGGCATCTAACGCCGCAGGGACTCTCGCGGCGGTTACTCCCGTAAGCGTCGCAGCAGGAAGGCCATCGTCACCCTTAAGTCGCTTAAACGTATGAAGATCGTAAAGTGCAAGCAAGTTTTGTGAACAGGACGACAGGTTGGTTCGCCACGCTACAAGCAGACGATCTATTTCCTCGAGGGTCATTCCGCTTGATGAAGCAAATGTATCCATATTGATCCGTTAAAGCGCTAAACGATAAATCTGCTTGTTGCGGCAAACCGTGCATAAAGATTGGCTCACAATATAGTTTTATACCACGTATTTCGTCTTGGATTCGTGAGTTTAGTTACAAAGTTAACCGAGTATTAACTGAGTCAGGTTTCTATCTACCTGTATGAATATACATCGGTCACTCACGTTAATCTCGATTATTTCAGGATGGTATGGATCCAGTTCGACAGGCGCTTCATGGGAGCGCCTGTCGACTAATATGCGATGCTGATACTTCTGCAGGAGTTATGAATGGTAGATCGGCAACTTCCAGGGCTTACGGTATTCGCGAGAGTAGGAACTTGTATGACGCCCTGCTTTGCCTACGATGTCCATTTTGGCCTTGTCGAAGTGAACTGTTTCGCCGGCGAGCGTAGCTACGTTGGCTAAATGGCAGGTAATCGTCGTTTGAGCCATGGAGGCCAGGTTCGATCTTGGCTGCTCTCGGGACTTTACGCAATCAACCCAGTTGCGCCAGTGGTCGCTAACCGGAGCGGCTTCTTCTTTAGGAAGCTCATTGCCATCAGCATCGCGAACGACCCATCCGCCACGCCAGACCATCAAGTTTTTGCCATTGTCAGCAATGAACTCGGCGCCAGAGCCATCCTTGCGAATGTGATCACGGCCTGTTTCCCATTGTAGGATGAAATCTGGGTCCTTGAATTTCATGATCGCAATCTGAGTATCTGGAGTCGTTCGAGCATCGGTTGGCCAGGCATACTTACCTCCGATCGCGCTCACTTCGACGGGCATCGGCAGGTCGGTATCTTTGCTCATTCCGAGGAGAACGATATCGATCATATGCACGCCCCAATCGCCCGCCATACCACATCCCGTATTGTAAAACCACCGCCACTGACCATGAGTATATTCTGGTACATATGGCGTGAAATGCGCTGGCCCTACCCACATGTCGTAGTCAAACCCGGAGGGGACTGCCTGTGGAGGATGATTGCCAACCTGGGAAGGATCCGTTCTCCAGGCTTTTGTCATTACGACTTTCCCCAGCTTGCCGCTGCGGACGTAGTCGATAGCGCTCACAAACTCTCGATTGCTTCGCTGCCATGTTCCCACCTGCACGATTTTGTTGTGATGCTTGACGGCGTTTGCCATGGAACGCGCTTCAACGATGTCGTGCGAAATCGGCTTTTCACAATAAGCATCTTTGCCCGCTTCAACCGCGTGAATCAGATTGAGGGCGTGCCAGTTGTCGGGCGTTCCAACAATGATCCCATCAATATCTTTGCGCTCCAGCATCTTTCGGTAATCTTTGTAGATCGTTGGCTTACGATTGTAAGTTCGCTCCACATGGGCGATGTCGCCTTCCATCCTTGCGTCGTCAACATCGCAGAGTGCTGCTACCTCAACGTCTGGCTGCTGCATTAGCTGACGCATGTCTGAGGCTCCCATGCCACCGCAGCCGATCAGCCCCAGAACCAACTTATCATTTGCAGAGACGCGTGCGCGTGCCTCAGGGCTCGCGGCAAATGCGGATTTACCAATCCCTGTGAGGGCTGCTCCAGCGGCCGCAGCTCCAATCAAATCTCTTCGAGAAAACCGACTATTCATCTGGCTCAACATAACGCTCCTGCAGGAATGATTACGATAGTGTCTATGCAATATTGCGATCGGAGCGCCTCAAATCCTTCCCGGATTGACAACTACAGAAGGTAGAGAAAGATACCGTGGGTAATTGTTTGTTGATTTAGTCTGGTCAAACCATCTGGGTAAGCAGATCTGGAAGGACATGTAATGAGACGTTTGTTATACAGCTTAGCGCTGCTGTGCAGCATTGGCGCGCTTGTCACAGGCAGAACGGCGGCAGCACAAAGCACGCGCACTGCAAAGACTCTGATTGAGTACGGCTGGGATGTGCCCACACCACAGCAGATGCAGCAGCAATCCGCTGCGATGCAGTCTCGCCCGTTCGATGGAATTGTTTTTAAGCTTTCGGGCGGGTTTAACGCTTTTGTACGGAAACCAATAGAAAGCGCCTCATTTGCAAGCGATGAGAAGATCCTGCGATCGCTGGATTTCAAGCGCTATAAAAAGAACTTTGTACTCATCTGGGGTACGGCGGAAGCTGGTTGGGATTGGTACGACGATGCCCTCTGGGATACCGTCGTAAATAATGCAAAACGTCTCGCTTATGCTGGCAAAGCTGCGAGATTGAAAGGCATCTGCTTTGATCCGGAGCCATACGACTTTAATCCCTGGGAGTATAGCAAGCAGGCACACGCCTCGGAGCATAAATTTGCAGACTACCGGTTAAAAGTACGTCAACGTGGTGAGCAGTTTATGCACGCACTCGAGAGCGAGATACCGGCGCCAGTGTTGCTTACGTTCTTCCATGTAAGCCTCTATGGCAAACTTATGGATGAGAAAAATTTGGTACAACTGGAGCGCAAGCTCGAAGGTGAGCATTGGGGACTGATGCCCGACTTTCTGATTGGGATGCTGAAGGGCGCTTCGAAAGGTGCGCGATTTGTAGATGGCAATGAGATGTCGTACTACTACACCAGTTCAGAAGCATTTTTTCGCGCTTACCACACAATTCGGGAAAGAGCTCTCAACATAATTCCGACCGAACTCCGTGCAAAGTACTCACGACAGGTTCAGGTTGGATCAGCCCTGTATGTAGATCATCTGTATGCGCTCCGTGAGCCAAAGGAGGCGGCAAAGCTTGCCAA
>CAIXIX010000452.1 GCA_903919615.1 uncultured Chthonomonas sp.
CCGAAGGACGGGCGCTGCCCTTTCCGATGCGGGTTTCACGGTAATGACCGGTGGTGGACCGGGAATTATGCAGGCAGCGAATCAAGGCGCGAAGGAGGCTGGAGGACGATCGATCGGGTGCAACATTCAGCTCCCATTTGAACAGAAACCCAATCCTTATCTCGATGTAATGCTGCAGTTTCGGTACTTCTTCGTACGCAAAGTGATGCTCGTAAAGTACTCTTATGCGTTTATTGCAATGCCAGGGGGATTCGGAACTTTTGATGAGGTGTTCGAGGCGCTCACTCTAATTCAAACCGGCAAAATAAAGAACTTCCCTGTGGTGCTGATTGGCGTGGATTTCTGGCAGCCGCTTATGGACGCGATCCGAGATCGGCTGCTCGCACAAGGCACGATCTCCGAGAAGGATCTCGGCTACATTACTCTATTCGATTCACCCGAAGAGGCTGCCGTCTACATTCGGGACGTCGTCATCGAGCGGTTCGGTTTGAGCTACCAGACCCAGTCGACACCCATGTGGTTCCTCGCGGAAGAGAAAATCCGCCGCGTCTGGCAGCAATGGCGCACAAAAGACAAACATCAAAACAAATAGCACGCGCCGCCCGGCATTGCCCTTCTTGGTGGGTTTTACCTGTGATTTGTTATCGGCGTGCGTGACGCACCCTCACCGGGTTCACTGCTCGCGCCCGAAGAATGAGGGATGCAGCGAAAAGGGACCTACCCTTTCCGGAACATGGCCGAGATATGATACAGAGTTAGGTTCCCTGCTGCCTATCTCCTCGCCCTATCCTTCGGCAGCGAGCCATCGGGCTCGAGAATCATAAACTGATGCAGCCCATGCGTTCTGCCCGTGAATAGCTGCCACACGATCGACTTTGTCTCCGGGATCACCTCGGTAAGCTTAACTTCATCGGCACCGCCGGAACCGTAACTGGTTACAACCAGATGTCCATTGTTCAATAGCTGCAGCCCGCAGGCGTCCTTAATCGGCTTGCCCGGGAGATCTGCATTGGTCATCTGCCAGATGATCGCTCCAGTTTTGTCGGCCTCTACCACCATATCGCCATGCGTGCACGAGATATAGGTGTTGCCATTGGGCTGCCGAATAGCCGTAAAGGGCCAGTTGGGGGTTTTAGCCTCCCACACAACCTTGCCCGTTTTCGTGTACTCTCGAACAGCAAAATCCAGCAGGTGCGGCACGAGGTAGTGCCCGTTTTTCAGCCTGCGCGCCATGCGGGTCTCCATATGGAAATCTTTGTTCTGGCACTGCAGCGGAAACTCGACGACGGTCTTTCCCTGCGCATCCAGCTCAAGCAGCCTCGGCTTCTCACCGCCTTCGGTTAGCACATAGTGTCCATCCGAAGTTTTCTGCACGCTGTTGACCTCGCTCTGCGTCCCCTTGTACTCGAATACGGGCTTGCCTTCGGCATCCAGTTCGACCGCTGCGCCGCCGGGATACTCTGTAGACTTCGTAATCGTGAGCAGTTTGTGCCCCTCTGGCAGCAACCAGCCATCGCGGGTGTTTCTCGGGTCGGACCATAGAATCTTGCCCTCGCCATCCGCAATAAAGGTATCGGCGCCAAAGCCCATGATTCCATGCCGAATACCGGATGCGGAGAGCTGCCTAAGCTTCGGTGCACCATCGTCGGCACGCACAGCCAGAGCGCCAGAACAGATAACACCCAGCACAAACGCAGAACGAAGGCACGCCTTTGCGGCGGCGGAAGGTAAGATGCGTAGCATAGATTCGAAGCTCCCACAATGAAAACCGAAATCACACCGGCGCTCTGCAGTTAATCCGCAACATGCACCGCCACATCATTCCATTAACCGACGGTAACTTCCTGCCATAATCGATAGAGGAAGATACACTCACGATCCGTTTTTGCACAGGAAGTAACAGTATGCCGTTGAAAACAGTGAGCTCATTGCGCCTAATTCTTGCGGCGCTTACAATAGGATGCTTCGGTGTTTGGGTAAAAAGTGCGAACGCCGACCCTGGCCAAACTTCGAGCATTCTCATCCGAGGCGGCATCGTTATCGATGGCACCGGCGCAAAGAGACGCGCCGCGGATGTTCGAATTACAGGTGACCAGATCGCCGAGATCGGCAAACTGACGCCTCGCACAGGCGAGCAGATCATCAGCGCCAAAGGACTTGTGGTTGCTCCCGGATTTATCGATTCGCACAGCCATGCGGATGGCGGCATCCTGGAGGATCCGCTTGCCGAAACACAGATTCGGCAGGGGATCACAACCGCGATCGTTGGGCAGGATGGCGGATCGAACACTCCGCTGAAGGCCTGGTTCGCTAAGCTCGAACAGAAACATGTTGCGCTGAACTTTGCCAGCTTTGTGGGGCACGGCACCGCGCGTGAAATCGCCACCGGGGCGGACTACAAGCGCCATGTGACGGATGCGGAACTGGCAAAGATGGTGCAGGTGGTGGATGAGGAGATGAAGGCCGGCGCAATAGGGCTCTCCTCCGGTCTGGAATACGACCCCGGGTTCTACTCCACCACAGAAGAGTTGATCGCCTGTGCACGGGCAGCCTCAAAGTATGGCGGCATCTACATCAGCCATGTGCGCGATGAGGGCGATCAGGCATTCGAGTCGTTTCGCGAGCTGATTCGCATCGCTCGCGAGGGCTGGCTGCCCGCTCAAATATCTCATATCAAATTGGACACGTCGCCTTCATGGAACCGTGCTGGTGATGCCATCAAGCTGATGCGCGATTCACGGGCAGAGGGGCTGGATATAACCGCAGATGTCTACCCCTACACCTACTGGCAATCTACGATTATTGTATTGATTCCCACACGAAATTGGGACGACCGCAAGGCGTGGGAGAAGGGGCTCACAGAGGTTGGCGGCGCCGAGCATGTGCTCCTCAGCAGCTACACTCCAGACCCTCAACTGGCGGGTAAAACCATAGCCGAGATCGCTGCGCTCAAGCACAAAGACGCCATTTCGGTTATTCAGGAGATCGTCAAGAAGACCCACAGTCCGGGTGCAAAGGGCAGGGAGAGCGTGGTGGTACGCGCGATGACCGATGCCGATGTGCAGCGGTTTGTCGCCGATCCCTCGATCACTTTCTGCAGCGATGGCGGCCTGCATGGCTCCCATCCGCGCGGCGCAGGCAGTTTCCCACGCGTGCTTAGCTACTATGTGCGCGATCAGAAGGCTCTGACCTTAGAATCGGCCATTCATAAGATGACAGGGCTCTCGGCGGCAAGGATGGGTATTGCGAATCGCGGCGTGCTCGCCCCCGGAAAGAAGGCGGATATCACCCTCTTCGATCCCGCTCGCATCAAGGATACATCTACCACGAAAAGCCCGCAAAGCGCTCCCATCGGAATTCAATGCGTCATCGTGAATGGCAAGATCGTGCTTCGCGACGGCAAATTCACCGGCGCCCGCCCTGGCGTACCAATCCGTCATTCACAACCCTAACCCCTTACCCTGCTTCGTAACGAGCCCGATCTGCTCCGTGCCGCCGCGGCGGCCGTTGTACCAGAGCATCCAGCGGTCACCATCGAGGATAGCAAACGGCTTGTAGCAGGCATCGGAGTCCCATCCTCCGGGCGTGGGGCTAACGATCGGATTGGAGGGCAATCGGATCCAGTTAGAGATACCATTGCGCGATTTCGCAATTCCAATCGCCGCATGATCGATATCCCGGAAGCCAATATAGAACATGTAGTACCAGCCATTCAATACCAGCACCTGGCAGGCGGTAACCTTGTGGCTCTCCCACTGGCGCGTCTTATCGGACGCGAATACCGGTTCTGCCAGCCGATCCCATTTCAGACCATCTGAGCTGGTGGCGTATCCAATCGCGTCCGGCTCATACTGTTCACCGCCGGAATACCACATCCGAAACAGCTTCTTCTTACCGTCCCAGATCACATGCGGGCACATCACAGCGACCTTCTCCCACGGGTTTTCCGGCACGAGGACGGGTTCGTGTTTGCGCTCGAAATGAATGCCATCCTTGCTGAACGCATATCCGATCTTCGATTTTCCGTCGGCCTGCCCCGTGTACCAGAGGTGATAGCCATCGGCTCGCTTCACAATCGCTGGTCTGTTGATATCGCTCTCCCAACCCGTCTTTAGATCCGGCTCGATAACGATCACAGGATCGCTCCAATGGATGCCATCCGTGCTCTCGGTTAGGGCGATACTGGCCTTTGGCCGCCACGAAAAGTACATTCGAAACTTATTGGCTTCTCGCAGCATCGAGATATCGAAGCAGGTTCCAAGGCTCTTACCGAGAACGGGGCCACTCGAGAGCTTTACCCATTCATTGTCGGCATGTGCGGTCGACACCACACTTAATGCGAGAAAAAGCAGGCTAACGAGGCTGATAATGTTCTTAATGTGCATGCGGTCTGTAATTCCATGGCAAGAGGATGTTGGTGTCAATCTCTGACGAGAGATTACCTCATAACAAGTAGAGGAGCTGATCATTGAAGGCTTTGTGAGCTTAGCACGACGCGCAGGTGCATCCGCCGTAGCGGTAGGGAAAGGCTGGAAGGGTGTCTGCGACCTCGCAGGAACACCCAATCCCTCCGTCGAAGTAGTCAAACTACGCGCCAGCAAGTGATCCGCAATCGATATAACCTGCTATCCCGACCCGAGGGTTACAAGTAGCTTTTCGTCACGGATCCGGATGGGTATTTGATTGAGTGTTATTCGGCTAGTTCGGCATCCTAGCCATTGAAATACGAAGACATTAGCGTATCTCAAGGCACAATTCTTGCCCGTAGGCTTGTCCTAAAGCGTCGTCCGGAGTCAAGTGCGAGGTACGACGGAAACAATCGTCACATCAACTACCGTGGAGGGCATATGATGTTCGACCCAGATGCTGCACGTGAACTTCAAAAATCGATAGGTTTGCAACAGGAACGCGAACGTGAACAGATTCCTCACGAGCGGACGCAACAGGCCCTTGCGAAACTACCAGGTCTTGTGCAGGATGCTGCGAGACAGGGGTCAACTCGGATTGTTGTACTTAGCACCCATGGAAGCAGTGGCTCTATACCAGCGCTTTCACAGATGGAATCTTGGTTCAAGTTGACATATGATGCCTTGGTGCAGTCCGGCTTCGATCCTTTTATAACAGTTACGTCGAAATCATGGAACTCACCAGAATGGGATGGCTTTTCAGAACGAAATGTGACGAAGACATCCTATGCCCACCATCTCGTGATCGAACTTGACCCGGTCGAGAGCA
Source organism: uncultured Chthonomonas sp. (assembly GCA_903919615.1). Lineage (GTDB taxonomy): Bacteria > Armatimonadota > Chthonomonadetes > Chthonomonadales > Chthonomonadaceae > CAIXIX01. Next base: position 5,236 of record CAIXIX010000452.1, read on the forward strand.
ATAGAGCTGTCTATACATGGAACTGCCTTAAAGCTGACGCAAATCCTGAAGATGCCGCACGTTTCGCCGACGAAAGGCAACGCGAACGAATTGCCTCGATTATTCAGGCGACAGACGGCAGCATTCAAGCTGCGGAAGACAACGGCAAATACGAATACCCAATACTCCAAACGATCCCAGCACATGGCTTTAGGCAGAGTGCAATCGAACAGTACACGATCGAACAGCTTGTGTCTTGTTTCGAACTAGATCCGGTGGCGACGGCAGTGTGTACCCATTACAAACAAAAACCGGGAATAAGACTTGATGCACGTTATAGCTACGATGACGATAAGGTTAGCATTATCGCTAGATGGGACAAGGAACAACCTAGGCCCAAAGGTTGGCTGGACCGTCTCATGGGACTTTAGTCCAGGCAATCGTTGATTTTGGTTGGATAGCCTGCTCAAGGATCCAGGTAGCAGTTTTTATCAACGGCTCAGCACAGCTGCGCTCTAGTAAGTGATTTCGGGTCCTGGCACACCGAGGCAATGGGAGGCCGAAAAACTGTTTAATCAAGCGATAGGAATTGTGATATCTGTTACATGCAGCGGTAACAACATACATACCTCGACAAGCCACAGCGCGCCTCTTATCCGCCCGAACGGCTCGAGCGCAGGGTTTGCGCCCGCCATTGCCGCCTTGGCGAAGGACAGGCCCGAGGATGCCCGTACAGCGCTCTGAGCCGCGCCGTACGAGCAGGAAAGGCGCGGGGGAGGGAAACGGCCAGGAAGAAGCCGATGAGCAGGTAGCGATCTCGTACGATTGCAGGCATCATCGTTGCTCGTTCCTCGCTAAGCGTAGCTACCACGCTATCTTGTTTGGTTTTGAACTATTCTGCGCCAGCGGTATCTAGCCTAACTTCCTCAGTGGTTGCGTATGCATCCGACGCTTCCTGAGCATCTATCACACCAACTCCAAGTTCTTTGCGGATGTAACGCGCTTTGCGGCTTGAAAGTCCTCAAAATCGTTGGAAACAAGTACTTTAGAGTGAGAATTATACGCTACTGACAGGAAAACACGATCTTTCGGTTTGCGAATTAGTTGATTGATGCGCCTAGATTTTTCATAAGGTGCGCTCTTTCTTACTTCGTTCACTCGGAGATTTCGTGCCAACTCAGCAACTACATACAGCCCGTATGCGCCGAAAGCCAGGTGTTCTAGGTATTCGGAAGCAATGTGGCTGGTGTTTTCGCTAGAGCTCAACGAAAATCCCTCGTCAATGCATAGTTGTGTATCAGTCAGCAGAAGCGATCGAAGAAACGCTAGACTATGTTCGCAGCGGACAGATCTCGTATCTTCAGCGTGCAAGAGCACGTTTGTGTCTACAACGATGTCATTGGGCACTTCGCGCCATCCTGCTCTGCACAGTTGCTAAACTCAAAGATTCTCGCAGCGAGTCCTCGAAGAAGCCCCTTGGCCATTCTCCGGAACCAATGTGACCGTTAGCCTGAACTTCAATCTCTCTGACCGTTGATTTTCCGCGATCCGACTCGACATACAAAAGCGATACGTTAGTGTGCTTGATGGTACCATCCGCCACAAGCTTCCGCAGCCGAAGGAGCAGGTGTTCACTATGTGTTTCGATAATCACCCCACGTCCACTATTAGCCACCTCACAAAACAAGTCCGCAAGGACCGTTTGCAGCCGAGGGTTCAGATGTATTTCTGGTTGCTCGGCAATCAAGATCGAGTTTGCGTCTGAATAATAGCTCTGGACAATCAATGGAAGTACTTGCGATAGTCCGAAGCCAGTATCTGCCAGATTAAGCTTGGGACCGCCTTCGGATTGCTGTAGTTTTATCGAAAAAGCGTCTTCACCGCAAGGGCATGCCTCGAGCTTCAAACCAAATCCAAACTTCATGATCCAGTCATTAACACGGTCCACTTGCCCAGAGTCTCGGGCGCGGAAAATGATTTCAGGAGCAAATTCGCCCCTCGTCCCTACGTGAGGTGGATGATCGCCAGACAAAAGGTAGACGCGTCTTGGGTGGTCGCGGAGTGGGCCAACAAATGTGATCCTATTAAGTAAAGACTCTATCTGAACAGACAGCGTTGTAGTTACACCGAAGTATTTCGCCGCTGAGCCCGTCAATGCCACGTCATTGTTATCATCTGACGCGTCCTGTTTGTTTGACTTGCCTTGACTTCGTGTCGTTTTCGTAGCGAGATCGAACAATACCGAAAACACCGCATCAGGTTTGAATAGGAACCAATTGGGAGGGCTATTCTTTATAGCTGCCAGCAATCTTGGGTCCATGCCAACCGAATAGTCCCTCGATAGGCTGTACTTATCATTTGCGCCTAGGCGCCTCGTTAACATTGCCTTCCCAAGACTATCTGCAACCTTGTATTCATATAACACAGGAAAGGCGCGTGGGTTGCAAAATCTGGCTGAAAGTGCGCAGCCACTCTGTTTGAAAGTGCGCAGCTGTTCTGGTTGAAAAATCGCACGGATTCTGCTTGAAAGTGCCCGGCGTTTCTGGTACCACGTTCCCACCTGTTTCCAGCATGAGA
>CAIXIX010000453.1 GCA_903919615.1 uncultured Chthonomonas sp.
AGGTGGGGTGAGGGTCCAGCACGCACGCCGTGACCAATTCGTGCGTATCACCTACCGCTTGTTGGCTCGTCGTGCGCAATCTTCACCTATGAACCAAGATAAGGTTGCGGTGGAGTACATGGCGAACTCTTTGATGTCTGTGAAATAGAACAAAATTAGATAGCCAGCGTTGAAGGCGCTGGCTATCTGCTAACACAATTTTGACGATTAGAACGTCTAATTTAACTTCGCTGGCCCTTCCAGTGTCGCAATAACGGTTTCATATCCTACGCGTACGGCCGTGAACGACTGCGCGGGCACATCCCACCCAAGCACATGCCCATCAGCATCAGCAAACAAGCTTATAGCAATGGTCGCGCCATTCGCATCGATTGCGAGTGAGTAGGTTTTCACTGTTGCGGTTTTTGTATCGACTTTAATCTCCCGCGCACCCTTTGCCGCTACCTTCATCTTTAATGTGGCGATCTGTCCGTTTGGCAACCCCTCAACAAGACCCATGTTAAACGTCTGATCTCCGCCTTTTTTGCTGTCGTACGCAGCTACGGTATAGGTCATTAAGTAGGGGCAGAAGTTGCCGAATGGCTGCAAACCCATAGGAATAGTCTGGGATGCTGCTGCACCGCCATTGATGGATACCTTGGCGACCGTACCTACAATTGAGGCAATAAATCGGTTGTTACTGTTCTCCTCGGCGCTAAAACCCGTTAACTTGCCCGCCATCGAAGAGGTCTTAACCACATATTTCTTATCCTGGCCGCCGAGAGAGACTTCTACGTTCCCTTCAGACGCTCCGGCAGCATCGAACTTAAAAACGCATGTGCCAACTTTCTGGCCCTGGATGGTGAACGCAAACTTGCCACTATCGGGCTTTTTGGAGCTATCGGCTTTGACGCCGGTTTGCGCGTGCGCATAGGTGTTCGAAAGAGCAGCAACGACTGCAACGAGCATTGCAAGCGGTCCGGCTGCTGTGCGGATAGATTTCACTGAGAGATTCTCCATTTCGACGAATATGATTACAGATTGGCCTTACTCATGATAATACGACACAATTACGTTGCAGAGCGCGGGTAGGTTTTAGTAATCCACGCACCCCTGACGTGGATTGCAACGGGTCGGGCTAAACTTCTTGAATCCCTGCGGCCTCAATGGATCAAAGCAATCCAGCTGATGATAACACGAAGTAATGTCATCGTGCTACCATTGTCGAAGTGGAACGCGTGCGTAGCCAAAATGCGTACAGCCACAATGCAAGTGGATTGGGAGAAACTTTGCCGTGCGATCCCAGACGGAATCAAATTCAGAGTTTAGGACTAAGATTGTCCCACTAGACCTCTCGACCGCAGTAAACATGGCCCGAGCAGCTTACGTAATGTACGGCAAACGGGCGCTGCCGATCGATAACAAATCGATAGCTTTCAACCTGACCGAACTGTCCGAAATTGCGACCCGGCGGGTTAGCTGCAGAGTTGGATACTGGCAATCCAACACGCGGGCGAGTGTCATAGTTGCATTTCGTGGCACGTCGACTGGATCGGAGTGGTTGAACAACGCTCATCCAGCAGTATGGCAGAAGGTCTCCCCGGCAACAGTCGGCAAAATTCATCGCGGCTTCTCAAACTCTTTTGAGGAGATATGGGATGATGTTGCCAAGTGTATTGATGTACTAGTACAGAAGCACCGGTCTGAGCTGCTTACCTCTTATGCCAATGGCCAGAGCATGCCGATCATCTTCACAGGGCATAGCCGTGGAGGTGCGCTAGCGGTATTGGCAGGTTTGCGTGGTTTGACTACGTTCCTCCTGCCTGTGGGTGTATACACCTTCGGAGCGCCCAGGGTTGGAGATACGGAGTTCGCCAAATTATTCACCGATGTATTCGCGCAAAGCGGCTCAATTCACTGGCGATTTGAATGCGTCGGCGATCCGGTACCGGTTTTTCCCTTTGCGTTAGAAGGAACGCACACGGGGAAGTTGGTTATGCTGGATCCAGCATCTCAGATTGTGAAAGTGGTAGGCTCAGAGCCTCATGCAGCCATTCGGGCAGCGCATTCAGTCTCTCTCAAGCCCTCGCGACCGCATAAAATGTCTAACTATTTGCGTGTGCTTGGCGAGGCAGTTGCCGTGGGATAGGTATGGTGTTTCCAGGCACGTTATAATGATCAACAAGCATTGATTTAATTACAACAATCCACAACTGCTAATCGACTTACGGTAGCCAAACGAAAAGCAAGCGAGACTAATCATGAAAACCGAAAATGAAGCCTATCTATTCTTGTTCGATAATCATCTAGACGCAATCATCCTGCGATTACGAGCTATTCCTAGCGACAAATTGGATTGGATTCCCGGTCCTGGAGCGCCATCAGCCCGGATGGTCGGAGAACAT
>CAIXIX010000454.1 GCA_903919615.1 uncultured Chthonomonas sp.
CGATCTAGCGGACAAATTGGCGAAGTGGCAGAGCCCTATACCCAATTAGGAATCACACCACTAGATTCTCGCCGGAGAGCCTGGAAGAGCTCGGCGCCGTCTTCGGATTCGACGTTCTATACCACTGATTTGTGTGGGCCAACAAACTCCCACACCGGCCACTCACCTCGAGTAGCCAGACGAACTGCCGCTGCCCTGATGAGTCTCAGTGCAAGCAATATATTGCATCGTACTGGACGTGATAATTGTCCTCCAGCATGGCTTATGTAGCGCAGAACGTGAGCAATGGCATCCCCTTGCAACAATCATATGAGAGCGCCACATTTGATTTTGAGCTGATTTATCAAGATACCGGAACCCCACAGGTACCCTGTCCGTCAGTAAACTTGACATATTGCAACTGATAGGCTAATATACGGGCTGACTTTATTGACGCCAGCGGCACCAATGCAGAGGTACCTCCACGGTTCCTGAGTGCTCGTGTCTGACCTTTGCTGACTCAAATGCCAGGCACGTCAACGCAGTCAAAGACAATGTCGCACTGTGTTGCTGTCACAAAAACGTGAGACTGCAAATGGTTGCAGACTAACCAAATTGCCTTTGGCAGACAGCTGGCACAAATGTGACGCGCAATAAACGTATCAACACATAACGGAGATCGAGTGCATTTATGAATCCTAGCCTATATTATTACGAGCCGAGGGGCCTCGGAAATGTGAATATAGGGGCATTGGACCTCGGCTCGATAGATGTCGGCAGAATGCTCGCCCTCCCGGGGTTCAAGCCAGCGCCAGCAAAACCCGCTGAAGCTGTCGCTACAAACGGCGGCAATGTTATAGATAGTGTTCTAACAGTATTAAACTCTCTCGTTGTGCAGACCATCCAAACACGAACAGCCGCAGAATTTGTGGCAACACGCCAACGCGTGTTTCCGCGTTACTACGACGCTGTGCTTGGTCTCTCATATCTGATGCAGAGTTTCGCCACGCCCGACGCAATTGAGTCGATGGTTCAAGAAAGCTTCAAGACGATAGAAAGCAGCTTTGCCGCTCGTGGAGTAGCAGCTTTTGGAACAGAAGTGTGTGATCAGGCAGTGTTTACTTCCTGGACTCTGAAGCGAATTGCCGACGTGTGCCGGAGAATAGATTCCCTTCCTCTTGACGCAAATCTGAAGGACTGTAACTCCGAGTTGTTCACGGATTTCCTCCTTCATGCTATGTGCACGCGGTTTAGCCTGGACTGCCTGTCCAAATCAATGACGCTGAGCAAGCCGATATATCCTGAGGTTATGCCAGTGGTTATCGACGGCCTGCGAAGCGCCGTCAACTGCTATGCATACGTCAAACGAGCATACGATTTGCGCTGCCCTACTGAACCCGTTCTCGAAGAAGAACCAGAATGGGATGATGAAGACGCCGCATTGTTACGGGAAGCATCGGCGTCAACGTATAGGGTTCCGGCCTAGATGCAGATGGTAAACGGTGGCATCTATCTCTACGAACCGCCAACGGCAGCGGATCCAGGTGGCACCGCAGCATTAGCCCAGTCGGGTAGCGAACAGGCCGGTTTACGACCATACATTGTTGTAACGCGCAATTCCTTGAATGTTGCGAGCCGACCAATGGTAATTGGAGTACCGATGACGTCGCGAACTAACAAAGCCAATTCGTACCGCATATTTCTACCGGAGAGCGAATTGATACCGGACGAAGGATGCGATCCTTTTGTGGACAGCGTTGCGTTGTGTGATCATGTTCGAGTGATAGACAAGGCCCAAATACACAAAAAGGTTGGTAACTTGACAGAGAACGCTAGGCATGCAGTCGGACTAGGATTGGCTTACGTGCTCGACCTGCCGTGAGCGCAGCAATAGGTAGTATCATTACTCGAAAGTAATAACGCCCGGCCCCTCACCTCGAGGAGCCGGGCGTTTTGTTATCTACCCTACCTGCAAGCCTGCAGCTGCTGCACTGGAGCGCGTTCCCGCGGCAGCCCAGTATAAGTACCGGTTTAGGGTTGTACGGAACATAACTCTCCCGCCTATCGCCGAAGCGGAATTGCTCGGTGCCTGCCAGTTCTAGCCCCGGAAGGGCGGCACAATATAGCTCGGCCCGGGAATCCGGCCCACCCAGTTTTCTTCCCTTCTCCTATTCGCAAGCTGCCGGCCCGCGAAGAGAAGAGGGGATATTACGGCACTCGCAGGCAAATCCCCCTGCCGCGCTCAAGGCTTGTCTTTCTTTTCACACATATCCACCGCAATTGATCCCATATCGCTCCGCACTGCTCGCGATTTCGGCTCCCATGGTGGGCGCCGGAACCTCTGGCACGTAACGGTCAAGTGTGTGCAGAACCCATTCCGACTGCTCGCCGATCGTTAACCATGCCTGGCGCGTATCCTGATTGTGTAG
>CAIXIX010000455.1 GCA_903919615.1 uncultured Chthonomonas sp.
ACCGTAACATGGTGAAAAGACTCTGCGATTTTCGCGATCAATCAGTCCGCAAACAGCATAATTTGAAAGACTTAAAAAAGATCAAGGAAAGTCGCCCACAAAAACACAAATCGATTCACTTGTTTCTGCGACTGTCCTAACGTACGGATATGCGCATCAAATCGCGCTGAAGGCGATGGCGCTAGAACCAAGCAACGATGCGGAGGTGGATCTTGTTGCCGCACAATATGCTGGAGCCAAAGCGACACTGAAACCGCTCTATGATGTGTTAGCCGCAACAATTGCCGACCTTGGAAATGATATCGAGCTTTCGCCCAAGAAGGCCTATGTCAGTGTTCGTCGAACGAAACAGTTCGCAATTCTGCAGCCCGCGGCCGGCCGTATTGATGTCGGCCTCGTTCTAAAGTCTACGGAGCCGACCGAAAGACTAGAAGCTGCTGGCAGCTTCAACGCGATGGTAACGCACCGCATTCGCGTGACATCTGTGGAGTTTATCGACGACGAACTAAAATCCTGGCTGCGCGACGCGTATACGCAAGCGTAGAATCGTAGTTCCACCAAGGGGAGCTGCCTGATGACGATACATAGGAGTCTCTGCAGAAGGCTGGCTTCGTTCCCTGCGCACATATTTTGACAGGGTCAATTAAGTTTCCAGATCCCTCTTAGGCGGGCAGCTAGTCCTGCGACTGGGAGCTATTTCACAGGGTGAAACGAAACGTATTGATTTGACTGATCGTTGATACAATACATGTGCGGCATCGATACGGTTGCACATATAAGCAGAAACTAACAATAATATCCAGAGCACAGCCGAGTTAGCTATCGACTGACGCAGGTGCGCAGCGGAGGGCGAACAGTGATATGGATGACCTAGTATTTGGACTCCTCTGGTTAGCCATTCCCGTACTGGTTCTGGTGTTTCCAATATTTGTGCTCAGTCGCCTTGCGCAGCTCAAGAAAGAGGTCGACTTTCTCAAGTCCAAAATCGACTACTACGACCGTGAGCTAACACGAAGATCGATCGGCGAACAGGCTTCACCCACGTCGGCTCCAACGGTAAGTCCTGGCTTCACGCCAATGCAAAGGCCTATTCCCACAGAAGTTCCGAATGTCCCGCCGCTTCAAACAGCGGCAACCCCAACGCTCTATCAAGCGCCCGCACACGTGCTTGGGCCACCCACTGCGGCCAACACATCTTTCCAGCCGAGCCCCTTCCAGGCTAGCGCATCCCGCCAGGCGACGCAGTCCACACAAACGCCTTCAGCCCAAGAAAAGAAAGCCGCCGATGTTGAGTCGCTGCTCGGCTCCAACTGGCTTGCAAAACTCGGAATCGCAGCGATCGCAATCGCAGCCGCTTTTTTCCTTCAATATGCGTTTCGTGAAAACTGGATTGGCCCGCGCGGACAGGTTGGCATTGGTCTATCAGGTGCGGCGGTGATGCTCGCAATAGGGCAATACCTGCTCCGCAAAGAGCGATACAACACCTACGCACAATCCCTTTCATCCGGCGGAATAATAGTCTATTTCCTGTCGATTTATGCGGCATGCAACTTCTATCATCCGCAAGTTATCGCCATCAGCCAGGGCCTTGCCGCGTTTGCTATTGGAGCTATCGGCGCATCTGCACTTGCTATCTATAACAAGACGGAGGTGCCCGCCACGATCTGCATTCTCGGCGCATTTGCGGCTCCCGTTCTCATTCGAAACGCCGATTCGGGTGTTTCTCAATCGATGCGCCCGCTGTATGAATACCTGGTGTTCCTGAACATCTGGGTTGCCTGCCTCTGCAGGATTCGGCCGTGGTACTCGCTCTCTACGATTGCATTTGCCTGTACCTGGCTCATCTACTTTCAGGTTACGCCTTCGAATAGCGGCTGGTCGTCCGAGCTGTTTGCTATCCTGTTCCTGCTATCGTCGTTCTATGCCGGCGGCCGGGTACTAGCGACGTCTCCGCAACAGAAGCAGGAAGATCAACCCGCAACGATGCCTGCTCAGATGCAGGTTGGCCTTGCAATGATACTTGGTGGATGTGTGGCGTTTGCGATCACGAGTATGAGCGTCCTTAGCCCATATCGCCTGTTAGCGATATCCGATGTTGCACTTGCAGGAATTCTGCTTTCAGTGCTTCTAGCAATCTTTGCGGCTTTCATACCCGGTACGGGACCCTTCGATCGACAGATCCGAATCGGGTTAGGTTACCTTTCTGCGAGCGCACTTCTCGCAATGATCGCCACAGCGTTGAACACGACGCCTGTCGTACCGGTGAGCGGCGCCCTTACCGCTTTCTTGTTCTCACTTATTACCTTTCTCATGTTCTCGGCGGCTGCGCTTGCCCAGCATCGGGACCAGACAATGGAGGCGCCGGCCACTGCGCTAGCTGCCGCAAACCTGATCATCCATGCGTTTAGCGCTCATGCCGCGCTCTACTCAGTTCGACTGGCGGGTGCCCCTGCATTCAGTCTGTGGCTTCCAGTTGCAGGCTGCCTCTCTCTTGTCGCAGCATGGATTGCTACAAGGCAGCGCAGCATGTCGCGGTTGTTACCTCGTGTCCTTGCCTCTGGGGCGGTGCTGCTGCCGATGTTCGGTATGCTCTCGCTCAATCCAGGCGCTTCGGTCGCATCCGCAATAGATTACTGGCGCACTGACAGCCTCGCTGCGCTAACTGCGGGATTTCTGCTGCTCTCGGCATGCTGGCTCGCGATGAGATCTCGAATGTTATGGGCTGGGGCTCGTACCAATGCAGTGGCGGCAATCGGAAATTCAGCGTGGTTTGCCGGATCTCTGCTGCTCGCTCTAGGCGACAGGCGACTTCACGACATATCGGTACTCGCAGGGTTCGCCCTTGCGCTGGCGGCATATCACGCGATCGTCGGCATCTACGTATTGCGCAGCAATAGTAAGATCAACCGGCTAATCTACCTTGGCATAGCCGTTGCGTACTTCACGGCCGCGGTACCACTTCAATTGCATTCCGGATTCATCACCGTCGTCTGGTCGGTCGAAGCTGCAGCCCTTATCTGGACCGGATCGGTCCAGTCGGACCGTCGCATACGAAACTACGGATTGGTTCTCCTGATGCTCAGCGTGGTAAGGGCAGTTGGAGTCGATCTTCTTGTATCTCCTGTGCCAACCGTCCTGTTCCTGAATACACGAACGATGGCAGGGCTCGCAGTAACCATTGCAGCGTACCTTTCTGCTCGAGTTATGGTCAAGGCGGATGCAAGTCTAGCTGAAGATGAGCAGATTGTTCCTGGGCTACTCGCGCTCGCAGCAAATACTACCACCCTCCTATTTATTAGCCTCGACCTTTGGGACGACTCCGGCAGACGCTGGGGGTCCGTTGGCGGAGCCAGCGCACAGCAACTTTCTTTATCTCTGTTCTGGGCGCTCTATGGTCTAGGCGGCGTCTGCGTTGGGATCTGGAAACAGATACGTCCAGTTCGGCTGTTTGCTGTTGGCCTGCTGCTTTTCTCTCTCGTCAAAGTCGCGCTTTACGACCTGAGCAGCCTGGATACTCCGTATCGGATCGTGTCATTCTTCGCGCTTGGCGTTGTGCTGTTAATTGTAAGCCTGCTATACACACGATTTGAAGAGCGACTCAAGACCGAGCAGAAAACAGTGAGCGAGGATAGCATTTGAGTCATTCGATGCATCGCACGCGCTGGTGCTGGCTTCAATCGCTAGCGCGAGTGATTGGTGTCGCAGTGGCGACCACAGCTCCCCTATCTTCCTTCGGCGAGGCAGAGTCAGTGGCCAAACGTGCCCAGTCTACGGGAGGAAGTCATGCGCCACAGTACCTGTTATTCTGGCGGTCACCAGAACAGGCCCCGGAGCTAGTTAAGACCATAGGTGAAAAGGGAGATGGTCGAACCCACCTTCTAGGATTCGGAGTTCCATGTGCCACGTTTGCTCAGGAGAGGCAGGTTGCTGCCAATATACACCACGCCTTTGCGGTCGCCCGGCTGAACAATCTCGCACTGATGCTTCATTTCGACTTCCACATCGAATGGTCTAATCGGCCAGATCTGTGGAACTGGTTCGATCCGAAGAAACCAGGCTACAATCCAGAAAACCGAAACAACGTTGAGTGGTTCGGATGGGATGGCCCACCTGCCAGGGCACGGTATCTAAACTGGGGCGAAGCACAACGGATGCCGCCGCTGACCTGCTTTACAAGTAAAGTGGTTCGAAGCGAATGGTCTCGGTTGATTCGGGACGTAATTTCGCCGCCTCTCAGGGCAGAGCTATTGGCCCTCGAACATGAAGGAAGAGGACAACTGTTTGCAGGTGTTCTGGTTGGTTCAGAGCCCACTTACGACAACTACAGCCATACTGATCCGCAAACAGCAAAACTGGTTGCGGCGGATGGCTCCCCAACAGGGCAGCTTGGCTACCGAGCTTTGCTCGACCGTGGATACTCCAAAGCGCATCCGCCTGTCGATATCCACAAGGTCCTAGGCAACGTCATCCAGGAAACGGTGGCATTCTGGTGCAGGGCATTTGTGAACGCTGGTCTGCCAGCTAGGAAGCTTTATCCGCACATTCCGGCTGGAACCGACATGGAAACATCCAGCTCACCGATTGAGGCTGCCTTCAACTCCTGGTCGAACCCCGGCTGGTCCACCTATCCGGTTGGCCCGCTGCAGCGCACCTTTCAGCCAATCTATGACGAGCTCAAAATACATGGCAATCCGCCATGGGGAGGTGTCGAAGCCAACGTCGGTTTTCCTGGCACCCTGGTAGATGCCGAAACCTACCTTGCGTGGCACTACAATCACGGCGCATCACTCGTTGCCATCAATATGGGCGCCACGGGAACTGAACTTACCTCTCGACTGGAAACCAGCGCCTTCAGCGCGCATTCAATCGCAGCATATCGCAAATTCTTGAAAGGCGACAAGCTTCAGGAGAAGCCGATTTCGGCCGACCTGCCCCAGCTTCGAATCCGCCGCAAGATGAATATGCTGCAGGCTGGCTTTCGTAAATGGCAGGCAGAGGGACGCGACCCTACCCCAATCGCCAGGTGGGTGGAAGAGAGACTGCCAACACTGATGCGCGACGGAAAGCTGGCAGAAGCCGAGGCAGTGATCGATGAAGCGATCCGGCGGGTGAACTAGCTACATTTTCCCTCCCATTTTATCTTTGAACATCTGGTCGCCAGACATCTAATCCTGTGCACCGCATGGTGCCGCGGATGATCCAATATCCATAGCCGGGAACCAATCGGCTGCAAACTACATTACACCTAAGGACAGGGCGAGTTAATAGACCTAATAAGGAGTGCGAGGATGAAACCACAACCATGCGATATCACACATCATGGGAAGGAACGCTTCTTTCACTGCAGAACACGACGAAAGATCTATGCTTACGTCGGCATCGTTGTCCTTGCGATGATCATCATGATCGGTTTCTTTGCCGCTAAAGCGCGCGGGGATCAGTTTCAGAACCCGGCAGAAGGGCGATTCCAGGCGGAAGAACTGGTTGGATCGCAGTGGCTAAATACGCCAGGCGGGCAACCCATTCGATTAGCAGATCGTAGGGGAAAGGTCACCATTGTTCACTTCTGGACGTTTGGCTGTATCAACTGTAAGCGTAACTTGCCGATCTATAATCGATGGTCGAAGAGCTATGCAGGCAAACAGGTTGAGGTGATTGGTGTGCACACACCCGAGACATCGACCGAAGCGAGTATTGCAAACGTCCGCGCAGCCTTGCCCAAACTGGGAATCACCTACCCAGTTCTGATCGACGGGGAGGGTGTAAATTGGCGAGTCTGGCATCAGAGCATCTGGCCCACAATCTACCTGATAGATAAACACGGTAATGTGCGATACAGGTGGGAAGGTGAGCTCGAGTACAACGATCAGGATGGAACACGCAAGATGACAGATCTGATTATTGCACTGTTAAACGAAAAGTAATCTGGCTCTGGGCTCATGCCTGGACGATTTGCATTGTGTCTCAGGACGGTAGGGTCACCCCGTCCATGTAACCCAAGGGCCCACCGCGTTTTGTCATTTGTTTTTTCCCGCATCCTGGCGTTCATTAACGCTGCAAGAACGACCAGCTCTTGTAGCCGATCAGGCGAGTAACATCGCCAAAGTCCTGCACCTAATCGCAGTAGCCACGATCCCCTTTGTAACCTGATAAATCACTACACATAGTCAACGATGCATCCATTTCACGCTGGTGTCACGATGGCTTTTGTATCATAGGCCCTACTCCGCCTTGAAGGCGATATTTCTGGCCAACTGGTTGTCACACAAAGGAGAATCGTCTTGAAACTATCGGCATGGCTCCGGTTTGGAAATTTGCGTTTACTCGCTCTGCTCACGCTGTTAGCCTGCGTCGTTTTATCAGGTCTTGGTTGTACCGGCAGCGCACCCGCAGCATCTACAACGACATACAAGTATTTTGCGTATATCACAAACCAGGGCGACAACACGGTTACAGCCTATTCAATGGACCAAAACACATATGCTTTGACCAGGTTAAACACGGTCGCAACCGGAAAATATCCAAGTGCTGTCAAAATTGTCAGCAATTACGCCTACGTTGCCAACACCGGCGATAACACAATTTCACAGTATTCCATTGACAGCGCCGGCAATCTGACCCCACTCAACCCGCCCAATGTGACCTCAGGCGCGGGCCCCGTCTCATTCGCCTTATTTGAGTACGGCAAAAATAACTTTAAAAACGAGTTGCTTGTTGCCAACGTGTACGACAATACAATTTCGGAGTACGTAATCGGATCGGACGGAACACTGAGTTCTATCAAGAGCGTGCCGAGCGGTGGTATCGGCCCAGTTAGGTTAGGGCAGACTGATTTAGTCGGGATCACCGTGCTCAGCACTGGCGACGCTGCGGTTCGGTCATTCACCAATGACTTTTCGGGCGGCCTGATTCCAAATCTTTCGCTCAATTTGCCCAGTGGGGACGCCCTCGTGGATATGGATCCAACCGGCTCATATGTAGTGGACACAACTAAGAAAGCAGTCTACTATATTCACCCGGCTTTCCCACTCAAGCTTATCCTGGATCAAACTCTCTCATTTAAGGAGACACCCGTTTCCGTCGCGTACGACCCCGACGGACTGGTCGCCTCATATAAGACCGATGCGATCTACGTTGCCACCGACGCGGGCAAGATTTATCAATTCCAGAAAGCTTCCGCACCTGACACTAGCACGATTACTCCACAAACCGCCGCAACAATTTCGTTAACACCTCAGAAACTGACGTTATGTAGCTCAACATTATCCGGTATCGGCCACGCAATCTTTGTACTTCTCGGAGGATCAAATACCGTTCAGGCTTACGATGCCAACTCGCGATCCATTAGTGCCACACACATGACACAGGCAACTACTGGCAATGGCCCCAGCGCCATCGATATCGCACGTATTTCGGCTCAGTCCATTGTCGCTCCACCGGTTACGAGCACCGGACCAAATGTCCTAGTGGCAGACGCCGGCAACGGCCGAATTGTCGGCATGGATAAGATACCGCCAACCAGTTTCACAGGTTACGGCACGTTCTACAGCCCCTACTCCGTTGCTTTCGATGCACAGGGCCGCATCTATATCGGGGATTACCAGCCGGGTTCAAGTACCATCACGCGGGTCGACGATCTCAAAGGTACAAACAAGACAGTCTACGCGCCTCCAGGGTCGACGGCATCAATTGTCTACGTCGATAAGGCAGGCAAGATCTATTACCGGGACGATAGCCAGAAGATATTCCGTATGGACGACATGACGGGCAAAAACCTGGTCTCGATCGGATCACCTGCGGTAAACCTGGGGAGTCCGAACGGGATCGCAGTGGACAGCAAGAACCGCATCTACATAACTGATGGTGATCATCAGATTATTCGGTTCGATGATATGACCGGCAAGAACCTGGTTCGCTACGGTACAGTCGGCAACGGAACCGGCCAATTCAGTGGTATCCAGGGCATCGCGATCGACATCCACGACCGGATATATATTGCAGATGGCAACAACTCCAGAATAGTGCGAATTGATAGTATTGATAGCTACGCGAACTGGATGGACTATACGCTACCGCTTAACGGAGGGAATCTGGTTCTTCCACGCAGCATTGCCGTCAGCAGTGACGCAAATCCAACCGTCTACATGGTCGATGGCGCCTCAAGCACTATCTACAAGATGGACAGTAACTTAGGCTACAACATCGCTGCCTTCGGTGCGAGTGGATCCGGCTCCGGCCAGTTCAGCTATCCAGCCGGTATCGCAGCAAAGTAGGCGATCAATCGCGATCCCGACGGGCTCTACCAGTCGGGATCGCTCACTATCTCTATCTTCGCCCCGTTCCATAAAACTAATCTAATTACCTTTAGACGCACATCGTCCCCGCATGATCCGTTAAGCCTAGGGGACAAATTCAATTGTAATCGCAAGATGTTGGGAAGCCTCATTCGATTTCACGCTGATGTCACGATGGGTTCAGTATGATGGACCTCGATTTCGCCTTTCATGGCGGTAACACGAACGCTCACAACTGAAACTGGTTGCATCACAAAGGACAAAAGCATTGAACCTATCGTCTCGGCTCCAACTCGGCAATCGAAGGGCGCTTGTGCTGCTCCTGCTGATTGTCTGCGTTGCATCATCTGGTTTTGGCTGCCAGGCGGGCGCCCCTGCCGCACCTACCACGGCAAACAACTATTTTGCCTATATCACAAATCAGTCCGATAACACAGTTACCGGCTTCTCGCTCAACCAGTCCACAGGAGCACTCACCAGGATGCAGACTGTGGCCACAGGTCGTTCACCAGTGGCAGTGATGACCGTTGGAAGCTATGTATACGTTGCAAACCGGGGAGACAACACGATTTCCCAATACGCCATAGACGGCGCGGGTAACCTCACTCCACTTAGTCCGGCTACGGTTACCGCTGGAGCGGGACCAACGTCACTCGCAAATACTGGTTTTCAAAGCGCAGTCGGCCAATACGAACTCTTTGCTGCCAATATTTTCGATAACTCAATCTCGATGTATGATATAGGCAAAGACGGTACGCTTCACTTCCGTAAGGCAACACCGAGTGGCGGAATCGGTCCCGTTAAGATTACAGGCACTGCAGATTTCTTCGAAGTCATCAATACAGGCGACGCATCATGGCGCCAGTTCGAATTTG
Organism: uncultured Chthonomonas sp.; assembly: GCA_903919615.1. Lineage (GTDB taxonomy): Bacteria > Armatimonadota > Chthonomonadetes > Chthonomonadales > Chthonomonadaceae > CAIXIX01. Next base: position 9,170 of record CAIXIX010000455.1, read on the forward strand.
ACCACACGAATGGAGATCTTAAGCTAATAACTTCGCTTAGCCTGCCAGTTGGCGACGCTCTTGTGGACCTGAGTTCTGAGGGTGGGTTAGTTGTAGACACGACCGCAAAATCCGTATACTACACAACGGTGAACACGCATGTTGCGTCAATTACACAAACACTCAAGTTCGTCGATACCCCAATTTCAGTTGCTAACGACTCAAATTTCCCCCAAAACGGGATTTTCGTAGCTACTGCGGCTGGCAAAATATTCCAGTATCAGCAGTCCGGTCCTTTAGCCACGAGTAAAATAAGGGCGCAGACCGCCGCTCCTATTACCGTTCCGCCGCAGCAGATTGCGCTTTGCAGCCCCAACGTATATGGGCTCCGACACCGCCTTTACGTACTCCTGGCAAGCTCCAATATCGTTCAGGTATACGATTCTTCGGGTGTCGCACTTAACACGACGACCATGACCCAGGCAACGACTGGCAATGGTCCCAGCGCAATCGATTTCGCGGCTATCAGTCAGACCGTCGTTGTTGTTCCGCCCGTTATGAGCAGTGGACCAAATGTCCTTGTGGCAGACGCCGGCAATGGCCGGATTGTCGGCATGGATAAGATCCCGCCAACCAGTTTCACAGGTTATGGCACGTTCTACAGCCCCTACTCCGTTGCTTTCGATGCACAGGGCCGCCTTTATATTGGGGATTACCAGCCGGGCTCCAGCACCATCACGCGGGTCGACGATCTCAAAGGAACGAACAAAACTGTCTACGCCCCGCCAGGATCGACGTCTTCAATTGTCTACGTCGATAAAGCAGGCAAGATCTACTTTAGGGACGACAACCAGAAGATAAATCGAATGGACGACATGACAGGCAAGAACCTGGTCTCCATCGGAGCTCCTGCGGTAAATCTGGGAAGTCCGAATGGTATCGCAGTGGATAGCAAGAACCGCATCTATGTGACCGACGGAGACCACCAGGTAATACGGTTTGACGACATGACCGGCAAGAACCTGATCAGCTTCGGAACAATCGGAAACGGTACCGGGCAATTTAGTGGTATCCAGGGATTGGCTATCGACAGCAGCGATCGAATCTACATCGCTGATGGGAACAACGCAAGAATAGTCCGGATTGACAACGTCGATAGCGGCGCAAACTGGACGGCTTACACCATACCATTGAACGCAGGAAATCTCGTGCTCCCACGAAGCATAGCCGTAAGCGGTGGTTCAACGCCAATCATTTACTTTGTAGATGGAGCCTCAACCGCAATATACAAAATGGAGGACATGACAGGCAAGAATCTCATTCCATATGGCACAAGCGGAGCCGGTTCAGGTCAGTTTAGCTATCCAGCCGGAATCGCGGCAAAGTAACTCAAGAGACCAGTACGCCTCCCGGCCAATAATATTGCCCGGGAGGATATATTAGGATTCTGCCAATGTCGATTCGTCATCAGATTGCTATTCGCTTCTCCATTCGTGGTTCTGCGAAATCAACTCACGGGCCGCTGCAACAGCCTCGAGCGACGTCATCCTGCTGCCTTCCATCCATGCTGCGTCGAAGGCCGCGGCTCCCAGGCATGCCCGGATTTTACCATCTGTTACGAGACCCGCAGCAAGCATAACGCCGTTCATACGATTTGCAGCACTCATGAGCCGAACGGATGCCGCGGTGATCGGCAGCATGGTGGCGTACTCGTGCAGCATTTCAGCAAGCCCACGCATGTCCTGCAATTCCCAATATCCATCGAGGCACTCATTAAAACAGCTGTTAGCACTGTCGCAATCCCCCAGATAAGCGTAGTTGATAGCAGCCGACCTAAGATGGTGGGTTATTCCGCTCAGATTCTTCTCCTGTCTCTGAAGCTCGATCGCCTTCAATGCGTGTGGAAGAGCGCTTTTGTAATCCAGATTCGTATGTGCAACGAATGCAAAGGCGCCGTGCATACTGGCAACACCCAGGACATTGCCAAGCGCTTCATACTGTTGCCGACACTGTTCGTAACATTCGAGCGCTCGGGCTGCGTCGCCTTGGAACACTGCAATATTGCCAAGGCTTGTTAGCGCAGCAGCGCAAAGCGATGCATAGCTATGTTCCCGTGCAATGACTAGACACTGTTCAAAGTACCGGGCCGCTGCCGAGTATCCCTCTTGATAGGTGGCCAAAGTACCAGCCAGATTCAAGCTCAGCGCTCGCCAAAAGGCATCTGTTCCGTTATCAGGTCGACTAATATAGCGATCCAGCAACCCTCGGATTTCGACGTAATGCCCCTTAAGGCACCAGTATTGTCCCAGGCTTGCAATTAACTTGAGTTGAGCTGCAGCGTCCAGTTCTGTCGCAGGGCTGCAGCGAAGTGCACTGAAAACATTATCGATTTCAAGCCCGATGTGTTGCAGCACCGATACCTGGTTCGTACCGACTAACGCTGTTCGAAGCGAATCTGCCCATGCGGCATACCACGCCAGGTGGCGCTGACGTAAATCAACCAGTTCTACATCAGGAACCTGCTCCGCTGCAAAATCGCGCAAAGTCTCCAGCATTCGAAAACGCAGTGATTCCGTTTCTCCCAAAATGCTTTCGGTGTATATCAGAGATCTATCGCGCAACGCTTGCAGCGACTCGATCGCGTTTCCACATTGGCAAATGGATTCTACGGCCTCGGCAGAAAAGCCCCCGCTAAAAACAGAAAGTTGTGCGAAAAGCGTCTGAAGCTCAGGACTGAGAAGGTAGTAGCTCCACCCTATGGCTCCGCGCAGCGTCTGGTGACGCGCCACTCTTCCTTCGCGCCGGTTAACCAACAGATCAAATCTTTTGCTCAATCGCTCCAGAAGTTGACCTGGCGCGAGTACAGAGCTCCATGCTGCAGCCATTTCAACGGCCAGTGGCAAACCTTCCAGGCGTACGCACAAAGATCCGATTGCCTGTGCATTAGATTGAGTAAGATGAAAATCTGCCATTGAGCGTTGCGCTCGATCAACAAACAACTGGACACTGGCGCACTCTAGCAACTTCTCCGAATCACCTGAATTAGCAGGAATCGACAACGGGTAAACCGGGAATTCCTGCTCCCCTTCTATGTAGAGACACTGTCGAGAGGTAACGAGGCAAAGTAGAGACGGGACGCGAGCGAGGAGTGTGTGAATAAATCGAGCGCTATCGGACTCTCGTACATCGGCAAATGGATTTCCGCTGGCATAGCCTGGCAATAGTTGTTCAAAGTTATCGAGAATGAGTAGATGCGGCCGACCCGCAATCGCGTTTACGATTCCCTCAAGTGGGTCGGAGCCCGATACTTCGGGCGAGCCAAGCGCTGACAGGATCGTATCGGCGAGCTGGACAGCTTCCGTCGCTGCGACAAGTGATACAAACGTTACGCTGAGCAATTGTTGCTTATTGAGTCTATTCGCAACCTCAATCGCCAACCTGGTTTTGCCAGCGCCGCCGGTACCTGTAAGTGTAACCAAACGAGTTTGTTGATGTCGCTCCAAGCTATCAGTAGATTGCAATCCATGCACGGGAAAATAATATTGGCATATTCGAGTAAGTTCATTTTCACGCCCAAAGAACTTGGTCAGGGCGAGGGGCAAACGCACGATAGGAGGCGGCGAGACATTTCCAACTGAACCGCTGGAGGGCCTTTCTGTCAATGTGACAGCATAGTTTGGGAAATCTGTCTCGTCAACTTCACTCGATACCATTTTGGCAAGGAAACTGACGTCAGCTTGGGGCCGTTGTTCGGGCCTCTTACCAATGGAAGTAGCAATCTGACCCGCAAGCAGCTCAACGCGTTGAGCTGGCGCTTCTCCTAGCTCATCGTGCAACAGCCGCTTTAGCGTTTGGAAGCACCGAATTGCATCGCCAGGATACCCGGCAGCAGAATACAACTGCATGGCAAGATGATACGACTCTTCCCGATAAGGGTCGGCGGTAATCAGTTGGGCTGAAAAGACAAGCGCCTGGTCTTCATCACCTCGCTGCCACAAACCACGAACAATGAAGTCGAGAATGAGGATATATGCCTGGCTCAATCGTTGTCGTTCAGCAAATACCCAGTCTGAATAACACCCCCGCATAAACTCGCCACTATATATGGACGCGGCAATCAATCCGGCTTGAACGCGCTCTGGCAGGGGAGCCGAGTGCATCTCAGTACATGCGAGATTAAACCTTGCCAGATCTGTGGTAACGTATTCTGAAGCCAGCGCGACTGTGTTGCGATTGGTTTCCAGAAGTGTCTCAATGGCGGCATCCGGCATCTCCAACTGATGTCGCAGCGAGAGCAATGCCGTGCGCAAGCTTGTTCGGCCGGCAACGGAGTTGCTTTCCGCCCAGATTGTATCAGCCAATTCTTCACGCGATATCGCCCGGCCAGAGTTCATTGCGATATATGCAAGAAGCTCACCTGTTTTTTGCGTACGGAAACGATGAAACGTCTGGCTGCCTCGCGAAATGCTTAGTCCGTTTAAAAGCGCAATGTGCCACTTCTCGTGCGGCATTCGTTTTCCTTCCACAAATCGGATACAAGGGCCCGTTGGAAAGCTAGTTCACCGCTTGTTGAAGAATACCTCCGCAAACATAGCGCTGTTGAAAATCAAGGACCAACCGTAGGTCACGTTTATGTGAGCGAAACAAAAACAATAGTCGAAATCAGACTTACTTGTGATTAACACTCCCCGAATGCCTGCCGTCTGTAACTTCAGTCAATTTCGCCTTCCCCCAGAACCAGCCTGCGCGGAGCGCTTCCTGCTGATGAGTTGCCGCCGGATCGATCACCACGGATAGCGATCGTCCCACACCTTGCAGTTTGAGACCCACTTTGGCTAGCTGTTCCTCGACCGGCAACTCGCCAGGCTGAAGGACCCATGAATCGTAGATCTTACCTAAATCTGCTCCACCGAATTTGATGAGCAGCCGTCGAATCTCGTTCTCTTGGAACCCTGGCTGGTCATTTCTGCACTCCCGCCAGAGTTGATGCTCAACATCATCAAGCGATATCTTGCCAGCAGTTCTTGACCTCAGCTCGATATCCAGCAGCATTCCGATTAACCAGCCAGAATTGTAATAGCTCACCAGATAACCGTTGCTGTTACCGCGGCCATCCGCTGCCTCACCCACCCTGAGGCTCGAGTCGTAGGGGCTCACTTTGAGGCGGTTTGGATTTCCGCGCACAGCTGCGATATTGCGTGCAATGTCCTTCAGATACTCGTCGTCGCCATACCATCGATAGCGGTGTGGGATAAGACTTGCATAGTAGTCGGTAACGCCTTCAAGCCACCAGAGTGCGCCGGTTTGTGGAAGCTTTGTATAGTCGAAGGGTCCGAGTGTACTTGATCGGATACGCTTTACATTCCAAAGATGAAAGTACTCGTGCGCGAGACCCCGCACGGCTCCAGGACCCTCGCCTGTCGCGAGAAAGTCCTGGCTGCTGGTCGCGTGCTCAACCCCACCTGCGCCATCGGGAAAGCTCGTCGCACTGATCTGCCACACATACTTTTTATAAGGCAACCCGCCGAAAAAATCCGATTCGCTGGTCGAGATAAACTTGGTCATCTCAATCGCCTTATCAAGATTAAGCTTATCACGTACCTTACCACGAATGGCAACGATATGTTCGATGCCTCTCACCTTGTACGATGCCATCCTCAAAGCGCCAATCGTGACGGGATTATCGGCAAGCACATCATAGTTCTGCGCAAAGTAGTGATTGCGGTCTCTGCCGGTCAAACCAACGGCAATTTGAAAGCTGGGCGGAGCATCGACAAACAGATGGCACTGCTCCTCCTTTTGGCCCACCACGTACAGGTAAGTCTGCGGTCCCTGAACCAGCGCGGTATCGTTGTCACCACTAAAGATGCTCATTGCGCTGCCTTCGCGCGGCAGCCGCCGACTGTAGCGAAGGGTAATGGTCTCGGCACCTGCCGCTTCAACATGCCAGGTGTCACCGCTCGTGTGGCTCACGGGAAGTGCACTGCCATTCTGATCGGTAGCCGTGAGATCTGTAAGATCTTGCCAATAGTCCTGCAAGACATAATATCCCGGCGACCAGCTTGGCATCTGCACATCCAGCGAGTCTCCGATCATGGGTATGCGGATCTCAACCTGTAGCCTGCTCATATCAGCGTTCGGCCGAATTGTGTAGTCAATGTCTGCCCAAACACGTCGGCAAGAGGCCAGTGCCAGCAGGGCAATAAGCACGAGGCGGGCGATTGAACGACAGCGATACGCCGACAGATGTAATTGACCGCAAATCGCATGCAGCCTGAGTTCGGCGCGTACGCAACTTCTCCCTCTCGCCGCTTCCGTGGGAGAGGGCGGGGGTGAGGGGCACACTTCATGCAACCTCGATTTTGGCGCGGCCAGCTCAGACATACGGCGGTACTCCCTAGTTGAGGCACAAATTAATGGCGCAGCGTCTGCGTCTCTTCGGAAAAAGTGGTCTCGACCGTCACTGGCAACACAGGCGTATCAATCTCCTGTGTCGGGCGCAACAGCTCCGCTGAATTCTCATTTGGCGCGGGTGTCGCGGCTCTTAGCAAAGTCTTTGGCGGGGTGAATGGCTGTGATGCTCGCAGCAGAGTATCTGGCATCTGCTCCGTATTCAAGCGTGCCGTCACTTTTTCTAATGCCTCGCTAGCAGCTTGTTGCACGTCAGGGTGGTTTCGAGCAGAATGCGATCCTTTCGCCAGCGACCTCAATATGGGGAGATCGGTGTTTCCTCCGACTTTCACCAGTACTTTCATCAACCCAAGCACCAGTGCGGAATTCGAGGAGTGCAACAGCATTCGCAGTTGGAACCGCTCAGCGTTCGTCAAATCGATTTCTTCGTCAGGCTCGATCGCATCAAGGGCGGAGATCAGGGTCTTCGAGTCGACAAGCACTGGCGCATCCTGCCGATAGATACGCATGGCAATCTTATTTACTGATTGCTGTGTGTCTCCTAGCGAGACATTCGTGCGAGAAATTAACGGTCCAATCATCCTGGCATCGCGAACATTAATTGCACAGTGCGTCAGCGCGTTCTGAAGCCTCGGTTTCGCTACCAACTTTGCAAACAGCGTCATGTAGCCGCCGATAAATGCGATAAACAGTATCAGGCGGGCAGGTACTGGCAGGCCGCCCCCTTCGCCAAAGGTAAGCCAGGCCGGCCCGAACACCATGGGTATCGCAGCGACTGCGAACCAAAACCCCATACGCTTCATAATCCGTGTGGACTCTATGCGAAGAATGGCGAGGAGCTCATCTATCTGGGATGAGGTAAGGCGAGCAAGCGATGCTTCGGCTTTTTCGCGTATTCCGGCTTGCCGGCTGCAAAGTCCCTCGATCATCAGCCGCACGTCCTCATTTTCGCCTGCCAAAGCGGGTGTGATCATAGTTCTCCTACTGTAGGTGTACCACTCTCTTAACTTGATGGCCAATCGTCCTTATTCTGGGTCCGCATACAGGATGCCGCGACCGTTGGAGCCAACGTAAACTCTTCCGTAGACTCGCGGATCGCCAATAATGGGGCCAATGGGACCGAACTGATGTCGGGCATCGTTTATTCGGGTCCAGTTCATGCCGGAGTCGTCTGAACGGAACACACCCTCCACTCCGGCCACAATACCTATCAGATATAGCGCTGGCTCAGTCTTGCCCGGAGCGGCCCGGCCAAGGCCAAGAGCATTGGCCCGCTCAACGGTATCTACCGCTGCGAAGACTTTACCGCCATCCTCAGTATGATACAGCTTTCCAGAAATTGCAGCCCAGATGCACCCCGGCTTACCGGGTACAGGGCGAAGCCGCACGTCACGATCGCCCGTTGGTAGGACTGCAGAGCATCGGAAAAAGTTATTTCCGCCGTCTTCACTTACCAGTAATGCGCCAGTCCCAGCGTCGTAAGCATAAAACAAACGAGGGTTCATCCGATCGCTAACAGGGCGCACGTTCGGCGGCAGCCCCGTGCAATTTGTCCACGTTAAGCCGTTGTCATGAGAACACGCCGATGCCGCTCCATAACTAGCCCAGACTATCGCGCCGGCATCGGCAGAGATCGCTATATTGCCAGGTCGACGTACGCCGGTTGGTTGAGACGCGAACGCAGTCCAGGTTGAGCCGCCATCGCGGGAATAGGCGCCGACTGCTCCCCGCTTCCCACTGCCAGTTCTAACCATTAGATGCGGCATCGTTTCAGCAAAATCGACGGAAATAGAGGTGCCAGTGATAGGTGTGGCAGCAAGGCCCCCAACAGGAGACTTTGTGAAATCATCATGTCGAAATCCCCCGATATCACCAAGGGCACTGACCAGGTGCGCACCGGAGGCAGGGGATACCAAATCTGTAACGGCCACCTGCTCCACACCGGAACCGCCGACAGCCCAATGCGTCGCACCCTCTTTGCCTGCCGCTGACAGATCGAAAGACTCCCAGATCGTGGCGCCGGTGGCGAACAGGATGTGGTCAGGTTGGGATGGATCGATGGCTACGGCTCCCATCCACCACCCGAATTTCGGCTTATCGCCGCCCCACTTCAGGAACGGTGACAGGCTGGCGTCTAGTTCCGCACGATCCTTAAGGCCTATCCATGTCGCTCCAGCGTTTGTAGTTAGGAACACATCGTCTCCGGGTCCCCAACGATCCATCGTGGAAACGACCAGCCGACCCGGATGCTGGCGATCGAGGCTAAGCCCTGCGAACCCACCAGACTTGGGCGGCAATGGCGAGATATTGCTCCAGACCCGACTCTTGGTGTCCCATTTCCAGACTGCACCCGAGGACATCCCATTCGGCCCTGGAGCGTCTGCATAGGTTATGTACAGGTTCCCCTGAGCATCCAACTGTGCCTGATGTGGCAGAAGCCCTGTGGGTTGACCCTCAATAGGAGCCCACGTCGCCCCTGCATCATGAGTGACGTAGATCCCTGGCGCTCCCGGCTGCTGTACGCCCACATAGACGGTCTGCGTGGGAGCGCCGATTGCGCCTCCAGCCGGGTTAAAGACCACCCAGACAATGCCGGTTCCGTTTGTGCGGCCCTTTATCGGAAAAGACTCCACCTGCGTCCAGGTCGCGCCTCTATCAGCGCTTTGCCACAGGCCATTGTGTCGAGAGCCGAAGAAGAGCACATTACCGTTGTTAGGATCGACCGCAAGGCGCTCGCCTGCCGAGCGTCCATCTTCATTGCCGCCCATCTTGAATGGCATATCGGTACGCTGCCAGGTTTCACCCCGATCGGAAGACCGAAGCATCGCTGCGTTTCCAGCCCAATCGTTGGTGTAGGTGCCAGCAGCGATATAGACACGATTGGGATCGTGTGGATCCAGAGCAAGGCTCTCGATCCCGTGGAGGTTCCAGTCGGCCTGGCCGAATCCATCCGTGATCGGCTTCCATACCTTTTGCGCGGGCAGCCACCGATAAGCGCCGCCCATATCGCTGCGCAGATAGGCGACAGCGCGCGCTTTAGGATGAAACAGAATGCCATCTACGAAGCCGCCGGCAACAATCCGAACATTGTCCCATCGGTATGTGCTAGGCGGCAAGAGAGGACCCTTCGGGACATCTTCCGCAGTCGCAATTGCACAATTCAAAATCGATAAGCCAACCACCATCGTCAGCAAATATCGTTTCATATTCTCCACTCCATTGTAGCTACCGATACCGGGATATTGACAGTGTTGTACCCGATAGTCTCTCACGTCATTGCGACTTGAGCCTCGGACGCCCCACTCACGCTAAATCCACAATAGAGCCGCAGGTTTCTCCTTGCTTGTGCCAGCCATGTTGACATCGCCATCAAACACGGTCTCGGAGGTCTCATGCATTACAGAAGTCCGAACATGAATAACGCATCGCAAGTGGACGATGCCAGAATCGGGCTTATGATCCGCATAGACGTCCACATGACGCCGAACGCCCGCATCCGAGTGAAAATAGGAGGCCCAAACCTGACGTCCATCTTTGAAGCGAATATGTATCGGGTATTCGCCATGCCCGATCGGACTTACTTTCACCACAGACCCTGGATCCTTAAATACATTGCTCTCGACATCGATCTGGCTCCAGATCTTGGCGTCGCCATGTATCGCCAGAATGCTCGGAATTCGTCGAATCGCAAGCGTATCTAATACAGACAGGCAGATAAGTGCGAAAAGGATGACTACCACCGCGATCACAAATCGCAATGCCCATCGCCAATACTTCAATCTCCGCTCCGTGCCGCACACCATGCAGATGCGCTCAACCGAAATGACCGATTACCACTGCTTCTTGTATACACTATTGTTGCAATAACACCGTGGTATAATCCGAAAAAGGCGCACATTATCTGCTCGAGGAACACCACATCCATGAATAACCTCTTCGCCACCCTCTTCTGCCTAACTTTGTTAACTCTCAGCGCATCCCCAACTCTGGCCCAGGACCGACCGATGGCAACCATTTCAAAAAGCGAGTATTCACGAATTGCGGATCATGTGGAACAGAACCTGGATAAGCAGGTGCTGGCAAAGTGGTTTCCGGCCGCGGTCGATACCACGCGAGGAGGGTTTCATCAAAACTTCGGCGAGCGTTGGGATCGCATACCGAACAACGATCGAGCCATCGTCTATCAGTCTCGCCTTACCTGGATCGCGGCAGCCGCCGCGGAGCGAAATCCCCACCATTCTATAGAATATAAAAACTACAGCCTTCACGGAGAACAGTTTCTGTCGAAGACCATGTGGGACGGCCAGTTCGGTGGCTTCTACTGGGCGCTTGGCGACGACGGCAAGCCTGAGCGAGCCGGCGAAAAGCATACCTATGGCATCTCATTTGGGATTTATGCCTCGGCCGAGTGTTATGCGATAACGAAGGATAAGTCTGCGCTTGAGCTGGCGCTTCGCGCATACAAATGGCTCGATGAGCACGCTCACGACTCTAAAAACGGCGGCTATTTCGAAGCGCTTACACGAGAAGGTAAACCCATTCTCACGCAACCGTCCGAAGGAATACCCGCCGATTTCATCGGTACAAAGTACGGACTCAAGTCGATGAATACTCACATCCATCTGCTCGAAGCGTTCACAACGCTCTATCAGGTGCATCACACCGCTGATATCAAGCAGCGTTTGCGAGAACTGTTCGAAATTGTCCGCGACAAAGTTGCCGTCGAACCGGGTTACCTGAACCTTTTTTTCACGCCAGACTGGAAGCCCGTGCCGGACCACGACTCCTTCGGCCACGATATCGAAACCGCATTCCTGCTTGCAGAAGCGGCAGAAACCTTAGGAATACCTGAGGACGAGTGTACCTGGAAGACCGCGCGATCACTTGTCGATCACGCTTTGAAGTATGGCTGGGACCAGACTCACGGTGGCTTTTATGACGCAGGCGAGCCATCGGCCGCCGTTACCACCACCGATAAAGTCTGGTGGACGCAGGCAGAGGGCCTAAATGCACTTCTCCTTATTCACAGCCGGTTTGGACATGAAACCTCAGCATACTGGAATGCGTTTGTAAAACAGTGGGAATTCATACAGAAACATCAGGTTGACCCGGCCAATGGCGGCTGGTATGCAACGGTTGCCGCTGACGGCACTTCGTTTCCAGGCAAGGTCAAGAGCGACCGATGGACCGAGGCATATCATCAGGGACGAGCGTTGCTGAATGTATCGAAGACTTTGCGACATCTAGCCGCGCATCCGTTGAAACACTAATATCTAACCGACGATATTGCATGCACATAGCACGGAATCTGCAATCGGCGCGAAGGCGTTCGCCCGGAGGCGCGCGTCAGTCCCTCTCCCTGCGAGCACGCGAGCGGAGGAGGGAGAGGTTAGGTGAGAGTCCCGCACAGCACGCCACCGCCAAATCGCACATTCAGCGGTGTCTGAGGATTTGAATTTCTGCCGTTAAGTAATGAATCACGATTAGCCGCTTGCGTGGAAAAGGGTCAGGGTGAGGGGCTGATTCGGATCAGATTTGCTTCTTGCTATTTCAGGCTAGGGGACCGCATGTTGTCATTTTACAGATATTCACTGGGCTCCTTTCTCCTCACAGCGAGCCTCTTCTTCTTAGCGCCCTCCGGCCGCGGCCAATCACAACCGACCCAAGACGCTATTACTCTGCTTGCAGAAGACCAAACCGGCGCGCGCCGCGAGGTGCAGGGGATTGTCTGCGATAATCTGCCGAAGATGCGTGAGGACCTCCGGGACAGGCTGCTCATCAAGCTACCTAATAGCTGGGGCAGCTCAACGGGAATTATAGCATGCGCGACTAATCCAAACGGAACGGTGGCTGACCGGCATGGCGATAACAACGCCGGCTGGGCCACCGTATCAGGCGGAAACCTCTACTACTATCCGCCCAATGAGTTCAATCTGATCCAGCATCCGCATAGCATTGTTGATGTCAGCAATCAATCTGAACGCAAGATCAAACTGGTGGTATCTGCGCGCTCGGTAGACGGCAGAAATGTCCGGGCAGATGCGACGATCATCCTGCGACGCCCGCCCGTCATTCTTGTCCACGGTATCAACAACTTTGGGAATACGTGGAGGATGAAGGAGGGTCTCGGTCCGCTTTTGTCAGCGTATTCATACCAGTGGTCGACGCTCGAACATGGCACCCAGGACGCGGACCTGACTAACCTGAAAACCGGAGCAATCGAGTTCAGCGGCAACGGTCCGGTAGAGCACTGCGCCGAAGCGCTGGGCAGCGAGGTAGATAAGACGCTGCTCTACTTACGCCTTGGTCCATATCCGTTTTCTATTAGGCGAGTCGACCTGGTAGCGCATAGTTATGGTGGAGTCGTTTGCCGATGGTACATGCAATATGCAGCGGGCCGCACTCCATTAGATAGTGCGTCGTGGTACGGCCTATCGACGAATCTGCGCGGTTACGATAAGCGCTCGGGCGGCACCTATCACATAAGTGATGATTGGTTCCATTCAGCGACCAATCGTGGAGGTACGAGCGTACAAGCGCCTACTGAGGATATTCCTGTCAGAAAGTTGATCACGCTCGCCAGTGTTTGGCGAGGATTGCCAATCGCCAACTATATGAACGAGTATCGGTATGGCGCCATCGACAAGGCTCGCGACATAAAGGGAACTCGGCGTCTGCCGCGTGTCAGCATCGGACC
>CAIXIX010000456.1 GCA_903919615.1 uncultured Chthonomonas sp.
CTGACGAGAGCGTTTGCCAATCATGGGGTCAAAAACTCCAGATCCAAAGATAAAGGTAGATTCGACACCAATACAAAAAACACCTTTGGCAAAAGCCGATTTTTCGGCTACGCTTCTAGGCTCAAGGTTGAAAAACATCTCAAGAATAACAGTGAGTTTTGACGGATCTCCAACCGCGGAAAACTCGTCATCATCGATACGGCAGATTACCCAGTCGTGATCGCCGTTGTCCGTGTTGACTGGCGACATCGATGCGCCGCTCAACGTTGTGCCAGCCAGATCAATCCTAACATTCCAGCCAGGGTTATCAAGTGTATAAAAAGATAGACCATACCTGTGTTGCCAGGGCGTCTCCCCGGCCGGGCAGTCTTCTCGGCATTGCAACGCGTACCATTCTTGAAGCTTCTCAATTAGGTCAGACACTCTATTGCCCCCCTTTCCGCCCACGCAGTGGAAAACGATTAATATTGCGTGCTTGAAACCGTTACATGGTAGATGCGTCCAAGAGTTGGTCAGTACTCGTAAGCAACCTGCCCAAAGTGTGCTGAATTACTTCCATGGCGTTGGAGGGCACGGCTTGCCGACTGGGCGGTCGGGTCCATGTCAAGTACCAGCCGGAGGTTCCGCTCTGCAGTTACGATATCGCTGGCAGCGGCCACATACAGATACTCCAGCCACCAAGTTTCAACTCCAGTAGGCTGCGCGGCACGAATTCCGTCGAGCATCTCTTTCGCGGTTTGCCGATCGTTCGCTGCGAGGGCTGCGTCGAAGAGGACAGCGCGGCGCGGCTCAAGGCGAAATCTGGCGTGTACATGGCGAATAATAAAGAGTCGCATGCCGTCCTCAACGGGCGAGTGTTTGTATTTCGCCCTGAAGGGGCACGAGTAGATAGCCCCGGCTGAAGGCCTGGGTATGAGCGACATTAATAATTTACCACCTCCTTCCATGCGCGCCTTCGGCGCGCATGGCACAAGAAGGAAGAGGAAAGGTCATGTGATCATTGTTTGAACATGGCATGAATACCATGCCTAAGAGCAGATGCCCTGCGGGCAGCATGGGAGACGATAGGTGGCTGGGTCGATGGGTCCTGAATACGAGTAAGCCCAGTACGACCAGTGAAACTGTATGACGCGTAAGACTAGTACGACCAGTAACCTGTATGCCACCACGGGGTGCGGGCCTGAAAGTTCTAAGTCGCAGCAAGCGGCAGCTCGAGGGTATTATCGCGCCGAAAAATTGCACAATCTCATTCGCACGATGTTGGCAAGTAGCGCGTTATGACACCTGGGGACAGGCGGGATCCGAGTGAGTTGTGACGTCACACGGACCTTGTTGCAGGTGAAAGGTGGGAGAATTAATTTTCTAACTCTCTCCTCTCAACCGGGCGAAGCCCGGTTGAGAGGAGAGAGGCGCAATATGGACTCCGAGACCGGGCCGTAAACGACCCGTCTAGGAACAAACGCCCTTCGGGCGGCGCACAGGGAAGGTGGAGAATTCCTGTTGATTGCGTCTCAGGTTTCGAGTTTTTTGGCAGGGCCATTTTCGGCCCTGCCGCCAAACTTCACGATCAGGCGTAGTTTTTCCAGCTTGGGCGGTTTGCTTCAAAACGGTCGATATGATCGGCATGGACGAGCGTGAGGCCGATGTCGTCGAGGCCGTTCAGCAGGCAGTGCCGTCGAAAATCGTCAACGCTGAAATCCACATCCAACCCCTTCGAGTCGGTGATCTTCTTCGCTTCCAGGTCCACCGTAAGCTGGTAACCCGGGGTTTCGGTTGCATTCGCGAGCAGCTTATTCACGGTGGCTTCGGGCAGAACGATCGGCAATATACCGTTCTTGAAGCAGTTGTTGAAGAAGATGTCTGCAAACGACGGTGCGATTACCGCTCGGAAGCCATAATCCAGAAGCGCCCAGGGAGCGTGCTCGCGAGACGAGCCGCAGCCAAAGTTCTTGCCTGCTACGAGGATGGCAGCCCCGGCATACCCAGGCTGGTTCAGCTCGAAAGTTGGGTTGCTGGTAACCCCATCGTTTTCAAAACGCCAGTCGAAGAACAGAAACTGGCCGAACCCGGTGCGCTCGATTCGCTTTAGAAATTGCTTCGGGATGATCTGATCCGTATCAACATTCACCCGATCCATCGGAGCTACAACTCCGGTGAGACTTACAAACGGTGTCATTCGTAACCTGGTCCTCTCAATACCAACATCGTACAAGTCAAACAGCGCAGATTTGCGTCATTTGCCCCATTTACGAATATCTACGAGTTTGCCCTCTACCGCTGCCGCAGCCGCCATGGCCGGGCTAACGAGGTGAGTTCGGCCACCTTTGCCCTGCCTACCTTCGAAGTTGCGGTTCGAAGTGGAGGCGCATCGCTCGCCTGGCTGCAGAATATCGGGGTTCATGGCGAGGCACATCGAGCAGCCCGCCTCTCGCCAGTCGAAGCCAGCTTCGATGAAGATAGCGTCCAATCCCTCTTCGATTGCCTGCCTGCGCACGGCCGCAGATCCGGGGACTACGAGCGCATGAACCTTCGGATTGACCTTCCGTCCTTTTGCAATTGCAGCGGCGGCTCGCAAATCCTCAATGCGCCCATTGGTGCAGGATCCGATGAACACCTTGTCGAGCTGTATCGAAGTTATCTGCGTGCCAGCATGCAAACCCATGTACTCGAGTGCGCGCTCCGTTGACCGTCGATCGGCGTCAGAACTTTCCGCTTTCGGGTCGGGCACGGTTCCCGTTACGGGTGCAACCATGCCAGGGCTCGTGCCCCAGGTAACGTAGGGTGCGATTTCGGAGCCATCAAGCTCTACAAGCACATCAAAAGTGGCTCCGGGGTCGGTGGGAAGCGTCTGCCAGTAGGCGAGCGCTGCATCCCAATCTGCGCCCTTCGGCGCGTTCTGGCGCCCCTTAACGTACTCGTACGTCTTCTCATCCGGTGCGATCAGCCCAGCGCGTGCTCCAGCTTCGATGCTCATGTTGCAGACCGTCATGCGGCCTTCCATGGAGAGGTTGCGGATTACGTCGCCGGTGTATTCAATGACGTAGCCGGTTGCGCCGTCCGTACCGATCTTTCCAATGATCGCCAGAATAACGTCCTTGGCGGTTACGCCAGGCTGGAGCGTTCCGTTGACCCGAATCTCCATCGTCTTCGGCACAGACTGCTGCAAACATTGGGTTGCCAGCACGTGCTCCACTTCGGAGGTGCCAATGCCAAACGCCAGGGATCCAAACGCGCCATGCGTGCTCGTATGGCTATCGCCGCAGACGATCGTCTGACCCGGCTGCGTAAATCCGAGCTCTGGGCCAATGACGTGCACGATGCCCTGTCGCGTATCGTGAAGATCAAAGAGGCACACACCAAACTCATCGCAATTCGTACGAAGCGTATCGATCTGCTTGCGTGAAATCTCATCAACAATCGGGAGTGAGCGATCGGTCGTCGGTATATTGTGGTCCACCGTCGCAACGGTAAGATCCGGCCGGCGAACTTTCCTACCCGTCAAACGCAGCCCTTCGAATGCCTGCGGGCTGGTAACCTCATGTACGAGGTGCAGATCTATATAAAGCAGAGTAGACTGCCCGGGCTCTTCATGCACCACATGAGAATCCCAGATCTTCTCAAACATCGTCTTTGACATACAAAACGCCTCCATGTAATCCGGACACCTTATTATAGCGCAGGAGGGAATCGCGAATCAGCTCTGTTCTGGTTTCAGGCTGTTTAGGGCTTGCTCCACCGCGGTTTGCGCCCCGGTAAGGCGCGCGCGGCACAGAGATATTAAGCCGACAGCTTCGCTCACGACCTTCTCCAGGTCGTCTATATCGATTTGCGAGCTCTCTATCTGCTCGACGATCTCTTCCAGGCGTTCAATCGCCTGCTGATAACGGATCTGCTCTTCGCCTTCGGCAACATTGCTCACAGCCCTGTCTCCTCAACTACGCTCAATATCCTTCCGTCTGCGACGGTTGTGTCAATTCGATCGGATTCCTGCACGTTTGAAATAGACCGGACGACCCGGCCATTAACTCGCGTAATCGTGTAGCCGCGCCGCAAAACCTCCTGCGGATTGTGGTAGCGGACAGCAGCTTCATGCCGATCGAGCTCTACTGTCGACCGTTCCAGCTTCAGACTGGCGGATCGCATCAATCGGTTCGAAAGTTCTTGTACCTTCCGTGATGGCGATTTCACCGCATCCGCCGTTTGCAATCTGAGGCGTGTCGCAAGCTCCTCTAAATGGCCCCTGTCTGCCGAAGTTCTGGTAAGTACCGCGGTGGAGACCCCATGCATGCGGTCCGTCACGATAGCATGTGCTAAATTCAGCCGGGCGGCTGTCAGAGAAGCGAGGTTTCCAACCGTAAGAGATAGCTGTTCCCTGGCTCTAAGTGTTATTTCAGATGAGAGGCTTGCCACCTTCTCCGTAAGGTCCGAAAGTTTGAGATCGAAGTCGTTTACTTTATCAATCAGATACTCGGCGGCGGCAGTTGGCGTATCGGCACGCCAGTAGGCAACGAGATCCGCAACGGAGGTATCGCGCTCATGGCCTATACCCGTGATTACGGGAAGGGGGCAAATGGCAATGGCGCTGGCGATCCCGTAGCTGTCGAAACAGGAAAGGTCGACAACGCCACCGCCTCCACGGAGAATGACCAGCACATCGAAGCACTCTAACATTTCGAACGCCTGTTGCATTGCAGACACGATCGAGGCTTCGGCGCCATCGCCCTGAACGGAGGCCGGAAACAACGTCATCGTAAAGCTGTAGCCGTATGCGTTGGTTCTGAGGCGAGACTGGAAATCTTCCCATCCTGCCGCGGTGGCGCTTGTAATCACGGCCACCCGCAAAGGCACCGATGGGAAAATCAAATCCCGATTTAGATTAATCAGCCCTTCCGCGGTGAGGCGGTCGATCACCTCCTGACGCTTACGAGCCATTTCGCCGAGGGTGTACCGAGAGTCGATCCGCTGGATATTGAGCGATAGGCCATAGACAGGATGGTAATCTACCCTGGCAAGAACCAGCACCTGCATACCGGCCTTGAGCGTTTCGCCCGTCTCACGTTGGTAATCCTTCAGGATATGCGAACTGGATCTCCAGATGGTCGCTTTTGCCTGAGCCAGCGTGTCCGATCCCTTGCGTTCAACGAGATCCAGGTAGGTGTGACCAGAGTAGTTCGCAGTCACCTTCGCCACTTCAGCCACAACCCAGAGCGGCTCTTCAAAGCACTCTTGAATTACCTCAAAGATCTCCTGATTTAGCTCGGATAGGCTGCAGAATGCATCTTCAACCACGGATACTCCCGTCTGTCACTCTTCGTCGAATCCACCAAGCAAGGACCGCGCCTGCTTCAAGCGATCCGAGGTGATATCGCCGCCGTGTTTCAGCTTCAGGATGTCCTCCATCGAGAGATAGAGCTTTCCCACCCCTTCGACTTCAGCTCCGGTAAGATCAAGGACGATCCATCCATCGGGCTCACTCTTGCCCTGATACGATGAGGTAAAGCGCATTCTGCCTTTCGGAAACAGCATTTGCAGCCCTCCAGCATGCTTCTAAAAATGTCCTATCGATCCGAATCCCCACGCGGCGCATCCACTATCTTTACAGCATCGCCGTCCTGAACCTGTGCCTGCCCGGTCGTGATCACTTTATCTCCGAGCGAGACCCCACTTAAGACCTCGTCATGCATTACCGTTACGTAGCCGATATGTACCTTTTTCTTGACTGCATGCCCGTCGACCACGAGGAAAACGGAGCCTTCTCGAGTGATGCCATTGTCCTGATACTCAATTACGCCATCGCGCGGAACTACGACCGCGTGAGGATGCGTTCCTAGCGTAAGTTTGCCGCGGGCAAACATCTGCGGTCGCAGCGCACCAGTGGCGTTGGTTAGAGATACGCGGACGGTAAAGCTGCGTGCAGTCGCGGAGGCTACCGGGAAAATCCTGGTGATTTTGGCCAGCTGTTCCTTTCCTGGCTGCGAATCTACACTCACCGTAACGGGCATTCCCACTTTCACGTCCCCTGCCAGGTTTTGAGGAAGCTGACCGTCAAAGTAGAGTGAGTTAAGAGAGACAATGCGCATGATATCCGGGCGGGTTACCGCAAGCTGTGCGCCTGGCTCGGCTTTTCTCTCCGCAACTACGCCATCGATGGGAGATCGAATTGCGCTGTCGCGCAATGCCTGCTCCGCGATCGCCAACTGTGCCTTGGAAACATCGACTCCCGCCTTTGCAGTGTCAATGGCAGACTTAGCCGATTCGACGTCGTCTTTACGTACCTGTACCAGCGCTCTGTTGCTCGTGGCTGTCTTGAGGGCCTGTTCTGCCTGATCCACCATCGTCCGAGATCGATGTATGTCTTCGGCCTGCGCTCCCTCTTTGAGGAGGCTGTTTGCCTGTTTCGCGGAATCCAGATGTGCGGCGGAGGATCTTACCCTTGCATCGGCTGAGGTCTTAACCGTTCTTGCCTGATCCAGCTGCTGGGCAGAGATCGCGCGCTGGTTATAGAGAGCTTCGTAACGCTTAAGGTCGTTCGCAGCCTGTGCAGCGTCTGCCTTTGCGCTTTCAAGATCTGCCTGTGCAGCGTCTACAGTTCGCGCCGCCTGCTGAAGCTCCTGCTTGCGCGCTCCACGCTGTATCAAAATGAGCGAGTCTTGCGCTGACTTTAGCGCCGCAGAAGCCTGATCAACTGCGCTCCCCGTGGTCTCATCGGTAATCTTGAGTGTCGCGACTGCACTTGAGTAAGCGACGTTGGCCTGATCAAGGCGAGTCATAGATGAGCGGAGATTGGCCCTCGCTTGAGCGATCTGAGACTGCAGGTCGGTCATATCCTGCTGCGCTACCACCTCACCTGCCGTTACGTGATCGCCTTCTCGCGCATAGACGCCAACGAGTTTGCCAGGATTCTTGACGCCAACGGTAATGTCGTTGAGCGCGCCCAGCGCCCCGGTAAGATTGGCTGTGTCCGATATGTTCTCGGCAATAGCCATCGAAGTGCTGACGTCAACTGCGGTATGTGCGGTTGAGGCAGGTGTAACCGCCGCGGGAGGAGGCGCATCATTATGTTTGCAGCCAACGAACAACGCACTTACCGCGCAGCTTGCGGCGGCCAAAGCAATACGTCGAGCCCCACGCGATTCAGGGTCGGAATTCAGTCTATAGAACACTACGGGGCTCCTGTCTTTTTACCTAGGGCTTTTGCCGACGGCGGCGCAGGGAATCCCACAAATGTGGGCTCTTTGCCGCTATTAAACACAAATGCGTACCTTCCAACAGCCTTGTCGACTTTGGATCGGGCATTGTTGTAGTTATACAGTGCATTAACCTGATTGCTCTCGGCCTGGGTCAGTGCAGTCTGCGCATCCGTGACTTCCAGCAATGGCGAAAGTCCGGCCTGCGACGTAACGCCAGCGGTATAACGCACACGCGCCAATCTAAAGGCCTCTTTAGCAAGCGCCACCGATTCGTTTGCTACCGCCAGGCTGTCTCGGGCAATTCTGAGTGTCTGGTAGGCGCTCTCCATCTCAAAGGTAATTGTGTCTACTGCAATTCGTTTCTCAGTAATTGCCTGTGCAACGTTTGCTCGTGCCTGGGTCATCCTTGCCTTTTCGACGCCACCGTCTATCAGCGGTACATTGAGCGAGAGGACCGCGCTGCCAGCCGTAGACTGCGCCCCAAACCCCGCGACATTGGGCGTATAGGTACCGCCGACGACAAGCCCAAGCGTAGGATACCTGCTCCGGCGAGCAAGCGTGATATTCATCTTTGCAGCCGATATCGACGCCTCAGCCTCAAGAATTTCCGGCCGAGTTGCGAGTGCATCTGTTAAAAGAGCGCGGTAATCCGGCAGCGGCGGCATGGGATCCGTAACAATAATTGGTTTTACCCTTGCGCGCACCGTCTCGTCGAGAATAACGGGCTGATCGCTGGCGCTTCGAGGGGGAGTTATCGGTCCTTTATCGGGCTCGATAACTCCCGGCGGCGTCTGAGTTGCTCCAGCATCCGTTATGGAGAGCGGGGAGGAAAGATCGATCCCAATCGCATTCTTTAGTGCATAGAGGCTCTGGCTCACCTGGTTCTTCGCACTGATCAACTGGAGTTGTGAACTTGCCACGTCCGTTGCTGCACGCTGCAGATCGTAGGGAGCAACGACGCCCGCATCCAGCCGCTTCTGAGCATCCGACTGGCGCGCAAGAGAGTTCTTGAGAGCTTCCTGGGCAACCTCTAGGAGCGCTCGGGCACGAAGCGAATCATAAAATGCGGATTTAACTTCGAGCACAATCTGATTGCGGGCGCGGTTAATATCCAGCCGTGTGGAAATCTCCATGAATTTCGCCTGGCTAGTGGCCGCATGAAGCAGCCCCGATATGTCCAGGGGAAGGGTCGCCTGCACACCAAACTGCTGTTGTGTAGCGTTAACAATCGTAATGTTTTGTCCGCCCAAGTTGACCGATGTGCCCTGGTTCAGCTGTGTCGCCGTATAGGAGCTGCCAACCGTCGGGTTCAAAGCCGATTTCGTCTCGGCAGTGTGCCCCTGTGCAGAAAGCAGGGCCTCTTCTGCAAGCGCCAGGGTCCTATTGGTATACAGAGCGATTGCAACCGCCTGTTGAATATCGATTGGCTTCGTTGCCTTATCACCAAGGATTGAAGCGAGCGTGGGAGACGATGCATCCGCGTTTGCAGGATAGCGAACGCTTTTAGCAGCAGCAGGCAGCGGGGCCTGCAGGCCCGTTGGAGGCGGGGTCGTGGGCAGCGGGAACGTTCCATCCTGTGCTTTACAGACCTGTGTGCCGGAGATGACCAAAAATACCGCAGCCAGCGCGGCCAGCAAAATAGGCTTACACAATTTAGCAGTATTCGATGCTGCAGACCTGTCAGACCTGCGCAGGAAACGATCGGTAAACAAGCGGATCTCCTTCACTGAACCAAACACTTTCGCCGAGACAGTTCTTCTGCCCGCACAGCGAATGCCCACAGGCTAGTGTACATAACCCGTACAACCTGCGTCAATAGCGTTCTGTGGCTGCGATTACGCCGCGCCACAAAGCTCTTTGCGATTTGACAAAGCTCCGACGCGTACGATATACTTGACTAAATCTGAACTCCACACCCGTGCTCGAATCGGCTTCTACATTCTCAATTTGACGGGTTTTCGTTTTTCTACGCTCCAGCATGTCAAATAGTCAGCAAAACTCCACTGCATCTGCAGACCTTCTTGCGCTCAGAGCAATTCTCAAAATATTGGAGAGTGACGCGCATGCTACGCCGGATCGGATCGCAACGATGACAGGCATCGATGTGGATATCGTGACGGCTCAGATCGCCAGGTGGGAGTCTGAAGGCATCATCAGGCGCTACAAGACGGTAGTGGACTGGGATAAGTTCGGTGAAGAGCGTGTGTTCGCCTTCATCGACGTTAAGGTTACACCGGCACGTGGTGTTGGCTTCGACGATGTTGCAGGGCGAATATATAGGTATCCCGAGGTTCACTCCGTCTATCTCGTATCCGGCTCACACGACCTTCGCTGCGTGGTGGAAGGCCGCAATATCCGAGAAGTGGCAGACTTTGTTGCTCAAGAGCTGTCTACAATAGACCGTGTAATCTCGACCTCAACACACTTCCTTTTGAAGAAATATAAGGACGATGGGGACATCTTTGCCGACAGCGAAGTCGACCCCCGCCTTATGGTTTCACCATGACCCCAGAAACGGCCAAGATTAAATCCGTGCAGACCAGCAATCAGCCAGCGTTGGAGATTGTGAACGGTTCCGGCTCTTACGCTGTCGAACAGCAGCCAGGTCGACCGCTCAATCACGTAATTACTTCCTGTCCTCCGTCCGGCATCCGTCGCTTTTTCGATATCGCGCAGCAGATGGAAAACGTGATCTCGCTTGGCGTTGGTGAGCCGGATTATGTTACGCCATGGAGAATTCGAGAAGCGGGTATTGCCTCGCTCGAGCGTGGGCAGACCACCTATACGGGCAATTCGGGGCTGCCGCTTCTGCGTCAGAAGATCTGCTCACACCAGAATGCGCGCTATGGCGTGTCGTATGACCCGGATACCGAGTGCCTGATTACCGTAGGAGTTTCAGAGGCCCTCGACCTTGCCCTTAGAGTGGTACTAAACCCGGGCGACGAGGTGCTGGTTCCAGAACCGTGCTACGTATCCTATGCACCCTGCGTTGAGTTTGCGGGGGGAGTCGTCGTGCCGGTTAAGACGGATGCTGAAGACGGTTTCCGGCTGCATGCATCTCGCATCGCTGCAGCAATAACGCCGCGAACTAAGGCTCTGTTGCTGGGCTCGCCCGCAAACCCCACAGGATCTGTTCAATCACGTGCAGACCTCAGCGCACTGGTAGATATGGCGATAAAACACGATTTTTATCTGCTTTCGGATGAGATCTACGACAGGCTCACCTATACTGGCGAGCATGTTTGCCTGGGCTCGCTGCCTGGCGCCCGCAACAGAACCGTAGTAATGAATGGTTTCTCGAAGGCCTACGCGATGACCGGCTGGCGCGTCGGGTATGTATGCGCTCCTGAACCAATAACGGCTCTGATGACTCGTGTTCACCAGTACACGATGCTCTGCGCCTCTCACACGTCTCAGATCGCGGCAATTGCCGCATTAGACAATGCGGAGAGCGACGTGGAAGAGATGGTAGCGGATTACGATCGGCGCAGGCGATTTTTCGTTGCCGGCCTCAACGCTATTGGCCTCACATGCACCGAGCCGCGAGGCGCATTTTACGCCTTTCCATCGATCAAAAAGAGCGGTTTAAGCGATGCCGATTTTGCGGAAGGCTTGTTGATGGAAGAGCGAGTGGCTGTGGTTCCCGGATCCGCATTTGGCCCTTCCGGCGCCGGGCATATACGCTGCTCATACGCAACGTCTATGCAGCACCTCGAAATCGCGCTTGAACGCATGGAGCGTTTCCTGAAGCGCTGTACGAATTGAGCCGCGATCGTATCTTTGTGCTGCTGGAGCGAGGCGCCCGATGATCATTAATTTCGCAATTTGCCGTCGGGCGCTCCGGGAGAACCTCCCGTCTGCAGCAGTCAGTTGCCTGGTGCTCGCTTGCGTCTCGAGCGGCGCCCATGCGGATAGAGTAGTGCTCGCTCCCACAGGGAGCACGCTCACAGAGTTGAGTATTAAATCTGAGTTGATGATAAGTTCGACGGCCGGTACAGACCGATCGTGGTTTACGTATGCTTCGAGTGATGGGATCGAGCTTGAGCTCAATCGGCTCGAATCGCCAGCCGAGCGCAAAAAGCAATGGTCGGCCAATCTCGAATATCCATTGCCCACGCTGCAAAACCTGCCGGCGATCTCCGTTGGGATTCGAGACATGACCGGTACAGGCGCCGAACATGGGGCTTTTTATCTGGCAGCTTCTCGAAATGTACCTTTATCATCGCTGCAGCATCGATTTCTTCGGTCCGCTGAAATCTCACTCGGAGCGGGAACCGGGCCGATTGGCGGGGGATACATAGGATTGAGTTCCAGACTCAGGACTGGGCTGCAATTAAGTGCAGAGGTGTTTGAGCGCAGGCCAAACTTCTCTGCAGGCTTGCCAGTGATGAAGGGTTTGCAACTCAAAGCGTATAGCTTAAATGGGCATCTGTTCTACGGAGCATCCTACCATTTTGCAAGGTAGCAACGAAGCGCCAAGGTGAACTTTTAGCGTCGGGAACTTAGATCGCGATCTGGTATTATGCATGTACTTGTAGCGGCCCTGTAAACCGACAGGCTATTCATTTTTCGGACGAGGCATCAAGAAACAATGACAGATGTGACTGCAGAAGACAATCGGCGTGTTGCGCTTATCAAGAGCCTGGAAACGAACAACAGGTTTTACGCTCTCGTTGATCCTGATAGCGGCATTAAGAATGCTGACGCAGTGGATAAGATACCGGAAAACCTGCTTCTCGGAATTGCATACCCATGCCTCGAAGACGGCCTCAACGATTTTGCAGTAATTCGAACAACGTTTGAAACGGTAGACTTGTTCCCCGAGGATGACCCTATCCGCGACGAGATGATGGACATCGTCAATGAAGCGCGCAGTAAGCTGCTGCTTCGGCTTAATGAGCTGCACGACACCATCCACAGCGGTCACGCACACTTTCTTGGCACCGATTATCGAGAGTTCCAGGACTACTCGCTCGCAATGGTGAATCGCGGCTATCCGAGACGAAATCTGGATAGCATGATGAAGCTCAATGTCTTCAGTTCCGTTGCCGAAGCCGAAGGATATACCGATACGACGAATCTACTCTACTATTTTGAGTACACTTACGTCGATTTCAAGACCCTCGAAAATCTTCCACCCAGAGAGTTTATTGTTTCCCTTTTTGATGAAGTCATACAGAGCGTCAAAGACAACGGGAACTACGCGTCAAAGTACCTGTTCGATCGCAATGTGTTTCAAAAGTTCATTGCCGTTATGTTCGTTAACTACGCGACCACGGATCCCATGTTTTACGGCATCAATAAGCGCGATTATGGAGTTTCGGCAGACCGAGACATGGATTCCACACCGCTCTATCTGGCGATCCGCAAGGAGCTCGTCGAAATCGAAACGCGTTACGCAGCCGAAGGTCGTAAGCTTTCCAGACTGGTGCGAACGGATACACGCTTGCAGCCGCTATCCCGAGCAACCGACGCATTGGCCCCAACGCCCGCTCCGCCCGTCCCACCGGTCCCGCCGGTACCGGCGCCCATCGAAGAGCCTGACTTCTCTATGGCGTTTGAGATACATGCCGAGCCAGATCATGCGGGCAGAGTTAGCTTTGAGCAGGCTGCGAACATGCTTCCTCAGGAACTCGTTAATACAGAGGTACTGCTCGCACCCATTACTTCGCTATGTTCGGCGGCACATCTGCTAATGCGTAAGGCAGATCCAGATACACAGCGGATTGCCAAAGTCGTGCTTGCCGATGCGTCCAAGCTCGTGAGCGAACTCAAGCGCCTTGGAATTATCTCTGACATCGTCAACGATCCAGGTCAGATCCCGTAAATTGAATGCATAAACCATGCTGGCGCAATGCCTGATTCGCACGGCGAACAGGCGGAGCGCAAGTTTGGTGCGCTTGACATTAGAACGTCTGTACGGCTAGAATAGCGGGATTATTCGTGTACAATAGGCTGCCGAGTCGTTGCATGGCAGTCGGCGATTTGCCACTCATAGTGTGTGCCTGACCGCTGAAACACACGAAGCTAGCTTTTTGAACGGTGAGCACTTGAACACCAGAGCCGAACATCAAAATCACCAGCAGAATCGACCTAAGTCGACTGCTGCTGCTGTATCAGCCGGCACCAACTCTCGCAGAAAGCGATCTTCCTCCACAGTCTCCCTCGATTCTGTCCGCAACGCCATTCGTGGCGCGCAAGAGTATCTTTTAAATCAGCAGGAGCCAGAAGGTTACTGGCTCGCTGAGCTTGAAGGCGACACGATTCTTGAGAGTGAATACATTCTTCTTCTTCAGTTTCTTGGTCGCCGCGAGCCGGTAAAGTTTAGGAAGCTGGCGAATTATATTCGCCGCAAACAGCATCAGGATGGGTATTGGTCTATCTATCCGGGTGGCCCTCCTGATGTTAGCGCTTCGGTGAAAGCCTACTTTGCCTGTAAGTTAGCCGGCCACAGCAGCAATGAGTCGTTCATGCGACGAGCTCGAAAGGCCATATTAGCAGAAGGCGGCGTTACACACTGCAATACGTTTACCAAACTTTACCTTTCTATGTTTGGCCAGTACGATTGGCATGGTGTTCCAACTATCCCGCCAGAAGCGGTATTGCTTCCCAAGTGGTTTTATTTTAATATCTATAATATGTCGTCATGGTCTCGCGCAATTCTCGTTCCGCTGGCTGTTATGAATGCGGCACGGCCAAGGCGACCCATCCCCAATCACGCACACATTGATGAGCTGTTTGTTGGCGGCAGGGACCGAAAACGACTGCGCCTTGAATGGGATCGTAAGGCCATCACCTGGCGAAATGTCTTTCTGGTTTTTGACCGCTTACTTAAGATTTACGATCAAAGCCCGGTGAAGCCATTTAGAAAAAGAGCCCTCAATCGCTCACTGGCCTGGCTGTTGGATCGTGAGGAAAAGAGCGGTGGCCTTGGAGCAATCTTCCCGGCGATGACGCACGCGATAATGGCGTACAAATGCATGGGCCTCCCCGACCATCATCCGGCGATTACAAAAGAGCTTGCTGAGCTAGCCGCCTTCGAGATTGAAGAGGGCGATACCATTCGGATGCAGCCGTGCATCAGTCCGGTTTGGGATACGGCGCTGGTTGTAAACTCGCTCATCGATAGTGGATATCCGGCCGATAGTGACGCCCTGACCAGGGCATGTGAATGGCTGCTGACCAAGCAGACAACGAAAAAGGGTGACTGGTCTGTAAAGTGCCCCAATGTAGAACCCGGCGGCTGGTACTTCGAAATGGAGAACGAGTACTATCCGGACGTGGACGACACGATCATGGTGCTGATGGGCCTCTATAAGGTGTACTGCCCGGGAGGAGAACACTGGTCCGAAGCCCCCTTCCACGTCAAGGAAGCGATGCGTAAGGGCCTGGACTGGGTATTCGCGATGCAAAATCGCGATGGCGGTTGGGCCAGTTTTGACAAAGACAACAACAAAACGCTTTTCCAATTCGTACCCTATGCAGATCACAACGCAATGCTGGATCCGTCATCGGCAGACATCACGGCGCGCACCCTCGAAATGTGCTCTTACTACAGCATCGGCAAGAGCGATCCACGCGTTCGGAAAGCAATAGACTATCTGTACCGAGAACAGGAAGAGGATGGCTCGTGGTTTGGTCGCTGGGGTGTGAACTACCTCTACGGTACCTGGCAGACGCTGCGTGGTCTTGCGCGAATCGGCGAGGACATGCAAGCGGAGAGGATGCAGCAGGCGGTTTTGTGGTTCCATTCGGTGCAAAACGAGGATGGCGGATGGGGTGAAACCTGCGCTTCGTACGATCCACAGCATCCGAAGGCGAAGGGACCGAGCACGCCATCGCAAACCGCGTGGGCTCTGATGGGCCTGTTAAATGCGGGCGACCTGGATAGCCCTTCGCTACAGCGTGGGCTTGAGTACCTGATTAACAATCAGGAATCTGAGGGGACCTGGCAAGAGGAGTGGTTCACGGGAACGGGCTTCCCCAGGGTCTTCTACCTGCGCTACCATTTCTACCGGCACTACTTCCCGCTGTGGGCACTTGCGCAATATCACGAATATACCACGGGCGAAGTGCCGCAAACGGCTGGTCCGCAGCTAACGAACCGGTTTACCAACCTGGAGGTTTGAACCGGGCTCTCTCGATCATCCAGGATCTTTCTCGTGTATCTGTTAGCCCTTATCGCAAGGGTATAATGTGTGCACCTTAACCGCAACTTTACCGCCTTAAGGATCGATGTCGACCGAGCATACCCCGGTTTGCCGCACCTTGGGCCGGAAGGATATAGTACAGAATGCGTTTTCCTATTGGCTTTATGATGGCGCAAAGCAGGCATCGCTCTCGAATGGAGAAGCGAGGAGAGGGACGATACCCAACCGTCCTTATGCTCGAGCCACTCTATACCTGCAACCTGGCGTGCCTTGGATGTTCTGTTGAGCGCCATACAGGCAAACTGAAGGACAGGATGTCGGTTGAGGCCTGTTTCAAAGCGGTTGAAGAGTGTGGCGCGCCTATCGTTAATATCTGCGGCGGCGAACCCACGCTCTACCCGGAACTTCCAGAGCTGATTGCTGGCCTCATTGAGCGCAACAAATATATCATTGTCTGCACAAATGCTCTGAAGCTGGCGGAGAAGGTGTTCGACAAGATTCCTCCGAGCCCTCACCTCTTCCTGATGGTTCACCTTGACGGCATGCGCGAAACGCACGACTACGTCTGCAATCGGCAAGGCGTGTTCGACCATGCGATTGAGATGGTGAAGCAGGCGCGTGCTCGCGGCTACTACACCTACCTGAATACAACCGTGTTCAAAGAGACCTCGGTTGAAGAGGTAGAGCAGCTGTGTAAGATGGTGGATGAGCTTAAGGCGAACGGTATCCTAATCTCTCCAGGTTATGAGTACGAGAGCGTTGAGCGCGACATCTTCCTTACCAAAGAGCAGATTCACGACAAGTTTAAGGTTATTCGAGATTTCTCCTCTCAGTACAAAGTGAACGCCACTCCGATGTTCCTTGAGTTCGCAGCAGGTATGCGCGAGCTGCCATGCGCTCCGTGGTCCACGGTCAACTACACACCGACTGGCTGGAAAGCGCCGTGCTACCTCATCGGTGAAGAGATCATTCCGGATTGGAAGACGTTCTGGGAAAAGACCGATTGGGCCTACTGGGAATCGCGCAAAGACCCGAAGTGCCTCAATTGCAAAATGCACAGCGGTTTCGAGCACAGCGCGGTTTCTGAGGCGATGAAGACCATGAAGGGCAAAGTGCAGCTCGGCATGTGGTCGGTATCCAAATAGTCGGGCGACAGAGAACAGACAGTGACATCCCTGGTTACGGGCGGCACCGGATTCGTTGGAAGCCATGTCGCAAGACTGCTGGTTGAGCGCGGAGAATCAATAAGAGCGCTCGCACGTCCTGAGAGTCGCCTGGATAACCTGAAGGCTCTTGATCCGTCACAAGTTCAGATCGTGTTCGGCGACCTGCGCGATGCAGCTTCCCTGCGTGCCGCAATGAGCGGAATCTCAACCCTGTATCATGTGGCAGCAGACTATCGACTCTGGTCGCGAAATCCGGCGGATCTTTACAAATCCAATGTGGATGGCACGCGCCTCATTCTTCAGGCCGCAGTCGATAGCGGCGTTTCCCGTGTCGTCTACACAAGCACGGTGGGCGCCCTTGGAATTCCGCACGACGGTTCGCCTGGCGACGAGAACACCGCGGTAACCGAGGCCGACATGATCGGTCACTACAAAAGGTCCAAGTTTTTGGCCGAAGATGAGGCGAGGTCCTTTGTTTCAAAAGGGCTGAACGTTGTCATTGTTAACCCGAGCACTCCCGTTGGTGAATCCGACATCAAGCCCACACCGACAGGCAAGATAATCGTCGATTTCTTGAATGGGCGCCTACCGGCCTATGTGGATACAGGCCTAAACCTCGTCGATGTGCACGATGTGGCGGCTGGCATCCTGCTTGCAGCGGAACGCGGACGTGTTGGCGAGCGTTATATACTTGGCAATCAGAATCTCTCCCTGAAAGAGATGCTGGATACATTGTCCAAGATTACCGGGAAGCGTGCTCCTCGCATTCGCATGCCGTATGGCATCGCATGGGCCGCTGTTGGCATTGAGAATATCCTGATGGACAGGATCTTGCATCGAGAGCCAGAACACCCTTTTGAGGCTGTGAAAATGGCCCGCCACCGAATGTTCTTTAGTCCGACAAAGGCTATTCGCGAGCTTGGTTTACCTCAATCTAACGTTGAGGGTGCGCTGGCACGCGCGGTTGACTGGTTCAAATCGAACGGATATGTAACTCGCTGATGCAGAGATCGGTTCACACCGAACCTCTGATCGCGTAGAGATATTTAAGGAGACTGAAATTGGAAGGCAGACCTGAGCGCAAGGTGATAATGGCCCGTGAAGTGGGGTTCTGCTTTGGTGTTAAGCGCGCTATCAACCTGACGAAGCAGGCGCTTAATGAGCGAGAAGATGTATTTATCCTCGGCGATCTGGTACACAACAAGCGTGTTACGGATGAGCTTGAGGACAAAGGATTGCGCAAGACCGATGATTATAACGCCGACAGCAAAGGCACCATGATCATCCGTGCTCACGGTCTCCCCAAGATCAAAATTCAGGAAGCAAAGCGAATTGGCCTCGAAGTGGTCGATGCAACCTGCCCGATTGTGCTTAGAGCCCAGGAAGCCGCGCAAATGCTTGAGCGCGATGGATATCAGGTGGTCATTGTCGGCGATAAGAACCACGCAGAGATCAAGGGAATTCTTGGCGCATTGCAGCAGCCTGCAATCGTAATCGACACGATCGAAGAGCTTCACGAGGCGAAGGATAGTTACAGACTGCTTCGCAAAGTTGGAGTTATCTTCCAGACGACGCATGCACTAGAGCTATGCCACCAGATTGTGAACGAGATGCTGATGATGTGCAAAGAGATCCGCATCATCAACACCATCTGCCGTCCGGTTCAAAACAGGCAGGACGATGCGGTGGAGCTCGCATCTCGCGTTGAACTGATGATTGTTGTCGGCAGCCTTACCAGTGCAAACACGATGGAACTCGCTGCACTCTGCCGCCACTACAATCCGAATACCGTCCATGTTCAAAACGCGGAGGAGCTTGCTTACGAGAAGTTCAAGGATGTTACAGAGGTCGGTCTTGCCTCCGGACTGTCGACTCCAGAGGACCTGGTAGAAGCAGTGCGTCTGAAAGTGCTAACATATGATAGTGAACCACAGATGGCGACCGTCTGATAGATTGGGGGCGGTGATGGCGCTGCTTGCTGCGCCTTGCACGATGATGTGCGATCTTATAAATCTCACGCACGGTAGTGGCGCCGCTTGCTGCGCCTTGCACGATGATGTGCGATCTTATAAATCTCACGCACGGTAGTGGCGCTGCTTGCTGCGCCTTGCACGATGATGTGCGATCTAATAAATCTCACGCACGGTAGTGGCGCCGCTTGCTGCGCCTTGCACGATGATGTGCGATCTTATATAATGGGCTAACAGAGAACGCCGGGCAAGGGAAGTTGACGCGCCCGACCAGGAGTTCTTCAACGATGACCGCAGCCACCGATTTTCAGGGAGCAGCGCGGGTTCGCACTCTGCCGCGAACCTGCGTTTTATTTGCTCTTGATCAGGAACGGAAGGCATTCCGGCACAACGCAGGGCCGGATGTGCGCATTGCTACCTCGGGCGCAGGCGCCACGAACGCAGCCAGGGCGGCTTCGGGCATTATTGCTGCCTATGACGATACGCGGCCAACAATTGTCGTCTGCGGATTTGCTGGATCGCTTTCCCCGATGTTAAAACCGGGTAACTTGATTGTCGCAACCAGTGTCGTCGATCTCTCTTCCGGGCCTGATAGCCCAGGTCAGGTTCGCACTCCCCACTCTGCGCTTGTCGATGCCGCATTAAAGGCAAACAACAGCGGAACTGCCGTGCATCGAGGGGCGCTCGTGACGGCTAATCGAGTATTGATTACCGCGCATGAGAAGCAAGAGTGGCGACGGATGGCTTCTGCGGTTGCGGTAGATATGGAGACGGCGGCGATTGCTGCCGTTGCAGAGAGCGCAGGCTGTCCCTGGGTATCGGTGCGCGCAATATCCGATGGCGCCCAGACCGATCTACCTCTTGATTTTAACGAACTTGCAGACCCAAATGGAACTGTCAGGCCTGGAAAAGTAGCACTTGCTGCTCTGCTGCGACCGTGGGCCATACCAGGCTTGATGCGCCTCGGCAAAGAGTCTGCGACCGCAGGCAGGAATCTTGCGTCTTTCCTAGAATTTTTCTTGCGTAACGTGCCTGAAATCGTGGAATAACCTATTCGCGTTTTCGCTATTCGAGTTTTTGGAGATCTCTTGTTGCCGAGCGTATCAGATGGTGTAGACCCCGCGTCCGGGCTCGTCCCACCTGCTAAGCCTGGTGTCCCCTTACGTACCGTTTGCTCCACTCTCCTGTTTCTCGTCACGACTTTGTATCTATACTCTGCCCACGCGCAGGCTTCCGGAACGGACTTTTCGACTGCCCTGTCACAAGCAGTGACGACGAGCTCTTCCGCGAAAGCCGCCCGTTTTGAAAGAGACGCAGCCATCGCCCGCGCCGAGCGTGACCGTCCGGTCGCTCGCCCTACAATCTTTGCGAATGCATCGGGAGGAGTGCAGGGCCCGCGTGTGAACCTCCCCGGGATGTCACCCCTCACAGAAACTGTTCTTCCATCGGAAACAGGCAGGGTCGATCTCATACTGGAGCAGCAGCTTTACCATCCTGGAGTTCCTGCAGCTCGCGTCAGGTTCCGGGCAGAGCTGGCCCTGGCAGATATCGCATACCGAAAAGCCCTCGCTTCGATCTCATTAAACGTCGAAAACCTCTATCTGGATCTGTATAAAGCTCAGGTTGGCGTGAAGATGGCCACAGAGGGCGTTGTTGCGGCCAACAGCTACTGCAAACTAGTTGACGAGACGATTGCGTCTGGAGTTGGCAAACCGGTTGATCGATCCAGCGCGGCAGCACGGCTCGCTGAGGCGCAATCGGTCCTGATCTCCGCGCAAAGTGGTGTCGCTCTTGCCGGGATGGCATTAAACCGTGCTGTCGGCAAACCATTATCGTCTGCAAATGTGGAGACAGTACTCTCACTCCCCAAGGACGTGGATGGTTCTGAGCTGGAAAGAGCAGTAGCCGCTGCAAGGAACCGCAGGGCGGAGGTGCTGGAGGCAGTGGTTGGGCTCAGCGCTGCACGGGCGGGGGTTAAGCTTGCGGCATCACAATCAGGGCCATCTGTTGTGGCTCGCGGCCAGCTCACGGAACAGACTCCCACCGCGTTGATCCACGAACACTATGCATCTGCAACGATTGAGATACACATTCCGATACTGGATGCTCAGAAAACCCGGATCGATACCCGCGAGGCCGTCGCGGAAGTAAATCGCCTTCAGGAGATGTTACAGGAGGCAAAATCTGGAGTTGAGCTGGATGTTCAGCGCGCATGGCGTAAAATAGCAGATGCACGCAGCAAGATTGAACTTTCCAGAGCCCGCAGCCTTGGCTCACAGGCGACACTAACCGTTGCTGAGGCCGCATATAAAGCGGGCCGCGCCAGCGCCTTCGAGCTCGAATCGGCTCAGCGCGAAAAGCGCCTTTCGGCTGAAAGCGCGATCCAGGCTGAGGTCGACCTGATGGCGGCGTATATCGATTTCAAGTACGCGCAGGGCGACGCACCTGAGACAGTGCAGCGTGCGGCGCCAATTCTGAATTATAGTGAGTCCTGGTAATGACGACTTCCCGTCGATATAAAATTTCGGTGTCCATATTGCTGATCAGCACGAGCGTGTGCGCTGCGACAGGATTGCTGGCTCAATCGGGCCCGGCTGTAACCGGGCTGGTTGTCGCATCGCAGCAGGCAACTCTTTCCACCCGTATGCCGGCGCGAATCGCAAGGGTAATCGTGGCAGAGAATCAGTCGGTGCAGCGCGGTCAGCTATTGATTCAGCTCGACGACGCCGATTTTCGGTCGCAGTTAAGTGCGGCGCAGGCAGCGGTTCGTTCAGCACGATCGCAAAAGCGCAAGGCCGAAGATGGCGCGCGCGCTATGGCTGTAAAGGCAGAAGGCGACGTTCAGCAGGCGTTAGGTCTGCAGACAGAGGCGCATCACAAGCGCGATCAGGCTGAGATCAACGTTAAGGCATCGGAATCCGAATCGGCCGCAGACATTCGTGCGGCAGACCAGGCCGTTAGCAAAGCCCGCACCGGTTTGGAGGCGGCTGAAAAGGCACTGGTCAGCCTCGAAGCGCTGGAGAAGGCGGGAGGAGTATCTCGAAACGATATTGATGCGGCAAGAACCCAGAAGCGGCTCGCGCAAACGGATCTGGAATCGGCGCTCTCTGGAGCCGAAAGGGCTCGCGCAGGGATTGGAGGCGTGCCATTTCGCGTCGTACTTGCAAAGAAGGATTTAGAAGCTGCGAGGCTTGGGGCCACTCAGGCCGACGATGGACTAAGAATCGCGAAGAGTGGTGCAGCGCGGGCGATTGAGGTTGCTGACAACGATGTAATCTCGGCGCGTTCGGCAGTAAATCAGGCGGATGCCGCAGCGGGTTCGGCAGCCATTGCCGTCGCCTCCATGCAGCTTCGCACCCCCATTGATGGCGTGATAACCACGCTGAGTGCACGCACCGGTGAGGTGGCACAGCCTGGGATGCCGCTTGCGTCGATTGTCTCCTCGCACAATGTGCACCTCGAGGCGCTGGTTCCGGCGCGCTATATATCGGGCCTTGCAGTTGGCAAGCACGTACGCGTGCAGGCGGAGACGGTTCCCGGAAAACCGCTCGACGCTGTTGTCTATGAGATCTCGAGCGTAGTGGAATCCGATCAGAGATCTATTCGCGTTAAATTTCGACCTACTGGCACAGCGTCGCTGCGGCCAGGGCTAGCGGTTCGAATCACCATCGGGGCGAGCAGCTAGCAATGTGGTTCACACGCCTGGCCATATCTCGCCCTATCCTGATCTGGATGGCGCTCGCCGCGATCGCGGTCCTCGGCCTTCAGGCCTACTTCAAGCTGCCGGCAGAGCTCAATCCGAAGGTAGATATCCCGACACTGCTCGTGACCACGGTCTATCCTGGGGCTGGCCCTCCCGATGTTGAATCACAGGTCTCCAGGCCTCTTGAGGATGCGGTCGGCACCGTTGGATCCGTAAAGAGCGTCTTCTCAAGCTCTCAGGCCAATGTATCGATTATCAGCATCGATTTTCAGGTCGGCGTTAATCTAGATTCTGCAATCGCGGATATCCGCAGCCGGATAGACTCAGTTCGATCGCAGTTGCCTGCCGACGCGCAGTCACCGGTGGTATCCAAGCTGGATATCAACGCACTACCCATCCTCTACTTTGGCATCGAAAGCAAATCCACTCCGGTCAATCGCCTGCGAACGATTGCCGATAAGGTTATCCGTCCGCATATCGAGCGGCTGGATGGAGTTGCTGGCTGCCAGATCGTGGGCGGAGAGCGGCGCGAAGTTCAGGTCGCCTGCGAAGGACAAACGCTGTCTCGCTATGGCATCACCATTGAGGATGTCGTCAACAGCCTGAAAGCAGCAGGACGCGATGTAACGGGTGGTTCGATTGTTAATAACAAGAGCGAGACTTCCGTTCGCCTAGTCGGCGCACTCAGCAGCCTTGACGAGATAAAGTCGACACAGATTTTAGCGCCACAGCTTGCCGCAATTGCGCCTGGCCGGCAGATGCCGACCCCGGGCGGCTCACAGCCACTGCCGATACCACCTCTCACAGTTGGAGACGTTGCATCCGTTTTTGAAGCGCCTGCGGAGCGCACTGAGATCAACCGGGTAAACGGCCGTGAGGGCATCGGTGTGGTAATCACGCGATCCTCCGATGCGAACACCGTTACGGTTGTGGACGAAGTGAATGCAGCCTTCGACCAGCTTCGTTCGGATCTGCCATCGGACATAAACCGGGTTACTCTGCGGGACGATTCGGTTACGGTTCGAGACGCCCTGCAGGATGTAGATGCCAGCCTGGTGCTTGGGGCCATCCTGGCGATGGCCGTGATCCTGCTATTTCTGCATAATCTGCGCGGAACCCTTATCGTATCGCTGGCCATCCCTGCCTGTATGATCGCGACCTTCCTCGTGATGTACATGGTCCACTTCTCGCTAAACCAGATGACGCTGCTCGCGTTATCGCTCTCGGTTGGCATCCTGGTCGACGATTCAATTGTCGTGCTAGAAAGCATTACCCGGCATATTCAAGAGGGCGAATCCCCCAGAGATGCAGCTTACAATGGCCGCGCCGAGATAGGTTTTGCAGATATCACTACGACCATTGTCGACGTCGTTGTCTTCGTTCCAATTGCCTTCATGGGCGGCATTGTTGGCGGCTTCTTCAAGCAGTTCGGGCTCGTGATCACGGTTGCCACCCTCTTCTCGCTCGTAGTCTCCTTCTCGATCACACCGATGCTCGCCTCGCGCTGGTATCGAGCGGGTGAGCGGCTGGAAGCGACATCCGGCATTTTCGCTCCCTTGGAGAGGCTGTATCGGTTCCTTGAGAGCCGCTACCGCCGCGTAATCTACTGGTCGCTGCATCACAGGCCACACGTTGTTCTTGCGGGCATCGCGTCATTGGCAGCGATCTTCGCCCTCTCCTACTTCAAGCTTGGCAGCGACTTTATTCCGGGAGCGGACCAGGGGCAGATCGCAGTTAACATCGAGATGCCGCCGGGCTCCAGCCTGGAGGCAACCGAAACGGTTGTGAAGCAGGTGGAGACCGAGGTCCAGGCGCAACCGGAGACGGTTGCAATGATGAGCAGCGTCGGCCAGATCCTCGGTGGTTTTGGCAGCATTCCTCAGGATGGAATGCAGTTTGGGCAGATTACAGTGAGGCTTAAGGAGAAGGGAAGCCTGCTGGATAAGCTTCGCGGCGCCAGTGGTTCCCTTCGATCGAGAACCGACGAGCAGATTGCAACCGGGTTTCGCGAGCATCTGCAGACGATCGCAAAGGCAAGCGGAGCAACGATTTCGACGGCCGCAATCCGATCGGTTGCGGGTGGCTCCTCGCCGGTTGAACTTCAGCTGCTTGGTACCGACCTTCCCAAGCTGACCGCCTTTGCGCGACAGCTTGAGACACGCCTGTCGGCTGTGCCGGGTGTGCTCTCGCCGGCGATATCGGTGAGAGATGGAAAGCCAGAGATCCGCGCAACGGTAGACAGGCAGCGTGCCTCTGACCACAACATTTCCGCTGCACTGGCTGGCGCGATTATCCACGACTCCATTGCGGGCAACACCGAGACCACGCTGGTGCAGAACGGAGTTGCCACTCCGATTCGAGTTCGCTTGGCCGGCGAAGCGCGCACCCGGATTGATGATGTGAAGAACGTCTTAGTCGGTTCCGAGCAGCAGGGCGCGCCGGTAGAGCTTTCACAAATAGCCGATGTTGCCATGCGAACAGGCCCGGCGAATATCGAACGCCTCGACAGCCAGAGGCTTGTGAGCGTCACCTCGAACCTAACGGCTTCGACCCCGCTGAGCAATGTTCAGATCGCCATGAACAGGGCGCTGAAGGAGATCCCCCACCCTGGCATCGAGGTGAGATGGGGTGGAGATGCAGAGCGCTTAAGCGACTCGGCGATACCGTTTGCCACCGCGCTGATCCTGGGAATCATCCTGGTCTACCTGGTGATGGCTGCGCTGTTTAACAACCTGGGCCAGCCGCTTGTCATCATGTTTACGCTTCCGATGGCGCTTATTGGCGCGCTCGGCGCGCTTGTGGCTACTGGTGAGTATATGTCGCTCGTTTCGGCGATCGGCATTATCATGTTGGTGGGGCTGATGGGGCGAAACGCCATCCTGCTGCTGGACTACACGAATACGCTGCGTGGGCGCGGTGAACAGCGGAACGACGCAATCATTAATGCCGGCGCAACACGATTGCGGCCAATCCTGATGACGACTTGTGCAACGATTGTGGGCATGCTGCCGGTCGCGATGCGCTTCGGCCGCGCCTCCGAGATCAGGGCGCCTATGGCAATTGTGGTTATCGGCGGGCTACTCGTGTCGTCTGTGCTTACGCTGGTGATGATTCCGGTGCTTTACTCTGTGTACGATGATATTTGTGAGAGGTGGAAGAAGCGGTAGTTTCCTATCTCTTGGTCTTTCGTCGGAAGGTTTCCGCTTCGCTGGGAGCTATTGCCCCGTGATAGTGCTTTCGCAGGGCTCCGCCCGGGTTCCCTGCCGCCGCCGCAGCGCAGCAAGGAGCCAAGGCGGTAGGGAACCCCGCCAGGAAATCCTGGATGCGGGTTTCCTGGACCTTCCGCATATCGGATCATTCCCTGCCGAGGTCAGCCCATCGCTGCGCCTCTTACAATGGGATTTCAGAGTTTGAATGGTATTGTTGCGGCTTTGCGACGGGGCCCTGACACGGCCAACGGATGCAAGCTCCGAGAAGTTTTGTCGGCTGATTTTTTACATTTAGTGGTTGTTTGAGTGCGGTGATCTCTTAGCAGCATCTAGATTCGGGTTAACAACCGGTAGGCGCGTATGTCCGTCCCAAAACCAAAAACCCAAAACCCTAAAACCTGACACCCTTCTTCCCCGACTACCTCAAAGACTTCTTCCTACTGGCGCATCGACGCGCCAATTCGCGCTGCCGAGATCCGCCTTCTGGGCTAAACAGGAGATCATCTGCTCAATACGCTCATCGCAGCGTGTTGAAGCTGTCAGGCAGGCTCGAATGCTCACCAGTCCGTCCTTCAGGTTGTCGCTGTTTACGGAATGCAATGACATCTCAGCTTCCCTGGCATGTTGTATGAGCAGCATTCGAAGCTTGGCGGCATCTCCAGGCACGCAGTTCATATCCAAGTGGTAGTTTGTTTCGCGGTGCTTGAGATCAGGATGGAACTTATATGCCAGGGGTCGGAAAACAATGTTTATAATTAGAATTCCAAGCGCAGTTATGAGTGCAAACATCGGATGACCGATGCCGGATATCGTGCCCACAGCCGACGAGCACCAGACCGTTGCGGCGGTGTTCAATCCCCGTACATTGATGCCCTCTTTCAGAATTACGCCCGCGCCGAGAAAGCCTATCCCAGAGACGATCTGACCGGCAATACGCGCAGGGCCAGTCGGATCATCCGGCACGAGAAAACCCACCATAACATACGTAGCGGCGCCGGCAGCAACGAGGGCATTGGTTCTCGTCCCTGCCATGTTCTGCCGCCACTGGCGTTCGAAGCCAATGAGCCCGCCAAGCAGGAGCGCCATGCAGAGTCGCATGGTAAAAGTCTGTAAGGTCAACATAGCGCGTTTCCTTTTCGAGAACCAGGCAGGACGCCTGTCGTCCCGGAGCTCACCTAACCCCGCTTGCCAAACGCAAAAGAGGCCGGAGGCCACAGCTCTTTCATGCTCGTATGCATGAAACGGCAGCGGCTTCCAGCCTCCTAATCAACAGGTGCGCGCTCTAAACGCGCGGCACCATTTGGTTGGGCAACAGGAACAGATTATTTCGGAATACGGAAAATCGAAATCTATCGCCTTACGCTGCGGTACTGCGCCAATCCCGGTTTCGCGTACATATTACAAATGCTGGGTTAGTATATAACTGGAAGTGTAGGTTGTCAAGATTTCGCTACTGTAGTCGCAACCGTCAACGTCACCCGGACTTTACTGCCTTCATCCAGCTTCTCCGCCTTGCGGACGCTGGCCCTGATTGGCACGATGTAACGGCCGTCCTTAGGGAATAGCGAAGTCGTCCATTCGGTTTTTCGGATACGTGCGCGTACAGGAATCATTCCCCAGCCATAGGTTACAGAACGCGATACCGCTTCCAGGTCCAGACACAGTTCAGGTGGAACCGTCACAAAATACCAGGGCGCCGGGCCCTGCCAGAACCAGATATCGCCTTCAAATTCAATGGTCATAGCCGTTTATGATACACCTCATCAAACGATTTTCAGAGCATTCAGCGCCGATGGTGCGAATGAAAATAGCCTCCTACTGCTGTACCCTGGCTTCTCGTCGTGCTCTTGCCGCTCACCTACAACATTCTGTGGGCGCTGAAGCGAACACGGGATCCAAGCAATGGATTATTGCTCTTGTTGCCACTAAAACGCATTTCTTTGCGGCTTTGCGAAGTTACGTGAGTCTCTTCTCTGGTTGCGGCCAGGTGCTCCGCGCTTTTTAGCCATGAGAGCTCTGATTTCAGATGCCGAACCACCAGATCGGCACGCGCGTTTGCATCAGGTTACACAGTGCGCCGAGATGCTCTTGTCTGCGCATCACGGCGTCGTGCTCCATCTGGAACTCGCGCAAGGCAGCATTTTGTGCGATTGGGTGTTGAAGCGCCCCGGGCTGAGTGGGGTGCTGAACGAGCGCTATTTTTTGATTGTCTTCATGGGTTCTCTGAGGTTCGTGGTCCAGCCACCTCTGAAGTTTAGCCAGTTCGTGCTCGAACACCCAACAGCCGCCGCACTTATCACAGGCGTACATCTGAACGTGCGAGGTGTACTCGTAGTAGTAGGGCGACAAGTGAACGCTGCAGTTAGGGCACTCCAGAGTCACCGATTGCGGAAGTGTGCTTGCGCCATGTTTGGTTTCTTGAACAACATGATCGTCGAGGGAAGCGATGCCAAGGGGATCGGTGGTGATTACCTTACGCAGTTCTTCCGGGTCGAACCACAGTCCGGAACACGTGGGGCAGACGTCCAGGTCTACGCCATGAAAGCTCTCCTGGTTCATTTCGTGTCGACAGCCGGGACAGTGACGTGCCATTAGTCGCTCCTTCAGAATTAGAGATACGTTGCAATGAACTATTCCGCAATGTTCTGATGATTCCTGTGCACGATGTATTGTGGCAATTGATGCTCTCAAAGCAGGGTTAATACCGAATCGTGTTAAACAGACCGAGCATGGAGAATTACTTATCAAAAGCCGTGTTCGTGTTTACCTGCCTGTCGATGCTCGGGGCGGGTATCGCCCGGGAAGCCGCTGCGAAACCACTGCAGGCCGCCGCGCTGCCCGCACCGCTGGTGGAACTGGATGCGCGCGACTCGTCGGCGGGAACAGATGTCTGGATGAACCGGGGCACCCTGGGTGCTTTCAACAGAATTGGGAAGCCGAAGGCGATCACGATTGCCGGCGCGCAAGCGGTTCAGTTTGACGGCCGGTCTGATGCCTACCTGGGGCCGCGCACAAACTCTGACCTTGAGGGCCGCCATCCGCGAACGATCGAGGTGTGGGTCTACAACCCAGCCGTCGATTCCGGCGAAGAAACGATGGTGTCGTGGGGCAATCGCGGCGGTGCTGCCGGATCGATGCTCGCGTTCGGCTATGGGGCGAGCGGCGGTTATGGCGCCGCGACCCACTGGGCGGACGACCTTGGCTGGGATGGAGTGCCCCAGCCCGGTCAGTGGCATCACCTGGTTTACACTTATAATGGCGTAACTGCTAAGATCTACCAGGACGCGGCCGAAAAGAATAGTCGTGACACGACATTGAACACCGAGCCGACCACCATCAGCCTTGCGGCTGAAGCCGGCGCCGATGGCAAGCTGCAATTCACGAATGAGTATGACCACACGCAGCAGGCTGGCTCGCTCAGCCTCGCCACGGTCCGCATCTTCGGCACGGCTCTAACTCAGAAGCAGATTGAGGCCGAGTTCAACCGAGATGCCGCACGATTTGCCGCAAAGAAACTTCCGTTCCCCGGCGCACTCCTGGACGACGGCTTCAACACAGTATCCGCAGGCGGACTAAGGCTTTCGTTGGTAAGGGCGACACAGTCGCCCGCAAGCCTGGTGCCAACGGGCGACACCTTCGATTTTCTGCCCTCAGACAGTCTGAAGCGCCGCATGAGCGACCGCTGCGTACACCTCGGAGATGTCACCATCAGGGTGCGAACACCCCACGGCGATTGGATGAACCTCAACTCGTCGACGCACCGCATGCGGTTAGCGCCGATCAAGCTTGCGGGTGCGCTTGCAGCGTGTGATCTGACGCCATCTCTCGGTAAGGCCAGCCCTTTGCAGGTAATTCGAGAGTGGCGGAAAGAGGGCAATGAGCTTGTGCTTCGCTACCGGCTGCGCAACAGATCCAACACCTTTATTGAGGTTGGCGCCTTCGGCGCAGCAATGGCCTTTAACAACCTCCTGAGCGGCCGCCGCATCGAAGAGGCGTATGCAAAGTGCTCCTTCGCAGACCCCGCGATCAACGGACCGGCTGGATATCTGCAGGTGACGCGGCTCAAAGGGGTCGGTTCTGCGCTGCTGGTTTTGCCCGAGCG
The DNA here is from genome assembly GCA_903919615.1 of uncultured Chthonomonas sp. GTDB lineage: Bacteria > Armatimonadota > Chthonomonadetes > Chthonomonadales > Chthonomonadaceae > CAIXIX01. The sequence goes on from CAIXIX010000456.1 coordinate 29,491, forward strand.
CGGGACGTCCTTCGAGGCATACAGGCAGTTAAAAGAGGACCCGACTCCGCGCGACGTTACCTTCGAGGGCTTTTATGAATGGATGACAAACACTGCGGCATATGCAGGTGGCGAGTGGAAAGGCGTAAACCCGTGGTGTTCTCCTTCGTCGTTTACGCTTCGTCCCGGAGAAACTGCAATTCGTGGGTTCCGATTTGTTCTGGCGCCGAACATTCGCAACATAGAAACGACTCTGCTGGCGCATAAACAGCCTGTGGCTGTTGGTATACCCGGTTACCAGGTCGCGACCGATGCCCCTGCTCGATTGTTTCTGCACGTTGGATCCGGCATCAAGTCGGATGTGAGGCTCAAGATAGAGCCATCTGGCGCACTTTCTGCCACGAAAAGCAGCGTTACACCGCATGGATGGATCGGGTTCACCATTACCGGAAAGCAGCCTGGACGATGCCGCGTTACGGCAATCTATGCGGATGGGATGCGGCAGGAGATCTCGTACAACGTAATCAGGCCCGAGCGGGATCTGGTTGCCAGACTGGGGCGATTTCATTCTGAGAAGCAATGGTTCACGGATGAGAGTGACCCGTTTGGTCGTGCTTACTCGTTTATGCCTGTTGATCGCGATACCGGAAAGATGGTACTGCAGCATTCGCACACCTGGATGTCTGGCCTGAGCGATGAGATGGGCGCCGGTCCTTCTGTTGCCATGGCGATGAAGAACCTTGAACAGCCCGATGCGGCTGAGATCGAGAAACTCGAGAAGTACGTAGATACAGCGCTATGGGGGCGGCTGCAGTATCCGGATTACGGGGTGCGAGCCAGCCTTTTCTATTACCAACCGAACCTGTTGCCTCCCGGCTACTACACGATTCGAGGCGGATGGGACAAGGCCCGCACCGAAACAACCTGGCGCGCCTTCAACTACCCACACGTTGCGGCGGTGTATTGGGCTCTGTACAGGTTAGCTCGAGACCATCAGGGCCTTGTGAAGGCTCACTCATGGCGATGGTACCTAATTCAAGCTGCTGAAACCGGCATCGCCATGTACTCCAAGAGCGGCGGCGAGGGCGGTCTTGGGCAGTTTGGTTTGATGGTCGGAAGCGTCTTCCCAGAGATCCTGGAGGATCTAAAGCGTGAGAACCTCCGGAACGAGACAGTCCGATTTGCCTCGATAATGCGCGAGCGCTCAAACGGCTGGCGAGCGAAACAGTACCCTTTCGGCAGTGAGATGCCCTGGGACTCCACCGGACAGGAAGAGATCTACTCCTGGTGCCGTTACTTCGGCTACACCGAAAAGGCCGATGTAACCCTGAATGCCATCCTTGGGTATATGCCGACGGTGCCCAACTGGGCCTATAATGGGGCGGCAAGACGTTATTTCGATGCACCCGTAAATGGGACGCGATGGCCGGAGATAGGGAGAATGACCAACCACTACGGGTCCACACTCAACGCAATACCGGTGATCGCCGCCATTCAGGACAATCCCGAGGATCTCTATCTGATGCGTGTCGGCTATGCGGGCATGGACCAGATTATGTCCAACATCGATAAAAACGGGCATGGCTCCTACGGATTTGATGCCAACCCGGCGATATTGCAGTTCGACCCGTATACTGCGGATTTTGGAGTGGCTTTCTACGGCTATGCCAGATGTGCGGGATCGTACGCCTTCAAGAGCCCCGAATTCGGTTGGCTTGGGTTCGGCGCGGAGGTGACAGCAAAAGCAGGCAGCGTTACGATCCAACCACATGACGGATTGCGAAAACGGGTATGGATCGCTCCGGCAAAGCTGTTGATCGTGCTGCATGCGGGCTCTGTTGCGAAAGTGGTCTACTCAACAAGCAAGGAAGAGGTACAGCTGACGCTGGAGCCAGCGTCCGACGGCACCGATTTAGCGCGTGTGCGGCTGCCCTCCAACTGGATGTGCACTAGGCCAGGAACTATGGACGCGCAATCGGCAGAGCGGGGCGATTATGTGGTGAAGTTGGGCGTGGCGCCAGTTACAGTGAGGATGATTCAGATTCGGCGATGAGTTAGTTGGGTAGTAAGTTAGTATGGGAGTGAGTTAGTGAGTTTGGGACTGTCTGGTGGTACGACGTGTAAGACAATTACGACCAGCAATGTAATCGAAACGGCAAAGTAATTAACAGAGGGTATGCTGCCGCAAACGTCTAAACTGCCAATAATTCGCTCCTGCCATAGCCCAAATTGTTCACGAGCATCAAAATACAACGCGCAGCAAATCGCGCGACTGCCATGCGGGCTGTGTGATCGCAGGAGAAGGACAAGATTGTGAACTTCATATCATCCTTTGCCTTTACACTGGCCGGGCTGGCTGCTGGCCTTGCGACCGCGGTTCATGCTGCTGAACCGCCCACTCCACGTTCGCCGCATAAATGGACGCTCTCCACAGACGACACAGCGCTTGCGATCGAGGCAGACCAGCATACAATTCGGATCACTGCGTTGCGCAGCCGAACCGCCCGCTGGAACTGGATTAAGACGCCTGCTTCCGTACCGCTCCCAGCTTTGGAGATCGAGGGAAAGCGTAAGGATCTGAATTGGGACTTTCAGGGCGCCGAACAAGACAGGACGCATGGTGTAAAAATCACGCTCCGCTACACTTGCCAGGACCCTGCTTTAACTCTGGTATCGACCTGGGAGGCGAGACCCGGACCCGGACCCGTCGAGAACCGAGTGAGCATTGTAAACGGATCTGGAAAGGCAGTAACCTTTAGCGCTGCCGATGCGGCCGCCCTTGCAATGACCTCCGATTATCCGGTTACGCTGCACAGAGCCGACAAGACGAATGTCGGCGAAGGTAAGGTTCACGAGGATCTGCTCGCACCGAGCGCGCATATCCGCACCGGCTCCGGCGAGATACCGTTAGCTCTGCTGCAGGCAGGACCACGGCATGGCGTCTACTTTGGGTTCGAGTGGGAGCTTGGCGGCTTTGATGTTGCGACCCAACAGGATCCGAAGCAGATCGGTGTCCGTGTTCAGCCCATAACGGAGACAGTGGTTCGATCCAGTGGCGAGACCTTCGAAGTACCTGCCGTTTACTACGGCGCCTATACAGGCGACCTTGATGATGGCGCAAACCGCTTCAAGCGCTGGTTCTGGAACTACAAGATCACACGATCGCTGCACGATAACTTCGGTGAGCCCTGGGTCGAGGTCTGCATGCAGGAGATTGGCGGCACCGGCGCGACTAGCATTACGGGTGCGACCCCGCAGAGCGTTTACGACCGGCTGGCATCAACAGGCGCCGAATGCGTTAAGATGGATTTCTGGGATGGATCCGGCAAGTGCTGGTACACAGATCGCGATTGGATGTACCATCCGGAAAACTGGCTAAACGGGTTCGACTTCGCCAAGAAGGCGCACGCTGCAGGTTTAAAGGCATCGCTCTACATGGGCGGAACTTACAAAGACGGCGACCTCACAACCACCGCAGATCGCGATGCGGAGTTGAATGCCGTGCAGTACCGATACGATCAGGGCTGGTTCGATATCTGGCGCACGGACCTCTATACCGCCCCGAAAGAGCCAATACCTCAGACCTACCAGGGAGTAACAAACTTTCTGCACATTCAGGATGCTTTGATTGGCAGCAGACCGGGATACCGATATGAGAACTGCTGCAATGGCGGCAAGTACAAAGGGTTCGCGATCTGTAGGCGCATGACGTTCTGCACCATGAACGACGTGGATAGCACCGCATGGAAAACGAGGACCACCTACTACTCGAATACATTCGGCATCAACCCTGTTCAGCTCAAATCCGACCTTGGCCCGGCGGAAACCGCGTATGACCTGCGCACAGACATGCTCGGATCCATCCTCACCTGGGCTGCGGATAACCCTGTGTACAGACAGCATATCGCTCTATACAAGTCCCGACAGAGACCGATCCTGCGCGGCTGCAACGTATATCACATTCTGCCCATGGCGGATGGCGCCAACTGGGATGGGATGGAGTTTTACAATTCGGACATCGACCAGGGGTCTGTATTCCTCTTCAAACCATCATCACACGCTACCGATGGTGACACAAAGACAATCAAGCTCAAAGGTCTGACCCCCAGGGCGAAGTATAAACTCACCTTTCAGGATAGGACGAGTTTAAATTGCGTTAAATCCGGATTGGAGCTGATGCAGAACGGGATAACGGTTTCGGGCATGACGGGAGAAAATGCATCCGAGATTATTTGGATTTCGGGGCCGCGGGGGAGGATTGGTAATGGGGTAATGCGGTAAATGGGTAATTTGGCTCCTGCCTGATGGTGGCGAGGTACGAGGACGTATACGACGGATATTAGGCGCCGGAGATCTACAGGCTTTCTATCCGACTTCTCTGTCCTTTAGTCCTTCTTTACGGGCGCTGCAGGCATTGTTGGGGACAGGGGCACGCCGCGATGGAAGGCTTTCGTTATCTCGCCGGCGAGTCGGAGATACCAGTCTGATGGGAGCTCGGCGCCGTCTGCATCTAGAGTTAACCAAAATCCCTGGTCAGGCGCATCGCTACGATGCGGCGCGGCTTTAAACATCGCTGTGCCCTCGTTGACTTCGTCGTACATCGCGATTTTCAAAAGTCGCACTCCTGCCGCTCGAGCATTTACTGCTTGTCTCCACAGAAACTCACCCTTGAGGCGCGGGATCTGGTTCTGAGGCGATTGCGCGTTCAAATTGTGCCACGAAAATCCGGGGAATATGACAGGCATGTAGAGCTGGTTATTCGCCGTCGTGAGCGCAAGATCGGGAACGATCTGCTCCCCCTTCCATCTCTCCACTCCCGCCAGATCGCCGTAGCGACCGACATTCCAGGGCTGAACGACATCCATTGCCTTGTACACTTCAGCCCATTCTGGGTTTGGATTGGCATCGCGTGTGCGGCTGCGCCAGAAGGCAGGCGTGCCGCCGATATAGGCAGCGCCGCCAGTGGTTTGAAACCAACGGATTAGCTGGATGGCAGCATTCGTATCGGAAGGCGGATGGCTTCGATCACTGAGGCCCATTCCCCACACTGAAACGACAGGCTTACCCTTGTGCCGTTGGTAACGTGAGCTCGAAGTGATGTGCAGATCGTTTACCAGGTAGTTCCAATCCGCCTGTAAAGTGCCTGCCATTGAATCCGAGTTGGCTCCGCTGATATCATATTCGATGGCAAACGTCCTGCCAGTCCTCTCCGCTGCCGCAATGATATTCTTCAGAACGCCATCGCCCTGCGCCTTGCTGCCTGGGATATCGCTCAGAAATCTCTGCACGAGTACCCCGTCCAGGCCGTACTGCCTCATCCATTCAAAATGCTTCATCACGACGTTCTTGTTGAATGCCGAGAACAGATAGGCAGGCTTATTTGCAATGGTCTCGCCAGGTATGGGGCACAGATCCTTAGGATCAAACTCGCTCAGGTCTGGATATAGATCGACGGTCATCGTTTCCGGCGAGGGGGCGGCACCGCGAGACCAGTGGCTCCATCCGACACCCGATCCATCGTTGGGAGTTCGAAACCAGCCCTGATAACCGAACAGAACCTTACCATCCAGAGTCGATGAGTCCACGGTGTTCTGAGCACCGGCTTTAGCAGATAGCAGAGATACCATGAGAACAGCGATCAGCAGCGATGCCATTAGCTTCATACGTTGGCTCCGAGATATTGAGTGATAACAATATTCGATTTGTGTTGGGTGGAATCATTGTTCGGGGTGTTAGGTTGATTCGATACGTGCGTGGGTAGTCCCAGTGAATAATCCGCCAAATCGCGGATTATCGGGGGCAGGTCCATCGCATATAATACTGCTGTTGACGAGACGACATGTCTATTGTAGACATGGACAATTTAATATTGGCATGATCAGGCGGCTCCAGGTGAGAGGAGCGCAGCCGGGCCTTCTAGCTCTTTGGTGAGGCAACAGGATGAATAGCCCTGTGGGACTGTAATGTATCGGTCCTACAGGGCTATTTTAATGCGTAGTGAGTTACCTTTCCTTTCTGTGTGAGGGCTGAAACAATCGTATGAACACATCGGATGTGACAGTTGAAGAGCATGCGCCGGGCTGCACGGCTGGCGATCGGTCCCGTGCAGGCGTGGCTTTTCACAGCAAGGCTCAGGTCGCCATTGCCGCACTTGCGGTTGTTGGGATACTGGCGCATCTGGTTCTGCGATACTCCCTCCATATGACTTCTGCCATGACGCAGGGGGGCACGGTCGGCCAGGATGAAACACCTCTGGTGGTCATTCTGGTCGGCGGAGGCCTTCCCTTAGTCTGGGCACTCTGTGTTCGGCTGTGGCGACGCGAGTTCGGCTCCGACCTACTCGCCGGCATCTCAATTGTCACCTCCGTTTTCCTTCATCAGTACCTTGCAGGCTCGCTGGTTGTGCTCATGCTTTCCGGTGGTGAGGCGCTTGAGGAGTATGCAACGCGCAGCGCCTCCTCTGTGCTGCATGCTCTCGCGCGCAGAATGCCGAGCGTCGCGCTCCGCGTCGAGCAAAATCACACCGTTGAAGTGCCGTTGGCCAAAATTAAAGTTGGCGATAAGGTCGTCGTCCCCCCGCATGCGCTTTGCCCCGTTGACGGAACGGTACTGGAGGGGCACGGCACGATGGATGAGTCGTATCTCACTGGCGAGCCGTATACCGTTTCGAAGGCGCCAGGCACAGCAGTGCTCTCCGGCGCGGTAAATGGGGAGTCGCTGCTTACCGTTCTGTGCGATCGGCCTGCGAGCGACTCACGCTACGCACGCATCATGAAAGTTATGCAGGAGTCTGAGCAGCAGCGGCCGCAGATGCGGCGGCTCGCGGATCAGCTTGGAGCATGGTATACGCCGATAGCCGTTGGTATTGCCGTTTGTGCATGGGCGATATCCGGCAGTTCGATGCGCTTTCTCTCCGTGCTGGTTATTGCCACCCCGTGCCCATTGCTGATTGCCATCCCAATCGCCATAATTGGCTCGATTTCGCTTGCCGCAAGACACGGGATTATCATCAAAGACCCCTCCGTTCTGGAAACGATCGGAAGGTGTCGCGTTGCAATTTTTGATAAGACCGGTACGCTGACGTATGGTCGACCCGTTCTTACCGAGGTAACACTCGCTGCGGATACATCCTGCACGAGAGAGAATCTCCTCGCGCTGGTTGCGAGCGCGGAACGCTACTCCAAGCATCCTCTCGCCCTGGCCATTCTGGAGGCTGCGAATCTGGCGCATCTTGCGCTGCACGATGCAGTTGAAGTGAAGGAGGAGCCAGGGATAGGTTTAATCGCTACCGTGCAGCAGCGTGAGCTACGAATTGGCGGACGAACGCTGATCGATCAGCATTATCCAGACCAAAGGGAAAAACTGCCCGCCGCAGCGGAGGGGATGGAGTGTGTTGTAGTTGTGGACGGTATGGTTACGGCATGCTTTCGGTTCCGAGATGAGCCGCGACAGGACGGAGTTCATTTCATTGGACATCTATCGCCACGCCATGCCATCGAGAGGATACTGCTGCTCTCGGGCGATCGGGAATCGGAAGTTCGCTACCTCGCGGAGCGGGTTGGCATCACCGAGGTGCTCTCTGGCCAGAGCCCGGAGCAGAAACTTGAAACGGTGCGACGAGAGACTGCAAAAGCCTGCAGCCTGTTTCTAGGGGACGGTATTAATGATGCCCCTGCCCTCACTGCAGCCTCTGTGGGGATTGCGTTTGGCAACAATAGCGATATCACCGGCGAGGCTGCAGGCGCGGTGATTATGGATAGCTCCCTGGAGCGCGTGGACATCCTGTTTCATATCGGCAGCAGAATGCGGACGATTGCGCTACAGAGCGCGCTAGGCGGCATGGCGCTTAGCCTGGCTGGGATGGCGTTCGCGGCAGGCGGACACCTCACGCCGGTAATGGGAGCCGTGCTGCAAGAGGTGATCGATGTGGTTGCCGTGGTAAATGCGCTTAGGGCGGCGCTGCCGCCGAAGACGCTTTCGGATTATTAACAGATGGGGTAAGTGGGTAATCCCTTACCGCTTGAATCCCTCTGAACTCGGGCCCAGTGAACCCGGTTTTGGGGTTTTGGACGGACATGTCTCCGGCCCGATGAAGGTATAAATGCAACCGAGAGTGTCGTTTTTCGGAGCAGCGTAGGGGTGCTGCTTGCCGCACCCGCTTACAGTTTGCACGCCGTAATTTGTAAGCAGAATCACTTATCGATTGCCTGATTTGTTCGTCGTTTTCGGCCCGCGAGCCCCTTACGGGCGCAGCAAGCGGCGCCACTACCATTCGCAAATAATGCAGGTTAGATCTAGTGCAGGAAGTTTACGGGGGAATTGGCGGTTGTAATGTTTAAATTGACCGCGTGTAATTAGCGAGTGGCAGTAGTGGGAGTGTCAGCGTTGTCTATCTCTACTTTTCATAAATCTTCCCGTGGCGTTGTAGCTGGTATCCTGGGTGTTTGTGCTGCAGCGGCCGGTATCACCTTGCCGATTCGAGCACAAGCTCAGCAGGCGCCACGGTTCAGTTATGTGGATATTCTACATCAGCTAACGGATCTTGATCGGCTCACCCATCTCACGAGCGGTTACCGAGCCGGCCTGTTTTCAAGTTGGGACCGGGCATCGCTCAGAGTTTGGGGCGCGAATGGCGACGCCGGCCAGTATCTACGTACGGAGCCGAATGGCGACGCCGTTATGATGGATATTGATGGGCCAGGCATCATCTACCGGACGTGGTCTGCCAACCCTGTTGGAAAGATCCGCATCTATCTGGACGGCGCGACAACGCCCAATTTCGATTGGAACTTCCCAGACCTTTTTGATGGCAAACTGGGGCCGTTTATCCGCCCGATAGTGTACCGACGCGACTCTGCGCAATCGGCATCGGACTGCTATCTCCCAATTCCCTTTGCAAAACATATCAAGATTACAGCCGACAAGGCCCAGCCGGAGTACTATCAGTTCAACTATCTGCTTTACCCTAAGGGCACAGAACTGCGGAGCTTTCACCTTCCACTTAGCAGCGACGAGGATATGGCTCTCCATGCGGCCGCAGATACCTGGTCGCACCCGGAGAAGGACCCGAAACCTGCACTTGACAAGCAGCATACTATCCATCGCAGTGTTACGATTGCGCCCGGAAAATCGGTTGAGCTTGCCTCGCTGCGTGGGTCCGGAGTTATCCGGTCGATAAAGGTAAGCGCCACCTCGCATCAGCGGTATGTGTGGCGAAAGCTTCTGCTCAAGGGCATTTGGGATGGGGCAACGTGGCCCCAGATTCTAACGCCTCTTGGCCCCTTCTTCGCATTTGATTGGGATACCCCAGACTATGCCTCCGTTATTTCCGGCTGCCGTGGTGGCCAGGCGTATCAGTACCTGCCAATGCCGTTTCGAAAATCTGGAAAGCTCACCCTGACAAATTACCTTGAGCAGCCAGCAAGCGTGGACTACGAGATTACGTGGGCTCCTGTGAAACAGCAGCCTGCCGATATGCTTTACTTCTACGCACGCTGGAGACATGAGCCCGATTCGACAACGTTTGATTATCCGTTCCTCGAGACTGCAGGCCATGGTCACTTTGTTGGCGTTTCCATGCCGATTGACTATCCACTTGGCGGATGGTGGGGTGAGGGAGACGACAAGGTGTGGGTGGATGACGACAATTTCCCGCCCTGGATCGGCACTGGCTCCGAGGATTACTTTGGCGATGCATGGGGAATCCGATATCTTTCTGGGCCAAGTTTTGGCGCATCCGCGATGAGCGATGCAAGACATCGAACCTGTAACTATCGCTGGCATTTTCTGGACATGGTGCCCTTCGAAAAGCGCATGCGTATGACGATTGAGAACTACGGTCCGAATGGCGGCGGCCCTCGTGGCCAGTACGACTACACGTCCACCGCGTTCTGGTATCAGCAGGAGCTGACGCCGCCATTTGAGCAGTTAAAGGGCGTGACGTATACAGGAGGCGACGATCCGCTGGGACCGCCAAAGCCGTTCGAATACAATCCAGATACCATGATGGACGTGAAGCGAGATGATCTTCGGACTTATGGCCTTGGGATAACGTTCGCTCAACAGGCGACCAACCTTCTGCAGGATCAAATCAAACAAGGTAAGGTGAAAGTCGTGACCGATGCGCTGCGAGATTACGAGTTTGACCGCGAACGCGCGGTCGATCTGGGAAATGTTATCGCAGGCGCGAGCCTTGGCGACATCAACATCAATGCGCCCGCGAGCGGCGTCTACTTCCCACGAGTATACATTGCTCCAGAGCGGAGCAGTGCACAGCTGACTTTTGGGCAGAGCGGCGTTCCGGTCAGAATTGTCGGGCATCCCAAGCCGAATGTTCTGGAGTTGAGCGGCATTGTGCTGGATAAAGGCAACCAGACGGTCGCGCTGATGGCAGCAACCGGTGGTCAAGCCATTCTCAACTGCATACAACTGGAACCAGCTAACCGATCGCATGATGCTATTGAAGCGGAGGAACTGAAGGTCCTAAGCGCGACTGGCGGAGCGGCATTACCTCTGGCAGGCGTTCCAGACCGAGCCGCGAGCGCTGGCAGGACATTGACCTTCGGCGCTAGCGGCGTCGGCCAGGGCTTCGTCATCGATCTCGGAAAACGGCCAAAGCTGCCGTATGTCCTTGGGGCACGAACTGCAACTGGCCCAGATTGCGGCATTATCCAGGCGTTTTCGGGCGGAAAACCGATTGGGCCGGAGTTCGACCTGTACTCTGCTGAGCGACGGCTTCCCGACTCAATACTACCGTTGGGTCCCGCGCCAACTGGCGAACAGTCTATCGAGATTCGTGTTGTCGGTAAGAACCCGAAATCATCGGGACACAGGGCTGAGCTGGACTATTTCCGATGGGAGCCAGATCTAATTGGACCTGGAACTCGATCGGGAGTGTGGGCACAGGTGATCGGGGTGAATGGCTGCGAGTATCGAGCACAGGATCTCGGCGATGCCTATTCTGGCGGGCATCAGTTCTGGATGCAGCCATGCGACCTGAATGGCTGGGCCGATATCGCAATCGAGATTCCTACCGACGACAGCTACGACATCGCGGCTCGGTTCACAAAATCGTGGGATTACGCTACCGTTCAGGCCTTCCTGGATGGTAAGGCAATCGGCGATCCGACGGACACGTACGCGGAGGTCTGTATCCCTGGCGTGGATAAGACGCTTGCCCATATGCACCTGACACAGGGCAGGCACGTACTGCGTTTTCAGGCGGTTGGGCACAATACGGCTTCGAAAGGGTACCTGGTGGGGCTTGATCACATTATTGTGAAGTAGCCTGCGGATAGCCTGGACACAAAAAACCCGGCAGCTTGACGGCTGCCGGGGGCTAAACCAACTTCCACGATCCATCCTAAAATTCGCCGGGCCGACGAATTTATGTGCGCGGTTTGGTTACGGGGTCCAATCTTCGGGGACGTAGCATCCTGCATGAACTGCTTCACCGAACTGCTTGTCGAGGCAGTGCTGGAAGTCTTGCAGTTTACCGGGAACGCCCTTCCATTTTCGCAGGAAGTCTCCCACCTTCTGGTTCGGCTCTAGATAGCCTTCCATGCGAGTCCGGCGGGCATACTGGCCCGGGCGAAGCACTTCTGAAACTTCCAGAGAGCATGTGGTGTAGAACTCCGGATTGAGCCAGTAGCGAGGAATGTAGCCGTCACGAACAACGTCCGCGTTCCGATTGACCTTCCAGGCCTCGCAGAGCGAAAGCATATCCCGATCGACTCCTGTAGGAGCCTCTTTGAGCGCCCAGAGCTCTCCCGCATACAAAATTCCGTGCACACGGCAGTAGGAACGCGTATCCTGGGTGAGGTGCTCTTTCAAGTCAACAATCGCTGTATCGAAACCCGACGCGGGCAGTTTAGTGAGAAATGCAGCGATTCGCCGGTCGAAGCTATTATTTCGCTCGAGAGCCGCGGCTGCCTGATCGTTCTTGCTCAGAGCATCACGAAGCTGGCCTTCCAGCTTGTGAATCTCCTCTTGATGCGCCGAATTTAACTTCTTTTCCAGATCCTGAAGCTGCTGCTCACTGGTACCCGATGGGGGAGCTGCTTCAACTGGCGTTTCGCCTACCTCAACCTCTACAACCGCTTCGCCACTACCCGCCGGGTTATCGTTCCACGCCTTAAAAAAGGCTGCGAGCCGGGTGAGTTCTGGTACCGTTCGGCTTCTGAAATTCGTTTCGAACCGCAGAAACTCCGGGTCAACGTGCTCTTTGAAGTATTTGAATAGACCGGTTACATCCGCTTTTCCGGTATTACGCATTGCGCTGATATGCCCTTTCGAAGTCTAAATCTTTTACATTCATGCGGGTGTATTGGTGTGAAGTCGCATCAGAATGTCATTGCAGCTTATAGTATTGCACGGTTGCAGCCACCTGCGCGAGACCTGTGCCCTAAACCTGTTCATTATCGCCTCTTAATATAGGGCAAACGGCCCCCGAATCCCTTCTGAAAGGGAAGCTGAATCGCAATTGTTTCTTAAGAATTCATCGTTTCTGGCTTTCCCTGCGCACTATCGGAGTTGTGAGCGAAGAGCATATTTTGCAGGACCATAAGCGCATTTTGTCGAAATTAGCTGCAGCGTTTTCGTGAGGTGATACGATGTCTGAACAAGCGGTGCGTGAACCGGTTCTATCCACAGAGATTCCGGGCCTGAAGAAATTTATCTCTGGCAAGGTACGAGATGTTTACGATCTCGGAGAGACGCTCTTGCTTGTCGCATCCGACCGCATCTCCGCGTTCGACGTTATCATGCCGAACGGGATTCCGGATAAAGGGCGCGTACTCACTCAGATGGCGCGGTTCTGGTTTCGCACGCTGCGCCCGATTGCCGTTACCCACTATATCTCCTGTGACGACGATTTTATTGCCGCTGCCATAACCGCAGCTGGAGGAGAGCTGACCCCAGAGTTGAAGCAGAAACTCTCTGGCAGGGCGACACTCGGTGTTAAAGCGAACGCCTTTCCGGTTGAGTGTGTGGTACGAGGGTATATTGCTGGCTCACTGTGGAAAGAGTATTGCCAGGTCGGAGGCAGAGAAAAGGCGATTACGCTGCATGGCTACGAATTTCCGGCAGGATTGCGAGAGTCGGACAAACTGCCAACGCCGATCTTTACGCCAGCGACCAAGGCTGAAAGCGGACATGATGAGAACATCAGCACAGCACGAGCAGCCGAGATAGTAGGCGCCGAGATCGCTGCCGAACTGGAGAGCACCAGCATTGCCCTTTACAGCGCAGCAAACGCGCTTGCGGCGTCGCGTGGAATTATACTGGCCGACACAAAATTTGAATTTGGACTAAGAAACGGCTCGCTGACGCTGATTGATGAGGCGCTTACTCCGGACTCCTCGCGCTACTGGGCTGTGGCAGATTACGAGCCCGGCAAAAGCCAGGCCTCCTTTGACAAGCAGTTTGTTCGGGACTGGCTGGAGGCTTCGGGTTGGAAGAAGGAGCCACCGGCGCCTGTGCTGCCACCCGAAGTTGTCGCTGGGACGCGTGCCAAGTATCTGGAAGCATTCGAGCGGATTACGGGACTTACCGAGCTTTCGTAGATCGAGGCTAGCCCATGCCAGATGACTATTCCGGACCGTCCGCTTCAGGTCACAGCGAAGATGCCGCTCCCGCTGCTGCTCAGAAACAGGTGTGGATAAGCTGGCGAGCGATGCTGCTCGCCGTGCTCTTTGCGCCTGTTACGGCCTACTGGACAGCGGACCAGCTTCTCGACACCATCTTTTCATTGATGGTGCCTCCCGTGATCATGACCCTCATCGTTGCGGTAATCAATCTCGGTGTACGCAAGATCTCCCGCAAACATGCGCTCAACGAAGGCGAGTTGCTAATCTTCTTTGGCATGCACACGGTGATGTGCGCCATCTGCTCGGAGTGGATGACCGTCATCAATCCCTACATCCACTCTTATGCCCTGTTTCATGATGAAAACACACGGTTCGACACCTACATCAACCCCAACTCGAGCCCGTGGTTCTTTATTCAGAGGAGCCAGGCAGCAAACTTTCTTGATTACAAAACGGGCGGTCATAGTTTTGGTTATTTTTGGAGTCACCTGCATCTGTGGTCGCGGTTCATCCTCAGCTGGACGGTTCTGATTACGCTGGTCTGCACGGCAATGCTCTGCATCAACAGCCTGATGCGAGATGAGTGGACAAATCGCGAAAAGCTTGCGTTCCCAATCATACAGCTGCCCATGACCATAGTCCGGGCTGGCGCCGGCAAAGAGATGCCGTGGAAGAACAGGTTCTTCGTGATCCCATTCGTCATCATGTTCCTTATCGACATGATGAACGGTTTTCACTTTATCTATCCCAGCATCCCGCAGATCCCAGTTCGCTTTATTGGCGACCTGCTGAAGGTGATGCCGTCGCCGCCGTTTAATGCGATTGGCTGGACTCCCGTTGGACTGTTTCCGTATATGGCGGTCATTGGCTTCTTCATGCCAACCGACTTACTTTTCTCGTGTATCTTCTTCTTTTTTGTGCGCAAGGCGATGCAGGTGGCTACCTACGCGTTGGGGTTCACTGAGAGCGCAGGTGTGTTTGGCGGCGGCGGACTGGTACCCGGCGCGCCCTACTTCAGCGAGCAGTCGTGGGGCGCTTTCCTTGCGCTGTTTGCAACTTCGCTGTGGGTTGCGCGGAGCTACCTGAAAGAGGTGTGGGCAAAGATCGTGCACGGCAGTGGCCGTGATGAGCCCGGAGTGCCGCCGCGGGTCGCCTTTGTTCTGCTCTGCTGCTGTCTCGTGGCGCTATGTGCAGTAACAAACTGGATTGGCATACCGCTCTGGATGGTGGTATTCGAAACGATACTTTTCCTCGCGTTCAGTATTGCTCTAACGAGGATGCGAGCACAGATCGGAGCGCCATCACATGAGATGGCCTTTATGGGACCGAACCAGATGCTGGTTGACGTTGTTGGGACGCGTGGGCTGCCATCCGTTGGCATCAGCCGCATGGTAACCACGTTTCACTTCTATAACCGTATCCATCGAACCCACCCGATGCCGCATCAGTTGGAAGCGATGAAGATGGGTGATGCCGCGCGGATCAATCAGAAGGCGCTGTTTGTCGCAATCCTTGCTGCCACCGTCATTGGCAGCGTGCTCGGCCACATGACCTACATCTACAACGGCTACCACTGGGGACCCAAGCATGAGGGTGGAGATACTGCGGGAGTCGTCGATACGCTCCTCACTAAGCATCAGGGGCCGAATACGGTCGCAATCCTGTTTGTAGTGATCGGTATTGCGGTGGTGCTAGGGTTGGATTTTATCCGGTTCCGAATTCCCGCCTTTCCGCTGCACCCTGCAGGATACGCACTGGCAATGAACTTCGGGCTGGACTATTTCTGGGCAGGGCTGATTCTGGTATGGCTGATTAAGCTCTTCGTAGAGAGGTATTACGGACTTAAGGGTCATTCCAAACTTCATCAGGTGGGGCTTGGTATCATCCTCGCGGAGTTTACGGCTGAGGCGATCTGGTCGGCTTATGCTATTGTTACCCATACTGCAACCTATAGCGTCTCGATAAACGGGCGGCTTGGGTGGGATCAGTGAGGAAGGTGAGTGGGTCAGTACGTTAGTGAGATAGTGACTTAGTGAGCAGGGAGGCGCGAGGATGCGGGTAGATCTGAATGGCAAAGTTGCTCTCGTTACCGGTGCGGCCCGAGGCATTGGGCTGGCGATCGCAGACGCCCTCGAAGCAAATGGCGCGTTCGTCGTTCGTGGCGATGTCTTTCCGGCAGAGGATGCGCCCGCTTCATGCGTTATGATGGATGTTACAGATCCCTCACAGATTAAAGAGGTGATGGACACCATCGAATATAAATTCGGAAAACTGAATATTCTGGTGAATAATGCAGGCGTCAATACGATGGCGCATCGCGTTAATCTAGATCAGTTTCCACGAGAAGAGTGGGATCGAATTCTAGCCGTAGACCTTACCGGCGTGTACGAGGTGAGCAGATCCGCCATACCGCTGATGCGAATTGCCGGCGGAGGCCGCATCATCAATATCGCCTCAATTGCTGGTCTGGTGCCTCTTCGCCTGCAGTGCGCCTTCACTGCTGCAAAGGCTGGTGTGATCAATCTTACGCGCGCAATGGCGATCGAACTGGGCTCCGAGGGAATTCTGACGAACGCGATTGCGCCGGGCTCCGTGCTCACCGAGGGCACTCGTAAGCTGTTTTATGGCGAAGATGGGCTGTTTAACGCGCGCGTTCAGCAGATGCTTGCCCATGTTCCGCTGGGCAGGCCCGGTGAGCCAGAAGAGATTGCGCATGCCGCGCTATTTTTTGCTGCTCCGGAATCGAGTTACATCAATGGCCACTGCCTAACGGTAGATGGCGGTTGGACGGCAGGTTACACGCGAGAGTTCTAAACCAAGACGAGACCGCACAGGAGAGGCAGAGACGCCATGGCAAAGTTCACAACATTTAAAGGCTATACGGGAGACCGTCCCCCTACCATTCCGCGACCCGATGTCGCACCAGATCCGATGATCGTAACCGTACAGGAAGGCGTTCCTGTGGTGTATCCGGATTGTCATGGCGTAGGCGTACGAGTAGTGCATCCTGTAAACCCGAATGCTCCTGCCAAAAACATGGGGCTTGTTATGTTCTATATTCCACCGCACGCCAGCCTGGCTCCGGGGTCCCACGAGACCGAAGAGACTTATGTAATTCTGGAGGGCAGCGGTAAAATGACCTTCGAACGTTACGAACGCGATGTTAAGAAGGGCGACTTTGTATACCTGCCTCCGTGGTGCCTGCATGGCATCGAGAATACCGGCACCGAGACACTGGTTGTCCTGATTGCAACGTCGCCGCCTAATCCATGAGAGTGGTGTGGGCTAGAGAGAATCATCAAACATGCGCAATGGACCCTCGATACGCCTTATATTCGTGCTTACCGCGCTGATTGTTGCCGGTGGAATCCTTTATGCAGTCGTGCGTGCACCGGGCATGGGGACGGATCTTACCGGTGAATGGTTGATGAGCCGAATTGCGGGCAAGAAGATTTCGCCTTCGCCCGATCAATCGCTCACACTGAAAGAGGACGGCACCTTTCTGTTTCCATCGTTTCAGGCAGAGGGCAAATATGAGATTTCCGGGGCGGTATTAACTCTGCATACGGACAAGTACAACGGAAAGACAAAGCAGGAGTTTCAATCTGAGATGCAGGCGAAGTACCCGGGCGACACGTCGATGCAGAAGATCGCCTCCAAGGTATTTGAGGATATGAAGTTTACAGTGAAGCCAGATCATTCTGAGCTTGCTATCGACTTCGGCGGCGTGAGCCAGGTGTATCGCAGGAAGGTTGGTAAGTAGCGGGGTTGGGGGCAATTTGCGTATAATAGTCTCATGTGGAGCGAGAAATTTCAGGAAGGAGATATACAGCGACCATGGCGCTAGCCGGTTCGATTGTTCCGCGATTGCTGACTGTTGATGAGTTCGACCGTGCCTGGGCTGCCGGTGTGTATGGCCCTGAGGAACGTCTTGAATTAGTCGATGGCGAGGTAATCTGCAAATTGAGCCCACAGGAAAGTCCGCACGCGACTGCGATTAGCCTTGTCGTTGAAGCACTGCGCCAACGCTGTATGCCCGCAAGTCACGTACGGGCGCAGCTGCCGCTTGCTCTTGGAGAGTACAGCAAACCTGAGCCGGATGTCGTTGTGGTGGAGGGACACATCCGGGACTATGCAGAGGCTCACCCGACGTCGGCGCTGCTCGTTGTAGAGGTCGGAGATTCAACTCTTGCGTTCGACCGCACGCGGAAGGCGGAGTTATACGCCCGGTATCGTCTCCCTGAATTCTGGATTGTCAACCTTGTTGCTCGCCAACTTGAAGTGTATCGTAACCCTGTACAGGCCGGTGACGGCACCGCTCGGTATGATTTGGTATTCATTGTTTCGGCCGACGAGGGGATCTCGCCGGAGTTTGCGCCTGACGCAACGATTGCGGTTGCCGACTTGCTGCCGTAGTGCGGGGCACTTGCTTTCATACAGGTTGTAGGTTCTATTTCGTTCATCTTGTTGATGGCAGCTCGATGATTATGGGATGATCGCTCAGGGTTAATTGAATGGATGCAGCGAGCGCAAATGTTTTGGTTGATGCAGCGCTAATTGTAGGATCGTAGACTTTGACATTAGTGTGGGCCGCGCCAAGATCCACTGTCATCGTGCTGGATCCTTTGGCCTGTTCGTCCCACACAACGAGTTCAAAAGTGCCATTGCTCTTCTGCAAGAGCAGGTCGTGTACGGTTGCTGGTTGATTGGGAATAGTGTAGGTTGTCCTACCGGGCTCGAACGCAGCTGATTTGTCTGCCAGTATCGTGGTGAGGTTGTGCAGATAGGTGGCTGAGAGCTTGGGAGAGTAGTCCTTGTGCACGAGCCCCCACATTCCCTGTACCGGCGAATCGTGAAGCATATAGATGAATGTATAGCTCCAGTTGCGCTTGAATGCCGCCAGATACAGGTTCAGGAACAGCTTGCCCTGCTCTTCTTCCGTTATTGCCGTGTCGTTGCCGCCGGCACCGGTCTGGGTATTCCAGCCGGTTTCGGTGGT
Source organism: uncultured Chthonomonas sp. (assembly GCA_903919615.1). Taxonomy (GTDB): domain Bacteria; phylum Armatimonadota; class Chthonomonadetes; order Chthonomonadales; family Chthonomonadaceae; genus CAIXIX01. The sequence goes on from CAIXIX010000456.1 coordinate 48,055, forward strand.
AACTCTCGGCAAGGTTTCCAGCTGCTCCCTGGTGTATCCATTGAACCCACCGCCCCACCACGTGTGGCCGTACTCTACCCACAGGCCGTCCCACGTGCCGTTCAGAGTTGGATCTTCTGCGTTCCAGGCGATATTGTCTTCGGTGATCCCTTTCAGTCCGTGTCCGCAGACATAGTTGTGTGTGTTTGCATAGTCTGCGAATTTCGTGCCGTCTGGAAGCAAAGTGCCCGCACCAGTAGGGATGGTTAGAAACTGCAACCCACAGTTATCCGGCTCAGATCCTCCGGCTTCGCTCGAGTGAAACACAGGAATGCCTGCTAGCTTTGGATCCGTTCTAACGGCCGCGTAGAGATCTCGCTGAAACAGCGCGGTTGGCATGGAAGTCTTGTTGGACGATGTCTCTCCCTTGTACGTGACCTTGAAGTTGTTAGGCTCGTTTGGGCCCTCTACTGCCAGCAGCGCTCCGGCCGCAGCCAGAGTTTCGTACTGAGTTAGACTGGCTGCGATATCACCGGTGCGAGGAAGCAAGTCGATCTTTGCCGGAGATCTGCGGTGTACGCTGATGAAAGACTGTAGGGTGGCAGGATTGCCCGGTCCGTCGTCGCGGATAGCACGGATGCCGGTGAAAGTGAGGCATTCTGCCACCTTTACTGGATCGTCCTCACCCTGCGTGATATGCGTACAGACGCCGATCGAGTTGAGGAAATCAGCTGCTCTCCGAGCTGCCTTGCTACTAGCAGGTGCGCTTGTTGGCGGCTGTGCCTGGACAAGAGGCTGGGATGCGGCGAGAGACACCATTAGGTAGGCGATGATCGATGCGTATTTCATCGCTTCGCGGTTGCTGCAGTTAGAGCAACAAAGCCTAGGGCCGGGATGGTGACCGTGATGTCGCCGTTGCCGGTGACGGAAGCCGTGCCGGGCACGAGGCCAAGCAGGTTTGGCTGCTCCCACGTGTTTGCTGCTTTCGGATCCGTGCCGGAGAGCTGTTTCACGTCCCCGATTGCGGTTGCTTTCACGTCCGCAATCGAAACAGTAAGGTTTGCCGCGTCGGTCTGGCTTCGATTGACGATGAAGACTGCAAGCGTGCCATCCTCCTTGATCGATGCCGATACGTCGAGTACAGGTGTTTCACCGCGTTCACCTGCCTTATAGGTTGGCGATTCGAGCACTGTCCTTAGGGAGCGACCTTGCGCATGCTCTGCCATGAGCGCGAACGGGTAGAAGGTGGACTGCACGAGCAGACCATCCTTTGTCGTAAGGAGTGGTGCAATCACATTGACAACCTGAGCAATGCACGCTATTTTAACGACATCGGCTCTGCGGATGAAGGCGTTCAGGTACTGTGCGCAAACGAGCGCATCTTCCAGGTTGTAAACCTCTTCGATCAGGTGCGGCGCCTCGGTCCAGTTGCCATCCATCTCCTTCGCCTTGTACCATACGTTCCACTCATCGAAGGAGAGATAGATCCGCTTGTTGGAGCGCTTCAGTCCGCGAACGTAATCGAAAAGCCCCGCGTAGTCCTCAATGACACGCTCAATCTCAACACCTTCGGCAAGGAACCATCCGGTATCGTTGCGGTGGTTTTCGCTGTACCGATGTGCGGAGACGTAGTGGATGTCGTTCCAGCAGTACTCCAGGGTTACGCGGTCATAGTTCAGGTAGGTCGCCATTCCTCTGCCCGAGGATCCACAGGCAATCAACTCGATGCTGCGATCCAGACCACGCATGAGCTTCGCTGCTTGATCTGCTCGCTGCGCATAGACCTCGGCAGGTACGTGCCCTGCCTGCCAGGGACCATCCATCTCATTGCCAAGGCACCAGGTTTTTACTTTGTAGGGCTCTGGGCTGCCATTAGCGACACGGCGATCGGCCCAGTACGTGCCGGCAGGAAGGTTACAGTATTCGAGCAGCGCACCCGCCTCTGCTGAGCCTTTCGTGCCCAGGTTGATCGCCATCATCGCCTCAGTGCCTAGCTTGGCGCACCAGCGCATAAATTCATCGGTGCCAAACTGATTCGACTCGACGCTTCGCCAGGCGTAGTCTAGCCTGCGCGGCCTCTCACTGCGTGCGCCAACGCCATCCACCCAGTCGTATGCGCTTACAAAGTTGCCGCCGGGGTAGCGCATGAGAGGCATGCGAAGCTTAGCAATCGCCTCGAGCACGTCAATGCGGAAACCTTCGCCATCGGCTAATGGGCTGCCAGGATCGTAGATGCCCTCGTAGATGCATCGGCCCAGGTGCTCTGCAAAGCCGCTGAAGATTCGGGGATCGATTTCGCCGGAATGAAAGTCGGTATCTAGATGGAGTTTCGCCTGCATGGTAATTAAGTCACCTCTCTAGTGGATTTTAATCCTTGAGCCCGGTAAGGGCAATTCCTTGAATGATGTGCCTTTGAAACCGTAGAAAAACGATCATGACTGGCAGCGTGCAGAGGACGCTTGCCGCAAGCGTTAGACCGTATTCGGCATAGTAACTGGTCTGGAACAGGGCGATCCCGACCGGCAGGGTGTACTTATCCACCGAATCGAGAAAAACGAGCGGTCCCAGAAAGTCGTTCCAGGAGCCAATGAACGTGAAGATGCCGAGCGTCGCGAGCGCAGGCATCGAGAGCGGGAGCGCCACATGGAGAAAGATGCCGAAGCGCGAACAGCCATCCAGCGCTGCTGCCTCCTCCAGATCTTTCGGAATATTAAGAAAGAACTGGTGCAGCAGAAAAACGCCAAAGGCGCCTGCGCCCGCAGGGACAATGAGTGCAAGTGGTGAATCGAGCCATCCGAGCCGGTTGAGAATCAGATATACCGGCACGAGCAGGATCTGCCCCGGCACCATGAGGGTTGCCACAATCACACCAAGAACCCAGCGCTTCCCAGGTAGGTTTAGGCGCGCAAGCCCGTAGGCTGCGAGAGAATCGACCGTGAGCACGAGGGCAGTCGTCAGCGTAGAGATAAGAAGGCTGTTGCCAAACCAGCGCGCGATTGGGATCTCCTCCGGGCTCCCGAGGATCTCGTGAAAGTTCTGGAGGGTTGGCGATTGAGGCAGGATCCCCCTGAAGTCAACGATCTCGGAATCAGGTTTGAATGCGGTAATGAAGATGAGCAGAATCGGCGCAGCGAAGACAAGCGCTCCGATAATTGCGACGATTCGGACGACCGCTGCTGCAATCCCAGTTTTCCCACTCGATGGAATAAGTTCTTGCTGCGCCATCACTGCTCCCTCATCAGCCGAAACTGCACGGCCGAGAATGCTGCGATGACGAGAAACAGGAGCCAGCTTAGTGACGAGGCGTAACCCATGCGGTAGTTGTTAAAGGCAGTCTCATAGATGTACTGCACCAGCGACCGGGTGCTCATCTCTGGCCCTCCGCGGGTGATCATAAAAGTCTGCCCGAACACCTGGAATGATCCAATGATGTTGAGCACAACCACAAACAGCAGCACCGGCCGCAGTAGCGGCAGAGTTATGTGCAGAAACTGGCGATAGCCATCTGCGCCATCGAGAGATGCGGCCTCGTGATACTGTGGCGGGATGTGGTGGATGCCTGCGAGCAGAACGACCATGGGTCCGCCCACGGTCCACCAGAGCGTCATCAATGCGATTGAGATGAGAGCCCAGCTATTGTTCGTTAGCCACGGCGCCTTGATGCCCAGGTGACCGAGATAGGCATTGAAGAGGCCAAACTCACTGTTATAGAACCAGCGCCAGAGGATGCCCGCAACGGATACCGTAAGAATGGTTGGAGCAAAGTAGGCGGCACGCAGAAAGGTCTGCAGCTTGCCGGAGGTTCGACTGAGCACGACCGCAATGGCCAGCGCAGCGCACACCGTTAGCGGCGTTGCGACCAGTACGAAGCGGAATGTGGCCAACAGGGCCTTCCAGAAATAGGCATCGTGCAGGGCTTCGACGTAGTTGCCGATACCTATGAAGCGTGCTGGTATCGAAGTGAGCAGTTCACGCCGATAGAGGCTTAGTCCGAGGCCATAAAGCAGCGGAATGAGCAGAAACACGGTGAACAGCGCCAGATAGGGCAGCACGAAAAGGTACCCGGAGTAGCGAGCGAGGCTCTTTCTGGTTAGCATCAGCTCGGCCCCGCTTCGCGTTCACGCTGGATGATACGATTCAGATTTGCGGCAGCCGTATCCAATGCGGACTTCGGCGATTCGCTGCCTCTGAGCGCTTTCTCTATCGCCGCGTTAAACTCTGTCTGAAACTCAAAAATAAACGGAATTCGTGGCAGATACTTCACATAAGGTATCTGCTTTGCGAATTCGGATTGAACGGTCATGTGTCGGAATCGATCCGAATCTCGCAGACTTCGGCGGGCAGGCACCTGGCCGCCATCGGCCCAATCGAGGCTGTTATTACTCAGGAAGCTCATGAACCTCCATGCCGCTTCCAGCTCTTTTGCATTCAGGTTAGCACGTAAGCAGAGGTTATGTGAACCTGCCCATACAGCGCGATGGTCCCCAAGTACGGGTGCGGGTGCGCCGGCATAATCGAGGTCTTTTTGCTTTTGCAGATCTGCAAGCATGTAGATTCCCTCAAACACCATTCCTACTTTGCCCTGTCGAAACCCGATCCAGGAGTCGAAGTTCTCCGGAGGAGGCGCACACTTCTCTTTGCGGATCAGATCGACGCAGAACTGAAGCGCAGCGACATTGTTGGGACCATTGATGATGCATCGATCAAGATTAGGCGTGAAGAACTCGCCTCCGAACTGCTGCATCACCGAATAGAGGTTGGATTCAAAGTAGGTGAACGTGAAGCCCCAGCGATCTCCGGGTTTGCCCGAAGTCGTGCTGCTAATTCTGCGCGCAGCATCTAAAAACTCGTCCCGCGTCGAAGGCGGCTTAGCCTCTCCTTGCGCATCGACGATGCCGGCCTCTCGAAACAGGCGACGGTTATAGTACATTCCCATTGGCCAGATGTCCAGCGGAAGGCCGTAGTGATTTTCAGCATACGACACCGCGTTCCACACGTTGGCATCCAGATCCCGAACGTCAACCGCGTGCGGTTGTTTGAGCAGGTCGTCAACCGGTCTAACGAATTTGGCGCGGGCAAATCTGGGAATTGCTAATGTCTGAAGGACGAAGAGTTCCGGCGCGCGGCCGCCCATGCCTGCAACAAAGAGCTTGTTGTAGTAGGTCGACCAGTCCATGCGCTGCATCAGCACATTCACGTCCGGGTTTGCCTCATTGAAGCGTTTGACCAGACGGAGCATCGTCCGGCCGTCTGGCCCGGTAAAGCCGTTCCAGTAGCGGATGGTGGTCTGGTTTCGCTCAGCGATGTGACAGCCGGCCAGAAGAGCAGACGCCGCTGGCGCAACGGCGCCAAGAAATGCGCGACGAGTAGGCTTTACCCATACTCGTCTGGAACGAATGTTGTCTGATGAGCTCTCTATCTCAGCCCTCTCTGGCTACCTGCAATGGATCAAAATGGAATACTGCAAAGGGATACAATATCTGTGGCCGCGGTTCCTTCATTTAGCGAAAGAAAGACGGGGAAGAGGGTAATGAGGTAATCGAAACGGGATGCGTGTGCGGCGGCAGAATGGTAGATCTGCCGCCGCAAGAAACCTAAAGACGAAACAGTGTTTACGGATAGTGACCGGCGGAAGTACTTACCGTCTGGCTTGAGCCACCGAGGATGGAGCTATAAGTGCCAGTAGTCTTGTTGTTAGTGCCGCCGCTAATACTTGAGTACTCGCCGCTTGCCGTGTTGCCAATACCGCCGAGCACGGTTGTTAGTTCTACCGAGGCTGTATTTGCATCACCGCCGGCGACAGAACAGAACACGCCGGTCGCGGCATTTCTGTATCCGCCTGTAACAGAGCTGTAACTTCCAGACACTGTATTGGAATAGCCAAAGATGGCGCCTGCATAAGTCGTGTAAGAGTTTTCTTGTCCGACTATAATGTTATGGCTGCCGTATCGATAGTCCCCAGCGGAGTTACCAGTTTCGTTGTAGCCGATAGTAAGATTCCCCAGTCCATTGGTGCTGGCCGTGCTGCCGGCTCCATTCTGCAGCCATACGTTGCACCCAGTGATGAAAGTGGCAGCGTATCCATTCGAATCCACTCCGGTTGTGATGTACTGCGTTGCATTCTGCAGCGCAGTTATCGCAGTTCCATGAGCGGTGCTGCTGGATTGCAGAGCCGTGATGGCAGCTCCATCCGTAGTAAGCGTTGAGTTGATCGCACTGATCTCAGAGTTGATCGTTGTCAGGGAGGTGTTTACACCGGTCAGCGCGGTATTGATCGTAGTAATCGACACATTTGCTGCATCGAGAGGAACTACTGCGTAAGAAACGGCTGCGGTATTGCCATTACCGCCGAGAACAATTGAGTTTGCTCCATTCGCGATGTTGCTTGCCCCACCCGTGATCGCTGATGAAGCCGCTTTCGCCTGGTTACCATATCCGCCCGTTACTGAACTGGCTGAACCAGAAGCAACATTGTTCTCGCCGCCACCGACGTAGGTTGAGCTGCCGCTTGCTGTGTTCGCGTAACCGCCGCTGATGGATGAAGATCCACCACTTGCGATATTTGAGTTTCCTCCTGTGATCGAGGCGCCCGGACCGCTCGCAGTGTTCTGGCCGCCGCCGCCAATGTAGGTGGAGTTTGCAGATGCGACGTTCTGATATCCGCCGCCAATATTTGCGTAGGCGCCAGAGGCTACATTGCCAAATCCGCCTTCGACGCAAGCAAATGTGTTAGAGATCGTATTGTCGCTCCCCGCAACGATGCCACCCCAGCTTGAGAACGAATTCTGTGAGCCAAGGATGAGATTGTGGCTGCCGGTTCGGACATCCGTATTCGGGGTGTCGTTGCGAAGCTCATCGTATCCAATATAAACGTTGCCCAACCCGTTCGCGGTATTAGTCGTACCTGCGCCATTGTTCACAACAAGATTCGCGCCTGAGACCGTCATCGTTGTGCCAGTCGTGGATACGTATTTTAGCGTTGCCTGAATAGCAGTAATTTCAGCCTGGAGCTGAGCAGAGGTCTGAGAAATTGCGGCAGGGCGTGTAACGAAAAACGCGCCGCAGACCAGTGTGCCCAGAAGCAGGTACGCTGTCGCCTTCTGCTTTTTTTCCGCATGCACAAGGCGGCGCTCCGAGTATTCGGCCCGCTGATCTGTTTGCGCTGCGTGCTGTTCTGCACGTTCGAGACGAAGTAGAATCTGATCAATGTCGGACTGCATAGTACTGCCCTCCTGCGCTCCGCGTTGGGCGCGGAATGTCACATGTGTGCGTATCGCCGTATGGACGGTCCGGACCATTTCCGGAGTCCAGCGGTTACGACCTTTATTGATACACAATATGTGCCAAAGGTGCATCTCATAACAGGAAACTGCTTCTTCGCGGAGGAAATTGCGCCGTATAGAAGTCTTGCGAATGAAGCACGCAGGAGCTAATCCCAGGCTTAATGAATTGCTGGCCAATGCCTTTGGGGGTGCGTCGTCGTCTAAGTACAACGGAGACTAGTGATCAGTTACGTGACCTAGTCGGGCTGGCGGAAACTATGGATAAACGCGAGATATACAAGCAGGCGCGGCGTATTTATCGGCTGGTTCGCCGGGGTCAGGCATCGCAGGCGGAGCAGGAGCTCCGCCGCCTCGGCGACGCACGCATCCCTGTTGCTGAAGCGATCGTTTCCGACGATTTCAGGATGGAGCCTACAGGTCGTGTAATGAAGTGGCTGGCGCTGTTGGCGGAAGCGCCAATTCTGTGGTTTGTATGGCGATACGTCGGTCCTCCGTTGGTTGATGGGCCGATTAAATACAAGATTTTGTACGTTGTCGCGTTCGTTTTTGGTGCCTTGATTGCCAACATCGGGCTGATAACTGCCCTAAGCGCAATCTGGGCAGCGTTGGAGTCGCTATCGACAGGTGGTTTAGCCAACAGTCATCTAGCAGCCCGCGACGTTGCAGCAACATCCATTGCAAGCGCAGCGACGAAAAGAACAGATCTCCTTGGGTCGCTGCTCTCCGCCATGTACCGTTATACATTACCTAACGAACCGGTTAGGGACGAGTTGGACCTAGGTCTAATCAAAGCGCTCAGAGCGGCAGATATCAATACTTTTCACTCGCTAAAAGGCACTCAGCAAGCTGCGCTCAGGTTTCGTTTGAATTTAGTGCGGACACTTGCAGGTGACTTACACGATGATAAACAGCTGCAACAATGGTCTGCATTGAGCAGAGAAATCAGCCCACAAATAGGCAAACAGATTCTTGGCGTGTATGAGGTCTTTGCCGATCGGGGCGCAATACCCTACGTAACGAGGCTTGCCGAGCTACCGGGCGATAGCCTGCCTGACGATGACTGGAAATCGGTGAAAGAGGCAGCCATTCGATGTTTGCCCGTTCTTCGCGCGAATGTAGAGGCTTTGGAGGGAAACCAGAATCTGCTGCGTGGAGCGGCGGCGCCTGCCGCGAAGGCTGAAGAGATGCTGAGGCCGGCATCAGTGGGGCATCAGGGTAATGACGACAAAGATGAGTTGTTACGACCGGAATAGAAGCAGGTTGGTTGGTCTTTGGATTTTGCTTTTGGGACGGACATGCGCGCCTGCCGGTAGCTAGGTCCGTCCCAATACCTAACACCCAAAACCTAAGACCTCTTCTATTGCTTCATATCCGCCCAGTTTGGGCCGGATTTGGCTTCGGCCGTTAAAGGCACGCTGAGTGGATAGACGTTCTCCATTATTCCGCGAATGAATGGAGTGACGGCATCCACGGCATCAACATCTACTTCAAACAGAAGTTCATCATGTACCTGGAGGAGCATGCGGCAGACTCCAGACCAGTTTTTCTGGACTTCGTAGAAAACATCAATCATGGCAAGCTTCATGATGTCGGCTGCGGTGCCCTGGATGGGCATGTTTACCGCAGCGCGCTCGGCAAATTGCCGCATGGCATGATTAGGGCTGTCGAGCTCGGGAAGATAACGGCGCCTGCCGAGAAGCGTAGAGACGTACCGGTTAGCATGCGCTGAAGCAGTGGTCTCCTTGATGTACTGCTGAACCCCAGGCAAGCGGTTAAAGTACTCCTTGATCCAGGCGCCCGCAGTCTTGTTATCTACTCCGAGAGTGGATGCCAGCGCGAACGCGCTCTGACCGTAGATCACGGCGAAGTTGATCGTCTTCGCCTGCCTCCGCTGGTCAGAAGTGACCTCAGCCAATGGCACACCGAAGACACGACTCGCTGTTGCAGCGTGAACATCCGCATGCGCATTGAACGCCTCGGTAAGCGCCGTGTCTGAGGACATATGTGCGAGGATCCTCAGCTCGATCTGGGAGTAGTCGCAGGAGAGCAGTACCTTGCCGGGAGGTGCGATGAAGGCACGTCGGATTTCGCGGCCTAATTCCGAACGAATCGGGATGTTTTGCAGGTTCGGATCGGACGAGCTCAGCCTGCCAGTGCTGGCAACCGTCTGGTTAAGCGTCGTGTGAACTCGGCCTGTCTGCGGGTCCATCAGTTTGACAAGTGCATCGGCATAGGTCGATTTTAGCTTCGATATCTCGCGATAGTCGAGGATTAGGCGCGCAATTGGGTACTCAGGAGCCAGCGCTTCAAGAAGGTCTGCGCCGGTCGTAAATCCGGATTTGTTCTTCTTGCCGGTTGGCAGCTGAAGCTTCTCGAAAAGGACAACTTGAAGTTGCTTGGGTGAACCGATGTTGAACTCTTCGCCTGCAATACGATAGATTTCCGATGCGAGATTGATCATGTCTCGATTGAGCCGCAAGCTGAGGGTTGAAAGATAGCTGCGATCGACAAGCAGACCAACCCGTTCCACCTGAGCAAGCACGGTAACGAGAGGAAGCTCGACGCGCGCCATGACATCGGTCATGTTCAGTGTATCTAGCTGTTTCTGCATCGCGTCTGCTAGCTTCAATAACAGCGCAGGTTCGGAATCGGCCGAAACATCGCCGGTAGAGCTTAGATACTTCTCAGCCAGGTCCGATATGGGATACGTTGCCCGCCCCGAATCGAGGAGATACGCTGCGATCATCGTGTCGAAGGCGATGACGGGGCTCAGAAGTTCGTTTGTGGCGGCAGCGAGCACGTGAAGCGAAGGTTTGGCGTTGTGGCAGATCAACTTTAAGTTGGCTGGATTTAGAAGCGCAAGCAAATCTTCGGCGGCAAGGCTAAAGCCGCTGTCTTCGCCGAAGAGGCCGCCGGAATCGTCTGAAGGCTGCGCACTGACATCTGCGGCCCACACGGTATCTTTAGTGGCCGCGAATCTGATTGATTTAAGCTTCAGCGGAGATCCCAGTTCCGTTTCGATCATAAGAGCTGCCAGGCCAACAACGTGGACAGCTTTCATCGCAGCCACGAACTCCGCATGATCTGCGATTTTCTTAACCTTAATCGGGCTTTCGGCAGCAGTGTCGACAGCGGCAATGTCGACCGTGTCGACTTCCGGCTCATCAAAGCTGAAGAGCGAACCCTGGGCCACCACTGTAGGTGAAATGGGAGCAGGAGGCGCCGGAGGGGCGACTGGCTGTGGCAATCGGGACAGAAGCGAGCGGAACTTTAAGCTTTGAAACAAGTCTCGAACCTGGTTCCACACTCGATCTGTGGGTGCGTAGGGCTCCACAGGCAGCTCGAAGGGAGCATCGCAGACGATAGTTGCGAGCCGCTTTGACAGGCGGGCCTGATCCGCATGGGTTTCGAGCGCTAGTCGCGCCTTATTGGGTGTGACTTCAGGCACGTGCTGCAGCAGCGTTTCCATATCGCCGAACTTTTGCAGCAGCGCAGTTGCAGTCTTTTCGCCGATGCCTGGGACGCCTGGGATGTTATCGGAGGTGTCGCCGACCAGGCCTTTCCAATCTGGCAGGCGACTCGGCGGCACGCCATAGCGTTCCTCCACAGCCGCTGCATTATAGTCCTTCACCTCTGTAACTCCGCGCTGACAAATCTCAACGCGAACACTTTCCTTCACTAGCTGCAGCTGATCGGAGTCTCCAGTGACGATAACCACGTCAAAACCTTGAGCGCTGCCACGTACCGAGAGGGTGCCGATGAGATCATCGGCCTCATAGCCCGGCAATTCTGCCGACTGTATACCGAAGGCTTCGACCAGTTTTCTCGCTCCAGGCATCTGCAGCACCAGGTTTGGGTCTACTTCTGGGCGGTGTGCCTTATAGGCTTCGTACTCCTCTTTGCGGTGCGTTCGCTGAGGCCCATCCCAGCAGATGACAATCGAATTTGGCTTTTGATTGCTGAGGATCGAGAGCAGCATGTTGCTGAAGCCAAAGAGCGCTCCGGTCGGGCTGCCATCTGGCGCGGTGAGGTAAGGATTGGAGAAGTGGGCCCGGAATAGCAGACTGTACGCATCCACGAGTACTAGCTTCTTGCTGTCGTCAGAAGGCATTCCGGTTCACTCCCTCGCCACACTGGGCATCTAATAGATCTGCTGATATTATGACTGCTTCCACTCCGTCTCAATGCCTCGCGTCACTGCTTCTGGGTCGATATGCTGGCCCTTCATTATTTTATGCCAGGCCCACCAGCCCTGAAACGCCATTACCAGAAACAGGAAGTAGAGGGTGGCAAGCGCCGTAAGGTGCTGCACCGGGAAGAGATAAAACGCATAGACGATATCCACAACGATCCAGAGAATCCAGTTCTCGATCCGCTTCTTTGTCTGAAGATACTGCGCTGCGATGCTGATTACGGTGGTAGAGGCATCACACCAGGGCTGTTTGACGTCGAGCTTATGATGCGCTTCTAGATAGCCCCAGATAACGCAAACAACAGCAGTACCGAGCGCCCATGAGAGCCGATGTCTGTTGGAGAGGCCGGTTACGGGCAGATCGTCGTTACGGGTTGGGCCGCATCGCAGCCACACCCACCAGCCATAGATAGAGATGGGCAGATAGTAGAGGATCTGCAACAGGGCATTGGAGGGATCGAGCGCTTTCCAGAAGATATAGCCAAATAACGTGACCGATACAATATTGGTTGGCCAGGTGCCTATTTTGTTGCGAACGGCATAGATAACGGATGCGATGCCAGTAATGTAGGCGACCATCCCAATCCAGCCGCCAATCTGCTCCCATACAAGTTGGACCAAAGGGTTCATTAGTCTCCGACCGGCGGCTTTGGATGGCCGCCGGCTCGTAGGTTAGTTGTGATGCTGTTGTTGCCCAACCTCCCTCATATCAAGGGAAGATGCCGCGGATGAGGGCTGCGTCTGCGACGCGCTTGACACCGATCAGGTAGGCTGCCAACCTCATGTCCACCTTCTTATCCAGTGACATCTGGCGCACATCGCGGTAGGATCGGCGCATGATTGCCTGCATCTTCTCGTTGACTTCAGCCTCGTCCCAGAAGAAGCACTGAAGGTCCTGCACCCATTCAAAATAGGAGACCACCACTCCGCCAGCATTTGCGAGAACGTCTGGCACAAGGAAGATACCACGCTCACGCAGAATGTGGTCTGCGGTTGGGGTCGTTGGTCCATTCGCGCCTTCAATCACGATCTTCGCTTTAATGCGGGCGGCATTCTCGGCAGTTATCTGGTTTTCAATTGCCGCCGGAACCAGAACATCCACATCGAGCTCTAGCAACTCTTTTGCACCAATAGCCTCGCCTATAGGCTGCTCAGACAGCGAGCCATCGCGGTTTGCGTACTGGATCAGTCGTGGAATATCGAGGCCGTTCTCATCATATCGTCCGCCAAGAGCGTCACTTACTGCGACGACTTTTGCGCCAGCCTCATGGAAAATTCGCGCTGCAACTCCGCCGACATTACCAAATCCCTGAACGGCGACTCGCAGGCCATCCATCTTTAGCCCAAACTCTTTGATCACTTCAAGCGCGATACAAACAATGCCGCGGCCCGTCGCGTCGGATCGGCCTTCGGACCCGCCGATTGCGATCGGCTTACCCGTAACAACTGCAGGCGCCGTATGCCCGCGGGCCATCGAGATGGTGTCCATCACCCACGCCATAGTCTGCGCATTTGTGCCCATGTCCGGCGCAGGAATATCCGTGTGTTCACCGATCACGATACTTATTTCGGAAGCGTAACGTCGCGTCAACCGTTCGAGTTCCAACGGAGTAAGCGCTCTAGGATCGCAAACGACTCCGCCTTTGGCGCCTCCAAACGGGATATTAACGATTGCGCACTTCCATGTCATCCACATCGCAAGAGCACGAACCTCATCAAGATCGGTACGTGGGCTATAGCGCAGGCCGCCTTTGCTTGGGCCCCGAGCGATATTATGCTGAACACGGTATCCCGTGAAGACGCGCGTCGTGCCGTTTTCCATCTTAACCGGGAAGTTGACCGTGAGTTCCCGTTCTGGATGCTTCAGCACTTCATGAATGCCGGGATCCAGGTTAAGATATTGCGCGGCAATATCAAGCTGCTCAAGTGCGTTCTTATAGGGATTGGAGCTCTCCGGCGGCGCGCCTATTTGTTCCGGCGCATCCGGAAGGGGCTCCCGGTGTTTGCGATGGACTCCATTCGCATGAACTGAGGTGCTCATAGCCTACGATTCCTCCTCGAACCAATGTTGGGTGGCGAAAGTGATAGAACGATGAAGCTTACGCCATGGCGCCTTTGCCATGATGTACCATCCCATCCTCGCGTATCTGAATGTAAAGACGAACGAAGCAATTCGTGAGTTTGCACTGGACCAATAGTCCTTGCAGACGGCTGTTGCAGTTTCGAATTGCACGTGCCATACTCACTTTATTACGTCATTATTATGGGACCGATTGTACGGGAAGAATGTAACCGGAGGGGCAAATTGATTAAAGATCGTTTGCGTTGGTTTGGAATAACTGTAGCAGTTACAATGAGTCTGGCTATACAGGGCTGCCAGAACAACGACCCCGTCATTGAGCAGTCGCGATCGCACATCTACGTGGCGGATAGCGGCAACAATCGTATTGTGCGTATCGATGACATGGATGGCAAGGGTTGGAAGACCCTCTCTGCCAGTAATGCACAGAAATCGACAGCGCTCGATTCACCCAACTTCGCCTATGTAGATCAGGCTGGGCACATCTTTATTGCGGATACAGGCAACTCCCGCATCGTACGCGTTGACAACATGCAGGGCGACGGCTGGACTACCGTTGGAATATCCGGCGAAAGCAAAGGGCAGTTTCGGTCTCCCGCTGCGGTATTCACTGACCCCGAGAATCGGATCTATGTAGCTGACAAGGGCAACTACCGAATTACGCGAATGGATGATATGGCGGTTACACACTGGACCGTTCTGGGCGGCAAGGGTAAAGGCACTGGCCATTTTGGCGCACCATCCGGGCTCTTTGTGGACCCAACGGAGAAGATCTATGTAACGGATGGGATCGACGTCATAAACGACCTATTCAACAACCGAGTCGTTCAAATGACGGATATCGATTCTAGCGGATGGCATCAACTTGGCGGCGGCGTTGGCGCAGGCAAGGGTCAATTCAACAAACCCACCGGGATATTCGTCGACCATCTGTTTAGATTCTATATCGCCGACACGTACAACAACCGAATTGTTCGCGTGAATGGCATCGATGGCGGTGGATGGGTAACGCTTGGAAGCGTCGAGGGTTCAGGGGTCAATCAATTCAACAATCCAACGGCAATCTGGGTGGATTCTAGTGACCACATCTACATTGCCGATACCGGCAACGATCGGATTGTTCGGATCGACGATATGACGGGCAAAAACTGGATCTCATTTGGCGCTACAGGCGGCGGGCCAATGCAGCTCCGAAATCCTACTTCTATTTTGGTGAGATAAAGTAGGTTTTAGGTTTTGGGTGTTCAGTGTTTGTACGAATTCGGTTACGCACAACACGCGACTACGATTCAATAAAACGAGCCAGGGCATTCGCTCTGGCTCGTTTTGATTAAGCGATATCTACAGTTCGTTCTTTGCGACCGGGTTGCCCTTGTCGTCAAAGTCGTACACGATCGGAACGCCATTTGGAATATTGAGCTCGATAACCTGAGCTTCCGAGAGGTTATCCAGCTCCATTACAATAGCGCGAAGGCTATTGCCGTGGGCCGAGATGATGATGTTCTTACCTTCTTTAAGATCAGATAGGATCTTGTCATTAAAGTAAGGGAGCGTGCGCGCTGCAGTGTCTTTGAGGCTCTCTCCTCCGGGCGGGGCGACGTCGTAGCTTCGGCGCCATAGCTTCACCTGTGCGTCGCCAAACTTAACCGCGGTCTCCGCTTTGTTGAGGCCCTGAAGGTCGCCATAGTGGCGCTCATTTAGCGCCTGATCGAAAACGGTCGGCAGACCCTCCTGCCCTGCAGTTTTGAGGCAAAGCGTTAGGGTATCCTGTGCGCGTTTCAGGACCGACGTGTAAGCAATATCCAGGTGAATTCCAGCGATTTTTATCTTTTCGCCGGCTTCTTCAGCCTCTTTGATGCCTGTTTCTGTTAGCGGTACATCCACCCAACCGGTAAACCGGTTCTCTAGATTCCAGGTCGACTGACCATGTCGCAAAAGTATGAGCTTAGCCAACTCTAAATCCTTCCTCTCAGCACGGTATTTCTTGTTATGTCAAACTAATCTTCGTTCGTTCACTTGTTGGCTGCAATTTGCGCGCGCTGCAAATTGTCGTTATCCCAGGTTGTGCAGCGCCCCTGAAAAGTCGGACATGGTAAGAGTGCGCGGCAGATTCGAATCTGCATCTGCGATGCGGATCAGCGCCTGGAGGCCCGCCTCATTTACGAGCGCTTTGATATCTGCGCCGCTATAACCATCGGTGTCCCGTGCGAGAGCTTCAAGATCAACATTGTCGTCAAGGTTTGCCTTTCTCGTAACAATGTCGAATAGCTGTCGCCGCGCATCTAGATCGGGTAGTGGAATCTCGATTTCACGCGAAAGCCGGCCGCCGCGCCTCAACGCGGAATCGAGCATGTCTGGTCGATTGGTTGCACCAACTATAAAAACTCTGCTGTTAGGAGTGATGCCATCCATCTCTTGAAGAAACTGATTTACGACCTTATCGGAGTGGACGGTGACGCTGCCGCCCTGGCGGGCGGGCAATAGCGCATCAATCTCGTCGACAAAGATTATTGCGGGAGGATTGGCACGTGCTTTTGCAAACAGGTCTCGAACGCGCTTTTCACTTTCGCCAACGTACATCTGATTGATGTCTGCGGGGGTAATCGAGTAGAAGCTGCACTTCGCCTCGGTTGCGAGCACGCGGGCTATGGTGGTTTTACCTGTTCCTGGCGGACCTTTTAGCAGCACGCCTGTTGGCGACTGCACTCCAAGCTCGAGTGCGAGATCCGGCTTTTCCAACATCAACTGCATTTGGCGAAGTTCCCGCTTCGTCTTCGGGTTCAGCACGAGATCGTCCCAGGAGCTGGGCTCCATACCACCACCGGACCGCGGCAGCGGATCTGCGTTTGAATCCGACTGCCGGGGATTCACCTGCTCCAGCGACTGGGCGAGGGAATTATAGTTGGTGTTGCCAGGCTCGAGCTGCGCGGCTTTACGGGCAGCAGCGTCCGCTTCCGGCTTGCGATCTGCAGCGTTAAGCGCTTTCGCCAGATAGTAGTAGGCACGCGCATGTTCGGGATCGCGCTCCAATACGGAGTTCAGGTAGTAGACCGAATCGGAAAGAAGCTGTCGGTAAGACTGAACCTTCCTCTTTCCGTCTCTTGCCGTGTTATCGAAGCCGAAGACCTGTGCGCCATAGACCATGGCCATATCAGCAATGGTGGGCTTTTCACCATCGGCAGCGTTCCACAGCGCCCAGCCAAGTCGAAACCTGGCTTCAACGCTCTCCGGGTTTAGGGCGACCCCTCTTCGAAAGTGCTCGATAGCGCCCTGCCAGTCGTAGGATCTGGCGCGCTGCATCCCGCGATGAAGGACTTCGGACAGTGGCTCGGTTGGTTTGGTTGACATAGGCACCTGCGTTACTCTTGAGATAAACTACTCTACGAAGACAACTGCGCCTACAGGTTCAATAAGTCCTTGCTGACTCGCGCGATCGAGAAAAAGCTGAATGCTTCTTTTCCCTGCCTCGCCCATATCAACGGTCCAGCTATTCACGTACATGCCAACAAACTGATCTGCGGTGCCAGTATCCATGTCTCCCGCGTACTTCATGGCATGGTTAAGAGCGTTTGTACGGTGCTCGAGTGCATGCACGATGCTCGCCTTGAGCGCGCGACTGGCACGCAACTGTAGATCCTCGGAAAGATCCTTTCGGATCGCATTGACGCCGAGCGGCAACGGCAGGCCCGTGTCATCCTTCCACCATTTGCCTAGGTCCAGGATACTCTTCAATCCCAGCGATTCATGGGTAAGCTGACCTTCGTGGATGATGAGCCCTGCATCCACCTCGCCTGCGGCAACCGCCTCCATGATGGTATCGAATGGCATTACGACATATTCGAACGGTTTGCCGATGTAGAGGCATAGGGAAAGGTAGGCGCTTGTCATCAATCCTGGGATAGCAATCTTAACCTTGGACAGGTCCGCAACTTCATCCCCTTTACGAATAACGACCATCGGGCCATAGCCATCGCCCATGCTTGCGCCATGGGTGAGGATCGCATACTTATCGTGAACGTAGGCATAGGCATGAACGGAGATGGCCGTGCACTCGAGACGCCCCTCTTTGGCCCATTCGTTAAGCGTTTGAATGTCCTTGAGGATATGCTCAAAAGCAAGACCTTCCGAATCGACTCTCTTCTCGGCAAGGCCATAAAACATAAACGCATCGTCCGAATCCGGGCTGTGACCAAGCTTCATCGGAACGGACTGGGCGGAGGTGGTTTCAACCGTCATTAAGCTCTCTCTCTTTCGAGCAGGCGCCGCACTCCGGCGCGTCAAGGCCGCACGTCTGCTGCGTACGCGCGACCTCCGCTCTGATAACCCTAAAACGCAGCAGTGCGGGCTCTGGATTTCGTAATGATTACAGGCTAACGAGCTGCGCCGTCTCCATACCTGGAATGGCGCGGATATTACCCATCAGGTCGGCCGAGATCGGATCGTCGACCAGCAGTACCATGATCGCCCTGCCGCCTGAGTTATCGCGGCCGACATTCATACCGGCGATGTTAATCTTATGCTCGCCCAGCAGCGTGCCAACTTTACCAATCATACCCGGCTGGTCATGATGGGCCGTAACGATCATGTTGCCTGTTGGCAAGATATCGACGCGGTACCCATCTATGTGTACGATGTGAGCGGCGTCATCGTATACGGTTCCACAGATCGTATGCTCACCATTCGCAAAGCGTGCGCGCACGGCAATCGGGCATGCGTGATTGGACTGCGCTGGATGGTGTGTTTCGACAACCTTGATACCACGCGCCTCGGCAAGCGACGGCGCATTGACTTCGTTGACGGGATCGTTGAGGAGCGGCGTCATCAAACCTTTGAGAACAGCACGCGTAATCGGGCCAGTCGGCAGGCCGTCCAGGTCGCCATAAAAAGCGACTTCTACATCGCTGATGGCGCGGCCAGTGTTGCCGGATGCCCTGGCAAGCTGCATCTGGAGGCTGCCGATTTTCGCAGCAAGATTCTGGAATGGCGCCAATCGCGCAAGGGCTTCGGCAGAGATCACCGGCAGGTTGACGGCTGTTCGGGGAGGCAGACCATTCAGTACATCACCGATCTGCTCGCACACATCGATTGCGACCTTGATCTGTGCCTCTTCGGAGGATGCACCAAGGTGAGGAGTGGTGATGCTATTCGGCAGGCCAAGAATAGGGTTATCGGCATCCGGCGGCTCTTTCGTGAAGACATCGAATGCGATGCCGCCAATTTTGCCCGATTTTACCGCTTCGGCCACCGCAGCTTCGTCGATGACGCCACCGCGCGCGCAGTTGATAAGACGAACGCCATCCTTCATTAGGGCGATTTGCTCGGCGCCTATCATGCCGCGGGTTTCGTTGTTGAGAGGGGTGTGCACCGAGATAAAGTCGCTGCGGCGAAGCACATCTTCAAACGAAACCGGTTCGACACCCAGGCTGCGGGTCTGCTCTTCGGTCGCAAATGGGTTGTAGGTAATCAGGTCGACTTCGAAGCCCTTAAGGCGCTGCGCAACGGCACAGCCAATGCGGCCCAGGCCCACGATACCGATCGTCTTGCCGTACAGTTCCGTGCCAACAAACTTTTTGCGATCCCATCTGCCCGCCTTCATCGTGGCGTCGGCTGCCGGGATCTTGCGTGCTAGCGCCAGGATCAGGCCAACGGTGAGCTCTGCAGCAGCAAGCGTATTTCCGTCCGGCGAGTTAACAACAACGACGCCCTTCTGTGTTGCCGCAGCCACATCGATATTATCGACGCCGACGCCAGCGCGGCCAATAATTCTGAGATTATCCGCTGCCGCGAGGATATCCGCGGTCACTTTTGTCTCGCTGCGCACTGCCAGAGCGTGATACTGGCCGATAATCGACTTCAACTCTTCAGGTGTGAGTCCAAGTTTGACGTCGACTTCGACGCCGGATAGCTTGCGTAGTTTATCAATTCCAGCTTCGGCAAGGGGGTCGCTGACCAGCACCTTAAGCATAATATCGGATCCCTTTCACAACACGTACACACCGGCCCGGCACAAGGTTTAACAGTTAGAGTGGGAAACGTGGAAAACTCATGCGGCTGTCGCGGGTAACGCTATCGTTCTATTTTATCTCTGTGGCGTAGGATACCGGAAACCATCGCCTTGAGTCAACGGAGGATGGAGGCATGGCATCCACACAGGAGGCTCACGAAGGCCACACATGGTATAATTTGTCTACTAATCGCGGGGTTTTATCTCCGCCGGAGGTGCGCATTGGCAGAGTTCAAGCTGATATCCGAATACACTCCCGGGGGAGACCAACCTGAGGCGATTGCGCGACTGGTTGAAGGGCTCAATTCGAATAATCGGTACCAGACTCTCCTTGGCGCAACCGGTACGGGTAAAACCTATACGATCGCCCAGGTGATTCAGGCAATAAACCGCCCTACCCTCGTACTGGCGCATAACAAGACCCTTGTTGCGCAGCTCTGCAGTGAGTTCAGAGAGTTTTTCCCCGAAAACGCGGTCGAGTACTTTGTTTCGTATTACGATTACTATCAGCCGGAAGCCTATATTCCGCAGACAGACACCTATATTGAGAAGGACAGCAGCATCAACGATGAGATCAACCGCCTGAGGCATTCCAGCACGCAATCGGTGCTGGAGCGGAGGGACGTGATCGTTGTCGCATCCGTATCGTGTATCTATGGTTTGGGTTCACCGGAAGAGTACAAAAACGCCATATTGATGTTTCGGCGCGGGACCCCTTTGGATCGCGAGCAAGCGCTGCGCCGCCTCATCGAGATGCAATTTACTCGCAATAATATGGAGCTAACCCGCGGCACGTTTCGCGTGCGCGGCGATACGCTCGAAATTCAGCCGGCTGACGAGGAGATTGTGATTCGGATAGAGTTCTTTGGCGATGATGTTGAGAAGATCACGCTGGCGGACCCGTTAACCGGTGAAATTATAGGCGCCCGAGAAAGCATTACCGTATTTCCGGCTTCCCACTTTGTTGCTGGTGACGAACGACTTAAAGCTGCCATCGCTGAGATTGAGATCGAACTTAAAGAACGGATCGCCTACTTTACAGCGCGAAACGAGCTGATCGAAGCGCAGCGAATTGAACAGAGAACCCGATTTGATATTGAAATGATGAAGGAGTTGGGTTTCTGCTCCGGCATTGAAAATTACAGCAGATTTATGGATGGTCGCGCGGCTGGCACCGCCCCACACACACTGCTTGATTACTTCCCGGACGACTTTCTGCTCGTCATTGATGAGAGCCACCAGTCGCTTCCTCAAATACGGGGAATGTACAACGGAGATAAGGCTCGAAAGGATGTTCTGATCAGCTATGGGTTCAGACTTCCGAGCGCGGCAGACAACAGACCGCTGAAGTGGCATGAGTTTGAGTCTCGCATTAAACAGACCATCTTTGTCTCTGCGACCCCAACGGCGTTCGAACGAGAGAATTCCCAACAGATTGTTGAGCAGATAATTAGGCCGACCGGCCTTATCGATCCTGAAGTGATCATCCGCCCTACGAAGGGGCAGATAGATAATCTGATCGAGGAGATTCGGAAGCGCGTCGAGCGTGAAGAGCGCGTGCTAGTAACGACCCTGACCAAGAAGATGGCCGAGGATCTTACCGAGTACCTCGAAGACCTGAAGTTAAAGGTCAACTACCTCCACTCGGATATCAAGACACTTGAACGAACTATTATTCTGCGCGATCTTCGCCTTGGCGTTCACGATGTACTCGTTGGGATTAACCTCTTGCGCGAAGGGCTGGATCTTCCCGAGGTATCACTGGTCGCTATCCTCGATGCAGACAAAGAGGGATTTCTAAGGTCAGAAACCTCACTGATTCAGACCATTGGTCGTGCGGCACGAAACGTTGGCGGGCAGGTCATTCTCTATGCCGATAATATCACAGGCAGTATGCAGCGTGCAATCGATGAGACGAATCGGCGCCGGGCTAAGCAGGTTGCCTACAACGAACTGCATGGAATCACACCGCAGACGGTGCGTAAAGCAGTTCGAGATCTGATCCAGGCTGAGAAGGTTGCAGAAGAGAAGATCGAATACTCGGTGAAGAACACTACTTCGCGGCTGACTACGGACGCCGCAAATATGTCTATCGGGCAGGTCGAAGAGGTAATCAAGTCGCTTGAAAAAGAGATGAAAGATGCTTCGCGTGCGTTGAATTTTGAATATGCGGCTGAACTGCGAGACGAGATTAGTGAGCTGAGGAAAATCGTTCCTACCAGTAAGATTGGGCAGGACCCGAAGGCGAGCAAGCCGGCTTCTGCACCCGCTGGATCCTCCTATCCCAGGCCCAAACGAGGCAGCCGCTAGGTTTGAAATCGAATTTACAAAAGGTATCCCTGTGAAAGTGTGCGACTGCCTCCAGATGCGCCTGATATCGAATCTGGAGGCTTACAGCACTTTCACAGAGATCGCTCGTTTCCTCACCTATCACCATTTGATGCCGCAACAACCCTGACGTCGGTAGCTGGCGCCAGAAGCCGTTCCCCATTTGCAACATTTTGCGTGGTTACGAACAAGTATACATTAAAATTTGTGTTGTTGTTCATATATTGTCTATATTTTGTCAAATATTTGCTCATTCCTTGCGCTTGGCAGTATTTTCAATCCTGTGAGCACAAACATGCAAACAAATACTTCTCCAATGTTTGACGCTTTATAGACACGACTGGTACAATTCTCACCATGAACGATGCAATGCATACAATTAAATATGTAGTTATGAACACTGGCCTCTCTGCGCACACGATCCGAGCGTGGGAACGCCGGTACGCCGTATTGCTTCCAGCCAGAACAGCAAGCAACCGCAGGTTGTATAGCAGTGAAGACGTACAAAAGCTGCACCTCTTGAGAAGAGTTACCGAGGCTGGCTGTACTATCAGTCGCGTAGCAGGGCTAAGCATCGATCAGTTAAACGAGATTGCAAATGCGCGAGAGCCAGCATCGCAAGATGCCCATGCTGTAAATTTGGAGGAATCCCAAGATCCGCTCGCTGCTTGCCTCGCCGCAGTTCAGGAAATGGATTTAGCTACCCTCGATGAGGTTCTATCACGATCCGGGGCAGTACTGGGACATCAGCGAGTTATCGACGAGATCATCTTGCCACTGCTCCATGTGACCGGTGACCTGTGGGCTCATGGGCAGATCCGCGCGGCTAACGAACACATGGCTTCTGCGGTGATTCGAAGCTATCTAGGCGAGATCATTGCGTCCTATCAGGCTCGGCAAAATGCGCGGGTAATCATCGTGACAACACCCGCAGGCCAGCTTCACGAGTTTGGTGCGCTGATCTCCGCGGTATCGGCCACATCGAGCGGATGGAAGCCGATCTATCTGGGGCCGAATCTGCCAGCCGAAGAGATTGCAGGAGCTGCAATAAAGCTCCGAGCCGATGCGGTTGCGCTCAGTATAATTTTTCCGTGCGACGACCCGAGGCTGCTGACAGAGATTCCCAAGATACGAAAATTGCTTCCAGCTTCTGTTCGGGTGTATGCTGGCGGACAGGTATCGGAGCAGGTCTCGAGGGCGTTCGCGGCAAATGGCATCCACTGGGTACCGAACATGACGGACTTCAGGAAGAGTTTAGCGGGTTAGGATGTCGGTATTGGGGTTTTGGATTTTGGTGATGCGGATCGTCGGTGATTTTGATGCTGACCACGCGGCGAAACAGTTGCGCAGGTATTGGTTCCTCGTTAGTGCAAATGTTGTTATGTCAGTAGTCTAACACGTGCCCGGCGCTGAGCTGTTAGGCGCCGGTTGTTTGCGATTGCGAGGAACTTAATGTTGAGATCGTGGTTCATTGCGCTCAGCCTACTGCTCAGCGTGGGTTCGGCTTCGTGTCAGACCTCACCCTCTGTGCGGCTCCCGGCAGGAGTGACCAAGATCGATGATATCGGTCTCTATTCGGTAAGCTGGCGCTATCGCAGTGGGACTGGAGGCGAAATGCCGACAGGGTGGTCGGGACATTTTGACGATGCGACGGGCATCTCCTGCACCCCTTTCGGAGTGCAGGCCGGCAAGAACATCTTTCTCATCCACCCACCTTGGCGTGGTGGCACGGGCACCACCGATCAGACTCTTCAGCTCTCGCTTCCAACCGCAAATAAGGTTACGCTTAGCTTCGCAATTGCAATGAAAGAGGGTGAGACAGGGCCTGGCAAATCGGACGGGGCAACATTTAGAGTGTTTGTCGATAACGAGAAGATCTTCGACCAGAACCAAACAACTGCCGTGTGGCTGCCCGCTACCCTGGACCTAACCGGCTGGGCCGGCAAGACATTTAAGTTAAGATTCGAGTCCGATCCAGGGCCCAAGGATGACCCCAGCTATGACTATGCTTTTTGGGGCGACCGAACCATCTCCGTCGAAGGAGCTGCCGCAACGGGTGCGCACGTTGCGCCTATAGCTCAAAAGAGAATCGACCTCATCAAAGACTATCGTTCCGGGGCTGGGATAGCGCCTCCGTTCTGCGCAGCCTATCCTGAAATTAAGTTTGCTCAACAATTCATCCCTGGTCAGGTGGGGCTGCTGAATGGCTGGACCGGTAAGATCAGTCGCATAAATGGTGAGCCTGTTCGTTTCGGCCTGGGCGCGGGAGCCGTTCTCGACCTTGTGCTACCCAATGGAAAGATTGTTCGCAGCGACGCAAATCAGGTGTCTTTGCAGACTGCTGTGACGCGCTCGGGTGATCGCACAATCTGCCTATCGAAATATTCCGTCGCCGGTCGAACGGTTACTGTAAAGACGGTGCTCAGTATGCCGGCTGGAAACTACGCAAGAGCCGATGTCAGCTCAGAAGATCCCTATATCTCCGCCATCCATCCAGGCGCTATCGGGCCAGTTGCGTTCCGAAGGCTTGTCAATATCCCCTATTATGGGCCGGTAAGCTACTTCCCAGATAGCGGTCTCTTCGCGAATGTTATTATCGACCATCAACGATCGCATGCAAGCCAGCTTGAGAATGGGATCTCGACCTATGCTCCGCTAACAGATGGAAAGCGCAACCGGGTATCTGAGACCTACTACTATGCGGTTTCGCCGGACCTGTTGAGCGTAGTGCCGACTCCCGCTAACCCACCATCGCCGTTTCGGCACAAGCTTTCCGATAAGATTGTGCTGGATACCTGGGGCGGAAACTATAGTGATAACGCTGCTCTCCTGAAGGACTTCGCATCGTACGGCATCACTCACCTTCTGACCATAGCCCATGTGTGGCAGAACGGCGGCTACGACAATATGCTGCCGGATGTGCTTCCGGCTTATGCCCCGCTCGGTGGGGACACGGCAATGAAGGTGTGGACCAGCACAGCTTCATCCTTAGGCGAGCTTATCTCGCTGCATGAAAACTATGTCGACTTCTACCCTAACGCTCGCTCCTGGAACGAGTCGGACGTTGCCCGGGATTCCAAAGGCCAACGGGTTACTGCCTGGCTGAACGAAGGAACCGGAATTCAGTCTTTCGCAGTTGCGCCGGATGCAATCTTAAAATACGCGAAAGAGATTACACCTCAGGTGCAGGAGCGGTTTCGGCCGAATGCTAGCTATCTCGATGTGCATTCCGCGGTACCACCCTGGTTCCATGTCGATTTTCGATCCGACCATGCCGGTGCAGGAATGTTCAGCACGGTGTGGGATGCACATAGGAATTTGTGGAAGCTATTCAGGGAGACACATAGAGGGCCAGTACTTGGCGAAGGAAACAACCACTGGTATTGGAGTGGACTGCTCGATGGTGTTGAGGCCCAGTTCGGTACGGGAGTACCCGGCAATACCGGAATGACTGCCCCACTGCTGGTTGACTTTGACCTCGCCGCGATCCATCCGCTGCAATTTAACCACGGAATGGGCTACGTCGAGCGTTGGGTGCCTGGGGATTTCGACAAGGTGTGGCACACGCGCATCCCTTCGATGAAAACGTTGGACCAATACCGGATGCAGGAGGTTGCATACGGTCACGCAGGATTTATCGCATCGGTATTTCAAAACAGCCTGCCATTTATCTGGCAAGAGCACAATTTGATCTGGCCGCTGACAGCGCGATATGCGGAAGCTGCTGTGCAAACGATTGGCTACGAAAAGGACGGCCGTTTTGTTGGTGCCGGCGCAGCTGCGGCCGAAGCCGGAGCGTTCGACCGCGTTCGAATATTCTACGCAAACGGCCTGACGATCTATGCGAACAGCAATGCTCAGGCATGGCAGCCCGACAAGCGTTATCCTGCCGTGCCTCAATATGGCTGGATTGCCATCGCTCAGGGATTTGAGGCCAGCACTGCGCTTCGTAACGACGATAAAGGTAACGGCATTGTCACCGATCTATGCCGAACGCCAGACTCACTCTTTGTGAACGCACGCTCAGTTTGGACAGGACCTGAGCGGCCGCGGCGAGTTCGGCCGTCCGCTAGCAACTTTGCGCAAACGGGGCCGCGAAAGTTTAGCCTGAGATACTCATGGCAAGTTGGCGCTGCACTGCCGAAGGGATACGTACAGTTCATTCACCTCACAGGCGCAGGTGGAACGGGCGGAGAAAAGATACTGATGCAGCCTGGCTCGGGGATTGGTTCGCAGCCGTCGGAATGGCCCGTTGGTCAGGTGACGATGGGCGTTCCTGTGGAGACGACGTTTGGCGCCGACGTACAGGACGGCGATTACGAACTCAAAACGGGCATATACACACCCGCCACAGGCGAAAGGCTTCGACTCGAGGGAGTGCACGATGAGACGGACAGAGTTATTCTTGGTGTCATCACGGTAACAGATCACGGTGAAACTATCACTTTTCGCAAGTCGCCAGAAGATGTCCCAGAGAATGCATTGGACGCCGAGCGCAAAGAGCATGTGAACCTCGTGGGAGCGGCTGTGAATTTTGGCGACGTCTGGACAGATGGGAGTCTGCAGTTCCAGAAGCAGACCGACGGCACAGTGACCATCATTCCATTCCCGCGCGACGCTAAGGTTCTGGTTGAGATTGATGCCAGGAAGCCGTTCGGCAACGCCGACTATCGGAGTATTGAGGCGCTGGACCTGGCAGGAAAGCCAATTGGAAAGGTAACCGTTAAGCTGAACAACTCTGGATCAAGGTACCAGTTTACACTTGGAGAGATTGGCGGCGCCGTGCGGTATCGTGTGGGGAAGGGAAATTAGGGAAGTACGGCTCTCCGAGATAAGAAGAGGCCACCGACAAGGCAAACCTTAAACCGGCAGGCGGTGCATCAGTCCCTCGCCCGCTCTGAGGAACGAAGGGTTTCAAGGGAGAGGGACCGACTGCGTGCCTCTGGAAAAAGGGTGAAATACGACACATTGTTATACAAGCTCGGCGGGGAGGGGAAACCAGTCAAATCCCCAGCCCGCGCCAGTTTTCGGCAGGTTTGACGATCGGCAGCGTTTCGACCCATCCAAGAAATCGCGGCATCGAGTAGTGGAAACCACTTGCGCCAGTCTCCTTACCCAGGATATCCCAGGCTGTCTCGGGGTTGACGAAGGTCAGTCCCGCAACTTCCCCGTCCGTAAATCGCAGTCGAGCAAGGCCTTCACCCGTAAGTGTTGCCCCATATACCTGCCGCGCTTCGGCGTTGTAAAACGGCGGATTCGTGCTTCTATCAATATCGAACGAAAAGTACGGCTCACCAATAGGAACCAGCTTGGCCTCTTTCAGTGTCCGGATCGCGTCGCGCTCAATCAGGCCAATCTCCTCTTCGATCTCTTTCCAGGCTCCCTGCTCGTAGGTGATATCGTGACCCTGATAGTTCTGCGGCACGTGACCGGATACGGCCATATCCAGCATATTCGGCCAATCTGCCTTGTTGTAGCTTCGTCGCTGAATCGCGATCAGGCCAGTCTCTGTTCGAAAACCAATATGAACCGCACGGTGGCGCAGGCCAACGAGATGCGCCAACCAGCGCGGGCTCGCGACGCCTGTCGTTTTGCCGTTGGGATAGACCAGTGTAAAGGTCTCTTCTTTATCTTTAGCGTCGGGCTTGACCTTCGGCTCCCATTCCTTAATAAGATCGGAAACTCTCTTGGAGGTGATGATATCTGTATGACGAAGCTCGTCAAATCTTTTTGTCAGCAACTGCAGGTCCGCATGAGAAAGCGCTGTCAATGGCATATTAGTTCTCCTGACGCGCCCACGCGTCGGCCGGTTTAAGTACCCGGACAAACAATTATTATGCGTCTATTATGGCGCAGGAATGATAATCTTCTAAGGTTATACAGATGATGGTTTTGGTTCTCAGTCTGTTTTTGGCTTACGACGCGGTGTTGACGATTTGGATGTTCCAGTCGATGATGTCGAGCGAGGGGTCCTGATTCGTTGAACCTGCGGGAGAGATAAAGATGTCGTCATTCGCTGGTTCGGAACACGTGAAAGTTGCTGCCGTGCCATCGTTATTCGCGTAGACCGATTGCGTTTTTAGGTCCATGAGCAGATACCCACCAACGCCACTGGAGTCATCACCAAACGAATCGAACGCTTTGGCGATGCTTGTCTGGCCCTCAACCGGCACGACATTGGTCGCGATACAGTTCACCTGTATCCAGCGCAGGTTTTGGGCGAGGTTAAACGCAGTAGATTGAGAAATGGGCGACGGGTATAGCTGAGCGAGATCGAGCACAAATGTAAGCGTTGCTCCATCTGCCGAGACAGAAGAGTTCAGCGGCACACCATTCGGATTGAAGTTCTGGCTGTTGTTTGCATTAGTTCCATTTGCGACATGGTAGAGCGCGAAGTTGCCAGAGGGCTGACCGCCATAAACCTGGTTATTGCTGTAGAGCACGAAGTCTGTAAACCCGCCGGACTTTCCGTCGGAGCCGGTTGCGAAGCCGTTTCCATATCCCTGTCCGGAAACAGGCGTGCCAACGGGCTGTGGCCATGCCCCTGAAGTGCTGCCCGTGTTATTGATAAGGAAAAAATAGTGGTAGTTAGGATTAACCGGATGTCTAAACGTGATCGAAACCTTGATCTGCTTGCCGGAGAGCGAATTTAGCGTATTAGCAGATCCAGGTACCGAAGAGGCGCAGCCGGATCCCAGAGCCAAAGCTGCTCCGATGCACCCAATCCATGCCACAATCTGTTTACTGCGAAACAGCCCGCCATTGTTTAGTTTCATCGATATTCTCCATACGATCTGGTACAAAGATACCTGCCAATTGGCGGAAGTTCTCGGAAATAGAACGATTAGCAAGTTACAACCTATTATGACCGATCCTAGTAGTGTCGAACAATCCGCGGAACGACGCCCTTACGGTTTAAGGCTCGCACTTCTCGCGGGCGTTCTGCTCTGGCTATCCTGCCCGGCTGCAAATTTGTGGCCGCTTGCGTGGATAGCTGTATGCCCACTGATTTTATCCATTTCTCGAGCCGGTCGATTTCGACAGGCGCTGTGGCGCGGGTACATCTTTGGCTGGGTCTATTTAGGTATTGTGTGGTACTGGACCGGCACCATCATATCATCCTGGACCCATTCTGCCATTGGCTGGGTCGCGTGGTTCGCTCTCACCCTGCTCTTAGCTCTCTTCTATGCGCTCTGGGCAGGATTCGCCTGGCTGATCTGGCAAAGCCAGACTGGTTGGCGTCGCGTTATCGGGATTGCCGCGGCCTGGACCGCGATGGAGTATCTAAGAACGGTTGGTACAATCGGCATGCCGTGGGCGCAGGTTAGCTACACGCAGACTTTGTGCCTGCCTATGATTCAGATTGCAGATATCACAGGCGCGGTTGGAGTGAGCTTTCTTGTCGTGCTGTTTAATGCGGCGCTCGCAGATTATTGGTCTCTAGCAAACCCAAGAGATTGGAAGCGCTCACAAATTCCGCTGGCAGCCGCAACCGCCGCGATCGCCTGTCTTTATGGAATTTTCAAGCTCTTTAGCCCGGTTCATGCGCCGACCATTGTCGCTGCAGCGATGCAGCCGAATTTTCACGCGACGGGAGACACGAATACCCTGCGAGATCTGAGCGTGATTTCAAAGCTAACCCAAGAGGCCCAGGAGCATCAGAACAGTGCAGGTTCGGACCCTATCTCTCTATTCGTTTGGCCGGAGGGCGCATCACCCGGTGATGCCGTCAACGACAACGCTGCACGCTCGACTTTGATCTCAATCTCAGAACATTCGAGGGCCGCGCTCACCACAGGTTCACAAGTCGTGGAACCTAGATCACGCAAAGAGTACAACTCATCGGTGCTATTTACGCCCGATGGCGCCGAGCCACAAAGGTACGACAAGCAGCACCTGGTGCCGTTTGGAGAGTTTATTCCGTTCCGATCTGCGCTGCCCGAATTTCTCGACAGCACCTTTCAATTCCCGCCGACGGACATTGTGCCGGGAAGCGGAAATCGGCCCCTTAACTTTGTCGATTTGCATGGCACGTCTGTTTCTCTCGGGCCATTTATCTGCTACGAATCGGTGTACCCGGCTTACGCGAGGCACATGGCCACGGCCGGCGCCAATCTGCTGATTAACCAGAGCAATGACGACTGGCTGCAGAGCGATTCGGGGATAGAACAGCACCTTTCGGCCGTGGTGATGCGGGCTGTGGAGAATCGCCGAGACACTGTTCGATCAACATCTACCGGGATAACATGCATCATCGATTCCAGAGGACGGCGATCCGGGGCCGTCCCCACCTACTCGCCAGGCTATGTTGTGAAACGAGTGCACCTGTTGAGTGACAAGTCGCTCTATACTCGCCTTGGGGATTGGTTCCCGCTTTCGTGCATCCTCTTTACGGCTCTATTAATCTATGGCAGTAGAATTAAGAAGGTAGTGACCCATTGAAGCTCGATTCGGTTTGGATTCCATCGTGCGGAGTAAGGCTAGCCGGTCTCTCTTATAGACCCGAGGCGAGGCATAAGTACCTTACAGTTATCCTTTCCCACGGATTCACATCCGGCAAGTATAGCCTCGATGGGCTCGCCTGCTATCTGTGCAATAACGGTTACCCATGCCTTACATTTGATGCTATCGGCCACAAGCTTGGAGCTTCCGGCGGATCTATGGACCGAATTGAGCAGGCGGCCGAGGGTGTTCAGGATGCCATCTCATGGGTTCGAACGAATTGTAAAACGGATGGAATCGTTTTGGTTGGGCACTCGATGGGCGCTGCGGCCTCCATGCAGGCTGCGGCATGGGATCGAACGTTCAGGCAGGAAAACAGCGCTTTGCCGGCAATCGTTGGTCTGGTTTCTATCTGCATGGGACTTGACCCCGAGCGAGGGTTTGAGAGTGTGGCAGGCGCCTCGATGCTGGCCGCTCGGGCCGATCATGTAACCGGTGCGCCACCGATAGAACTCTTGAAAGGGTTGAACGGATTGATTGCTTCGGCGCCCGCATTGAACGGACTGCCCTGCCTTGTGATCGCGGCAAAGAGCGATATCTTGCTGCCAGTTAACCGGGTTGAGGAGCTTTGTGGACGGCTTGGAGAGAAGGCGGAGTTGAAGGTGATTGATGCGATGCATCTCGATGCGCCGGACAGAGCACGCGGAGCGATTGCGAGTTGGATGGATGCAAGGTGATTGGGTAATTCGGTAACGGGGTAAGAGGGTAATGGGAGGTGTTTGGTTTGCGGTGTTAGGTTTTTGGTGTTTGGATGTACGTGCCTCCAGTGAACTAATAACACCTAGTGTACTCCTGCTATATGCACAATCACATAGATAGCGCTAGCGCCGAGGCCAGCCAGCCCGATCGTTGCGGGGCTGCGCTTTTGCTTCCAGCCTTCCACCAGCAAATCGCACGCGCCGATATACAGAAAGAATCCACCAAAGAGCCCCAGGAGCGTCCCGAGGACGGGTCCTGAGACCGCGACAAACCCGGCGGACGCTGCACCTACGACAGGTGCAAGCGCATCTACAATAAGCCAACCATTGACATGTTTCGGGCGGTTGGTATTTCTGAGAGCCGTGCTCACAGTGTTGACGCCATCCACAAAATCGTGAGCCAGGACGGCAATGGATGTCACAGCTCCTATCGCGCCAGATACCTTAAAAGCGAGACCGATCGCAAAGCCATCCAGCAGGCTGTGCATCGCAAAGCTCACTAGCGCCGCGTCAGCACGGCTTGCGCCACCAGTGTTTGGCTCACGCGATGCCGAGTCGGTATAGGCTGGCAGGAGTCTGTACAGAATCGTGTAGAGCGTAAAGCCAAGGAGCGCTGCGGAATAGGCTCTGTGTGGGTTGAGGTCGCGCGCTTCCGGCACAAGGTCGAAAAGCGCTACACCCAACACCGCCCCAGCGCTGAAACCTGGCAGCCATGTATGATCTTGCCCCGTTCGCAAGGCAAAGCGACCTCCGGCAAAGGTCGCTCCCGCCGCAAATAAAGCAACTGTAACTGGAAAATACGAGATCATTACTAAACAGCCTTAAGATGGCAGAAACGGAGCAAGCCCATACAGAACAAAAGCCTGCCCGGTTTACGACCGGCCAGGCCTCTATTCTAAACACTCTGAAGCACCGCCGCTATCAGGACATAAGGTCCCGTAGGCGGCACTTGCGGCCACGCTTCCGCAGTTTCGCGAGAGCGGACGATTCGATCTGTCGAACGCGCTCGCGCGTTACTTCCAGAGCTCTGCCAACCTCTTCCAGCGTGCGAGGCTCATCGCCATCCAGGCCGTAGCGAAGAAGGATGACATCTTTTTCTCGTGGAGTGAGCTCATCGAGAGCTGCCATCAGCTCGTCTCTGAGTGCGCCACGGGTCGCCTCTGCCACAGGATTGTGGGCATCTGGCGCCGGAATAAGGTCTGCAAGGCGGCTCTCACCCTCTTCGCCAATAGGCGTTTCGAGGGAGAGCGGCTCGATGGCTCCGCGGAGCAGATCGCCGAGCTTCTCTTCGGTCATCTTAAGCGCTTCCGCCAGCTCTGCACGAGTAGGCATTCGCCCAAGCTTCTCGCGGAGTGTGCCGCGCGTCTTGTTAATACGTCCCAGAGTATCGGTGACGTGAACTGGAAGGCGGATCAGTCGGGCCTGGTCTGCGATGGCGCGGCTGATAGCTCTGCGAATCCACCAGATTGCATAGGTGCTGAACCGGTATCCCTTACGGTAGTTGAATCTTTCAACTGCGCGTATCAGGCCGATCGTCCCCTCCTGCATGAGATCCTCGATCGGCAATCCATGTCCCAGATAGCGTCGGGCAACCGATGCGACCAGCCTCAGGTTTGCGAGAACAAGCGTGTTCTTGGCGTCTTCAGCATCCAGCGCGCTCCGCGGGCTTTCCATACGCTTCGCGAGGGAGATCTCTTGCTCGTGCGTTAGCAGCGCCACTCGGCCTGCTCGCCGCAACCATGCCTGAGTGCTCTCCTCCAGATCCGTTGGCCCCAGCTCCTCTGCCGTTGGCTCACGATCCTCGGATGCGTTATTTTCAGTCTTCTCGCCCTGCTTCGCCGCCTCGTACACATCGAGGATCGCATCGATCTCTTCCGGATCGTTCAGCGTCTCGTTCCTGCTCAGAGTTTCGACGATCTGAGGGTCGATAGCCAGCGTGCTTCGATCCCTGCTTCTGGGCGCCTCTTTTTTTGTTTTCGTCTTGACGGGCATTACGCCCTCCTTCCTCTCACGAACGAGCGCCACTTTAAACCACCCTTATACGAAAGTCATTTGGTCCTGTCCGAGCTTCGGTGCCTCGCTAACAGGCCATAGAGATACAGTTCAGCCCAATTGTTCACACCACCGACGATGGCGCAGCATCCCGCTCAGCAAACGCTGGCAGAAAAATCGCCCTTCTGGGCATCGCACACCGGTTTTGACAGATCCGGCAATCGAAAAGTTGCCGAACTGTGTGATTGCGCACAGAGGCATGAGATGATAAGACCGAGGCAACACGGATGCGCCATCGGCAATATAGATTTTAATGAACCTGCTTATTCAGTACGTACAGTCCTGAACGATCGTGCCACGATCGGTAGGGTTACTCATTACTATTTCGTCAACGGGCCCGTGCAGGCTTAAACCTGCTCTTAACTTCGCGCCGAAATTAGTGGCGCGCAATCCCGAGAGGGTTCTAAATCACCGTATGAGGAAGGACCGAATGTCCCAAGAACCAGCGAAACAGCCTCTCATTGTAACACAAGTTGCAAAGAATCAACAGTGTAAACCACAAATATCCCAACATTTTTCACTATCGTGCGGCATTCTGGTTTCAGCGGCCGGATAGAGCCCCTGGTTGCAGATAAGTTGCAGGCACGTGCGCCGAATCGATTCGCCACTTCCCCAACAACTCAAAACTTGTCGGGGAGCAGTCGGGCCCACTGAATCTCGCGCAAATCGATGGTGACCGGATTATCATTGGTCTGAAAATAACCGCCGACTCGATCTCCGGATATTTCGCACGCTTCCAGCCGAGCGATCTCAGCATTCTGGCCCGGAGTGCGATACACCATCTCAATGACATTGTGTGTCGCGATGGCATTTGTAACCATGAGGCGTATGAGCGCCGGGTTGTCATAGGCGCCGGCTGGCTTACGCAGGTCCTGCTCTAGCGCGAGCACAGCCTGATTCCAGGGCTTGCCATCCTCACTGGCCATGCTGCTCCAGGCGATTTTATCCAGCAAGTCGGCGGGCGACTTCGATTTCGTTGCCGGACGCTTAAGCTTCGATTCATCGACGGCTACTGTGGAGGGCAATTCGTTTGCTGGCAGCGTAACCACTCGACCTTCATCGCACACGGGCAGGTAGCCCGCTTTACGTAACTCCTTGAGTACCTTTTCCAGGTCGTCGCCCGCAAGAATGGCAACTGTCTCTGAAATGCATCTCACAAAGTAGGGTTTGAGTTCCCGCCGCGCCTGCAGCTCCTTGAGAAGCATTGGAGAGTTTACTTGCAGATACATTTGCGCGCGCCCAACATGGATATGCCCATGCTTGCCGCCAACGTCGTTGATCAGATACTCCACGTTTTGTGGAACGCCTGTCCTGGAGTACATGCGGAGAAACTCAAGAATCCGCTCCGGCGTCTCCCCCTGATCCAGGGCGCGACGGACCGAGTCTCGCGTAATGTGCAGTGACGTTGAGGCGGCGCCCTTCGGCGGAGGATCGGTGAACATCATCAGCCGATACATCGCGTAAGTGTGCAGGTAGGGCGGGACAAACACCTCGAGATTGGCCTGAACGATAAAGTGCTCTTCGCGCGGAACTGCATCCTCATTTTCGACCTGTGGAGAAGCGCCTGCAAGCAGCTTCCCGTTACGAGTAAGTCGCAGGGCGATACGCGCCTTGTCGGATTCGGTTGCGACAGATATTGGAGCCACTTCGACCATACCAAGCCAGAAAAGCGCGCCTCGAAGCATATGTTCGACAAACACGCGAGCCGAATAGCCGTTTCCGTAGTCAAGACTGGTCGATCCGCCTAGCTGCAAGGGCCGGCGGTATACGAGGCAAGACTTAATCGAGTCGATCGAAACAAACGCGTCCGGAGACGTCGATTGAGCCTCTGCGAGCAGGCTGAGACAGCACTTTCGCAGGCCGATAATGAGCTCCTGCGGCCGATATTCGTTGCTTCGGCCCAGTGGTTCGTCAAAGACTTCGGCCCACACAGTGCCGCCCAGCCATGCGCCAACTAGCACATTCATCTGCTCAGCCGGTGCAAGACTCATCCACGCAATTCCCACCTCGGTAACTCTGTACAGGCTGCGATCGCCCTCCGGTGCGGCGAGTCCCGCCTGGCGTGCTGTCGCGTAAACAAAGGTTGCGTAATCTTCGTCAGGAATGCTTAGATTTCGCGCAATGTTCTTAAGGGTCGCTTTATGGATGTGCCCGGTGTTCGTTCGGGGAGCGTCCTGCGTAGTAAAGAAGCTGAGCATGTTGACAAGATCGCGAATGAGATCCTGATGTGTGCGAGGAGCGCCCGATATTGCATCTACGGGTGCAGGGACAGGTTCCGGCTCGGTCCAATACTCGGCAGACTCGTCGCCGTGAATCGCCCGGAGCAGATCGCCAGGCAGAACAAGGTGGAGGTTGTATCCGTATCCGGCAGTTACAACGTAAAGCAGCCCCATGGCCAGCAGGCAATCGACAGAGTTGCGCTCATGCCCCTGCTTCCATCGGTTCTGCCAGTCGTACCGGAAGAAGTCCTCAGTCTTGCCGCCGAGAACGGCATTTGCCACATCTACCGGCGTGGCGCTGCCGCCCATTTTTACCAGATATTGAATGACGTCTTGTTCTTCGTCGGTTAATGGCGGGTTGTAGCGTGCCGAGGCTGCTGCGCGCAGAAGCCGTTCTTGAATTAACGCAATGTTCGCGTTTTTTGCGCCAACGAAATCACCCAGCCCAATGCGCAACATAATTCGCCGGATTGCAGGGGCATCATAGGTGTTGAGGCAGCGGTTGATACTGTAAAGATCGGCAAGCGACGCGGGGGTCATGTGGCGAACCACATCGGGCACGTAAACGACGGGACCCACTCGGAAAGCGAGGCCTTTTTCTTCCAGACCGTTCATCACCCGTTTCAGGGGCGCTTCCGTTTTGTCGCCACCCGCCGTTTCAACGAGGCGTTCCCAGCTCTCGCCGCGGTGGCTATCGCGATGCGCAGCCATCTGGAGCAGCCGAAGTTCGCGGCTCGTACACGTTGTCATCGCATCAGAAACAGAGTGCTGGCGGTTTAGCTCAACTGCGAGAATATTTACCAGGGCTCTCTTATCCGTAGCGCTGAACAGCTTTCGGGGGTCCAGAATGCGGCGGCTCACTATGGAGCGCAGCTTCTCAACTGGCAAAGAATAGAGAGCCTCAGCAAACGAAGGCATAAGTTAGGACCTCTCGGAAACTGAAAAATGTGGCGGCGAAACGTTCTCTGCGAGGCGAGGCTTAATTTGACGCCGCAACCTGCAGCCCAAGCGGTTCTTGAGTGACTATTGTAGCACAGGCTCTCTGCCGCACGTGGGTACAGGCCGATTCAACTAACTGGTTTCGAAACCTGCGAACAGTCTGTTAGCCATATCGGTTTGCAGGATGTTTTGCGGGTCGCAGCGGCGTTTAAGTTCGGTAAAGGTGGCTATTGTGTCCGCGCCAAGGTAGGTGCGCGCTGAAGCCTGATCTAGAACACTGTCCTTGGCCATATAAAATCGGCCGTTCGCTGCCAGAACTATTTGTGTGAGTTCCTTTGTCAGCTTCGCCAGGCGCTCACTGTTTCGCGCCGTGATGGGTATATCGAGCGCGAGGGAGTAGCCGTTAACACTATGCGTTAAAAGGAACTCGTCTTTCCGGTGCCTTTTGAACACGCCGAGGTAGGGAATTACTTTCGCGTTGTGGCACGCCTGGAGCTGGCTGTTGAAGCAGTCCTGCGCAGTCTCTTGCGGCACGAAGCTCTGAAACTGGATGAAGCCGTGCGGGCGATAAACGAACTTCCAGTTCGGCACGTAGTCCAGCAGGAAGGCGAAGGCAGCGTGAGACTGGCGGACCGTCTTGTGGTTTCCAATGGTGGAGCTCAGCGTGTATTTGGCCCAGTTGACGAGGCGCATACCGAGATCGTTGGATAGAGGGCCCATCAGACGCCAGAGTATCGATTTTGGCAGAATGCCGAAGATAGTATCTGGCAGCTCCTGGTTTTCTATGCGAAGGGTTTGCGCCGGGTTGGGATCGTCGCTGCCATGCAGGTAGTTGGCTTCGTGGACGAGACCGCGGCCGATAAATTTGCCGCGTGCGAAGCAATCTATCCAGCCTACAAAATAGTCGGCGCGATTGCCACGTTCCTCAAATTTCTGCATGATGTCTGCGATCGAGTTGGTTGCGTATGCATCGACGCTCAACAGGCCGCTTTCGACGTGCTTCATCTTCATGCGGATGCGCGTGAAACAGCCAAGCATTCCGATGCCGCCGATGGCTGCGTGGAAGAGATCGGCATTTGCCTCGCGGCTGCAGGTGAGGAGTTCACCGGCTGCAGTTAGCAGGTCGAAGTCGAGGACATGCTCTCCAACTGGCCCCATCCGATAGTTGTTTTTGCCATGGAAATTCATTCCAAGGGCCCCGCCCATGGTGACGAACATGGTGCCGGAAACGACCGGTGGCCACCATCCATCGCCAATGCAATAGCGCCACAGATCCCTGAGCAGTACCCCGGGCTCCACTTCAATGACGCCAGCCTGAGGGTCCCAGCTGAGAATGCGGTTCATTCTGGTAAGATCGAGCCCGACGGTTTCTCGGCCCATGGAGGCATCGCCGTAGCTTCTGCCTGCGCCCCTAAGCGCTACTTTGCGGCCGCCTATGCGAGCGATCTCAAACACGTTTCGAATGCCCTCGAGCGTGCTTGGACGATGGACATACTCCATTGCCTCAAGGTTCATCCCGAACGACTCGACCTGCTCTAACGTTGTAACGGGCAACGCTGTAAACCCAGGTATGGCGTCTGGCTCGAGCGCTGAGGAAACAGGCGCTGCACTGGTATCTTCAGGCGCGCTTAGTCTTAGGGCGCTCATGTCAGAAGTTCAGCTTTCTGAATATAAAGGACGGGATGAAGCGAACAATCGCCATGATCGGCCGCCAGGTTCCCGGGACGTATGCAAGCCTCTTACCCCGCGATGCGGCCGTCAGTATCTGCTCTGCAGCGGCATCGGCCGTGATCAGCAGAGGCTTCTTCTTCAGATCCTTCGTCATTGGGGTATCAACTGGCCCGGGCTTTATGGTAACTACTCGAACGCCAAACCGGGCGACCCGGTTACGCAAGGACTCGAGGTAGTTATCGAAGAACGCTTTTGAGGCTCCATAGACCGGGTATCCTCGGCGGCCGCGATCGCCCGCAACGGAGGATATACCAACGATGCAGCCCGACTTTGATCGCTCAAATCGCTGGGCAGCTTCGTTTAGCCAGGCAACGGCGCCGAGGACATTTACCTGCACGGTAGAGAGGTCTTTATCGAAGTTATACTCATCCGGCTCGATGAGCGGCATGACACCAGACGCATAGACGATGAGATCGAGCCCACCCAGATCCTGCGCAATCTTCTGGAAGAGCGCAGGGACTTCCGCCTGATTGAGAACATCATGTGGATAGATGATGGCGCGAGAACCAGTTGCTCCAGCCGACTCGATGGCCTTTTTGACACGCTCAAGCTCTTCCTGCCTTCGTGCAACTAGAGCTACAGAAACGCCGGGCTGCTGCCCGAGCTTTAGCGCAATCGCTTCTCCAATGCCGGATGAGGCGCCAACAACAATACATCGCTTCCACGGCAAGCTCATATCCGTAATTCTAACTTTCCGCTAGCCCCACTCAATCGCAAGGATCACAACAGAAGGCGAAGAAATCAGCGCCACTACCAATTGTGAATAATGCAGGCTAGACTGTAACCAGCGCTAAACGTGCTGCGTACATAAACTATCACTGAATTATACTGTCACTCTATTGTACCTTTCCTGTCCACAGAAAGGCTGGGAATCCTGATGCAGAGCGGGTTGAAGTTGGGTAGGCGAACCGGTGAATCCGGGTTCACATTGATTGAGCTGCTCACCGTGATCGCGATTATCGCCGTACTTGCCGCGTTACTATTCCCCGTCTTCTCCTCCGCTCGAGAGAAGGCACGGCAAACATCCTGCCTTTCCAATTTACGGCAGCTTGGTCTGGCAATTTCGATGTATTCGCAGGACTACGATGGCCTGTACCCGTACATGGTGGATCCGGCAGACAAGTTCACACCACAGATTTGGAGCTCCATGCCTCAATTTCAGGCAGAGATTCCGAATATCGGCCTCGTAAGCCAGGTGCTGCAGACTTATGTCAAATCCGCGGAGCTATTTCACTGTCCATCGGATACCGGATTCGATCAGGAGGATTTTACGGGCCTGGATATCGACCCGGCTGGCACTCCGCCAAATGCCAACCCATCTAGTTTTAAGAAATTTGGGACCAGCTACTACTATCGGACGGAAATCGCCGCTGTGCATGCCGGCGACTCTACCTTCCAAACCCCTTCTCAGCTAAACGTCCTTTTCGATGGCGCGGGTCGCTGGCACGGCGGCAGGTCGCGGCAAGATTGGCGCTATATGGTGCTGTTTGGGGATGGTCACACGAAGAATCAGTCGTTTTCTCAGCTCACCGAAGAGTGGGCCATGCCGCTTTAGTCGCAGCTAAAGCCTGCATTGAGATTATAATGCGGTAGAATAGTGCTGCTTTGTCGGGTATCTTCCCGGCGAACTCTCATCATCGAGTATCATCAGCCGACCGTATGGCCCACGTGCCAATACGTTCGGCCTTTTGGCGTGCGTTGCCATGCGCTTCGTAGTGTGCAGCGTTTTCAGGTACCCCGGATAAGATATGCCACTTTCAGATCTTACGCGTATTGCGGACCAACTCCCCGGTTTTGACACAATCGTTGAGAGCCTAACAACTAACGATGGCGTAACCGAACTTGAGGGCCTTAGTGCAGCAGCCAAAGGCTTCTTAGTATCTCGGCTGTTTCAAAAACTCAGCAAAACCATCCTCATTGTTACGCATCAGCACGAACAGGCGCAAAAGTTATGCGATGACCTCGTGCGCTTCGGTATCAAGGATGAGAGAGTATGTCTTCTGCCAGCAATGCAGAACCTGTTTCTCGAGGGAGACATAACCGACCACCGAACTATAGGTGAGCGAGTAAATGCACTTATGGCGATTCGCGGCGAGGATCCGTGTATAGTCGTTTGCACACTCGAAGCGGTTCTTCAGCGCACCTCGCTCCCCGAAGATGTTACCGATCGCAGCTTTCTTCTTGAGGTCGACCAGACCATTGAGATGGATTCCATAATTCGCCAGCTAGTAAGTTTGGGCTATGATCCGGCAACGACGGTTACCCGTCCCGGCGAGTTTTCCCGGCGTGGCGGCATTCTCGATATCTTCCCGGGTTCCAGCCAGCATCCGGTAAGACTCGAGTTTTTCGGAGATCAGATTGAGACAATCCGGCCATTTGATGTAACCACACAGCGCAGCACGGGCAAGCATATTGAGGTGCTGGTATCCGCAGCAAGAGAGATTCGCCTCGATCCGGTTCGCGCGCAAACCGCATCTGTGGCCATTCGACAGGCTTCTGCGATGCGAAGACATGAGCTCAAGCAGCAGAATCCGGACGGGCTGCGAGAGATCCTCGAACGTGTAACCGATACTGCTGCATCCGCACTGGCCAGAATAGAACAGCTTGAGTATTTTGATGGGCTTGAACTGTACTTTCACTACCTTTGCCCGAACCCGGTGTGCGCCCTGGACTACCTTCCCGCCGATGCAATGGTGATTCTTGATGAATGGAGTATGGCGAAGGCGCATCTCGATCGCAGTGTAGCCGACCTGCGTTCCTCCCGAGAGAGGCAGTTTGAACGCGGCGAAA
The DNA here is from genome assembly GCA_903919615.1 of uncultured Chthonomonas sp. Taxonomy (GTDB): domain Bacteria; phylum Armatimonadota; class Chthonomonadetes; order Chthonomonadales; family Chthonomonadaceae; genus CAIXIX01. Next base: position 88,852 of record CAIXIX010000456.1, read on the forward strand.
CGCTGGATGCTGAGATTAACATTTGCGACTGGCGCGCGGGCTTGCAGAAAATTCTATCCTTCCCCACCCTGATGCTTTCGCTGCTGGCAAGGACCGATTCGGAAATCCATCCTCGCCACCATCTCCAGGTCGTATCCGGCACCACGGGTATGTATCGCGGCAACCTGAAAACGCTTGCAGACGAAGTGGGAGTGTGGCTTGAGAATAAGTGCCGCGTCGTTCTCGTAAGCGACCAGCCGGTGCGCGTGCGGGAGATCTGCAGCGAGTTAAAGTTGCCCGTAAGAAGCAGAGAAGACCCGCTTGGAGCCGGGGCCGGGCTTTATGTTACAGATGGCGGGCTGCGCACGGGATTTACGATTGCTGGTCTGCGGCTCTATGTTCTTACCGATGCAGAGCTATTCGGCTCCGCCCGGCCTCTCGTAACCAGGCGCAAGGTGGCGGGCGGCGTCGCCATCTCCTCGGTTCTCGACCTCAAGGAGATGGATTTTGTTGTACACATCCACCATGGGATCGGAATCTACCGGGGAATCGTAAAGAGGCGGAATGAAGGCGCCGATAGGGATTATGTTGTTGTTGAGTACCAGGGCGGCGACAGGCTGTTTGTTCCCGCGGATCAGATTGATCGTATTCAGCGCTATAACGGCGCCGATGGCGTAGATCCTCAGGTCAATAAAATTGGTGGCGCGGAGTGGCAGAAGACCACGCGTAAAGTCCGGCAACAGGCGCGGGAGATGGCGGGTGAGCTAATTAAGCTCTACGCTGCGCGCGAAGCGGCAACGCGGCCCTCGCTGGGTGAAGATACACCGTGGCAGATTGAGATGGAAGAGGCGTTCCCTTATGAAGAGACGCCCGATCAGTTGAAGGCGATCCTGGATGTAAAGAGGGACCTGGAAGCGTATAAGCCGATGGATCGCCTCATTTGCGGCGATGTTGGTTTCGGCAAAACAGAGGTTGCCCTGCGCGGAGCCTTCAAAGCGGTTACCTCCGGCAAGCAGGTCGCGATACTGTGCCCGACCACCGTACTGGCGGCGCAGCATCATGCCACCTTTACAGAGCGGCTCGCAGCCTATCCTATTCAGATCGAGCTGTTAAGCAGATTCCGGACACGACAGGAGCAGCTTGCTACGATTGACAAGCTGAAGGCGGGCTCAGTCGATATCGTTGTTGCAACGCATCGCCTCTTCAGCAAGGATGTTGTTTTCAACAACCTGGGCCTCGTCGTTGTGGATGAAGAGCAGCGCTTTGGCGTGGCCCACAAAGAGAAACTAAAACAGCTGCGAAAGCAGGTGGATGTGCTCACTCTTAGCGCTACTCCTATTCCACGAACCTTATCTATGGCGCTCTCCGGGCTGCGAGACATGAGTGTGATTGAGGATCCCCCGGAAGGCAGAACACCTGTACAGACCTATGTTCGCGAATACGACGATAACACCGTCCGAGACGCGATCCTTCGCGAACTCGAGAGAGACGGCCAGATCTATTTCGTACACAACCGTGTCGAAAGCATCTACCACGTAGCCTCTCACCTGCGTAAACTTGCTCCGGATGCTCGGATACTGGTTGGGCATGGGCAGATGTCCGAATCGGAGCTCGAGAAGGTGATGTACGAGTTCTACCATCACGAAGCCGACATTCTCATCTGTACAACCATCATCGAAAATGGCCTCGACGTGTCGAATGCCAACACGATCATCATCGATAATGCCGACCACATGGGGCTGTCGCAGCTGTATCAGCTTCGTGGCCGCGTAGGCAGATCGAATCGCCAGGCCTATGCGTATCTATTTTATAGAAGACACAAACAACTCACCGAGGTCGCCGAGCGGCGGCTGGCAGCGATGCGCGAGTTCTCGGCGCTTGGAAGCGGCTACAAAGTGGCTATGCGCGACCTTGAGATTCGCGGAGCAGGTAATCTGCTTGGCGCCGAACAGCACGGGGCTATGGTAAACGTCGGGTTCGATCTCTACTGTAAGCTACTGGCTCAGGCAGTTCAGGAGCTCAAGGGGGAAGAGGTTACAGAGGATGTGCTGCCGCCGGTCGATCTGCCGGTAACAGCGCACATACCAAACGACTACATTCCAGGCGAGGCCGAGAGAATCTATTTTTATAAGCGAATGAGCGCGGTGCGTTCAGTGAGGGATGTTGAGGAGCTGCAGGATGAGCTTCACGATCGCTTTGGCGATCCGCCTGCACCCGTTTGGACGGCATTGGCGGTGCTTAGATTGAGGCTGCGCTGCAAGCAGAGCGGCATCTCCGGGATAAAGAGCGACCAGAGGAGCGTTTCGATTAAGTTCGCACCTCAAACGCGGCTAACTGCCGATGCTGTCAAACTCCTGACGTACGCTTTCAAAGGCCATCGCTTTACTCCAGATGGTGTGGTTCTGCCGATCACCAGCACAAAGGTTATGGAGATGGTGGAGGAGAGCCTGGTTGTTCTGAACCGAGCTCTAGAGCCGGGCACGACGGCTGGAGTTCGGTAACGCACCGCACCTGCAAACTGAGATGTGCGCATACGAAAGCGCACCGTACAACAGTTAAGCGAAAAAGGTGCGGCTTAAGTAGCTCAACGCTCTAAAGAGATTTGGCAGAGTTGAGGTAAAATACCCTGTACGACTATGTGGTGCTACCGAGAATATGGCATGACCCATGTTCCGGACACGACTGAATTTCAATCCCACACTTTTGAAATTCTGGCATCTTTTGAGAACGAGAGGATGTTACGGATGGCCAAGACCACTGCTGAGCGCTCCGGACCCGTATCGGTGAGCACAGACGAAGATATTGAGAAGAAACAGCTGATATCTTCGTACCGCCTGATGCTGTTGATTCGTCGTCTGGAAGAGTCGGTCTACCGAAAGTTCCATGAGGCGAAGATAGGCGGTTACCTGCATCGATACGACGGGATGGAAGCGCTTGTAGCTGGCATTATCCCGTTTCTTAAGATTCCAGGCGACTACGTTTTGAGCACCTACCGAGACCATGCGCATGCGCTGGCTTGCGGCACCAGCCCACGCGCTGTAATGGCAGAGCTGATGGGCAGAGCTGATGGCTGCGCGGCAGGCAAGGGCGGATCGATGCACCTGATCGATCCGGATAACGGCTTTCTGGGCGGCGATGGAATCGTAGGCGGCCCGGTTCCGATTTCGCTGGGCGTTGGTTATGCACTAAAGTATCGTGGCGGCGGCAACGTCTGTGTCGTCTATTTTGGCGACGGCGCAATGAACCAGGGCGGCGTTCATGAATCGATGAACATGGTTGGCCTTTACAAGCTGCCTGTACTGTTCATCCTTGAGAATAACCAGTACGCCATGGGTACTTCCGTCTCCCGCTCCACCGGACAGCCAGATTTCGTGTTGAAAGCGAAGGCGCACGGCATTCAGGGCGAGCAGGTGGATGGAATGGATCTGCTTGCTGTGCGTGATGTTGCAGGCAGAGCGATTGCCCGAATGCGCGAGACAGGCGAGCCCTATTTCCTCGAAATGAAGTGCTATAGATTTGTTGGACACGGCATTGGCGATGACAATACTAAGGCGTGGACCACATATCGCACCGAGGATGAAGTGGCGCTATGGAGAGAGCGAGATCCTCTCGCACGCACAGCGGACCTTCTGTTGAAGAGAGGTTATCTTTCCGCCGAGCAGATGGAGCAATTTGAGGCCGAGGTTCAAGTAGTGGTTGATGACGCGATCGAATTCGCAGAATCTAGCCCAGAGCCGCCGCTGGACAGTCTCTACGAGAACGTCTACTCCCAGTAACTAATTGAGATTTCTGTAAGAAGTTTGCCTGGAGATTATTTGATGGCGACAATGCGATATCAGCAGGCGCTCCGCCTTGCCATGACTGAAGAGATGGAACGCGATCCCAACGTTTTCATCTGTGGTGAAGAGGTTGGCCAGTACCAGGGCACGTACCGTGTGACCGAGGGTATGCTGCAGAAGTTCGGACCGCGACGTGTGGTTGATACGCCGATTAGCGAAATCGGCATTGCCGGGATGGCGACAGGCGCGGCAATGGTCGGCCTGAGGCCAATTGCGGAGTTTATGACCTGGTCGTTCGCGCTCGAAGCGATGGATCAGTTGGTCAATCACGCATCCAAGATCACCTACATGTCGGGCGGCAGAATTCAATGCCCTGTAGTATTCCGTGGTCCTGCTGGCGTAGGAACTCAGCTTTCTGCACAGCATTCACAGAGCATGGAAAGCTGGTACGCGCACACACCCGGATTTAAAGTGGTGATGCCGGCGTTTCCGGATGATGCGAAGGGACTGTTGAAGACCGCGATCCGCGAGAACAACCCAATCATCTTTATGGAGCATGCGGGGCTATACGGTTTGCAGGGAGAGGTGCCCGAGGATCCGAACTTTACCGTTCCGTTCGGCAAGGCCTCTGTACGCCGGGAAGGCACGGATATCACGCTTGTCTCCTATTCTCGCGGCGTGCATCTCTGCCTGAAAGCGGCGGATGCGCTGGCGCGCGAAGGAATTGAGTGTGAAGTAATTGACCTTCGCACGCTCGTACCCCTCGATATGGATACAGTAGTCGCATCGGTGCGCAAGACTCACCATGCGGTGGTTGCTCAGGAAGAGTGGAAAAACGTAAGTTTTGGTTCTGAGCTTTCAGCCCGCATTCACGAACAGGCGTTTGATGAACTGGATGCGCCCGTTGAAAGAGTTGCAGGAGCCGACGTGCCGATGCCTTACGCAAAGAACCTCGAGCGCGCAGCAATACCCACAGACAACGATGTTATAGCAGCGGTTCGCCGAGCGCTCGCCTGATGTTTTTAAGGCGAAACGCACAAATCGGCAAAGACTGCGCCGTTTTAGTAAGGAGTGTCTCGTAGATGGCAGAAGTCCGAATGCCCAAAATGGGTGACGGAATGGAGACGGGTACGATCAACCGGTGGCTGAAGCAGGTCGGCGACAAGATCGCTTCCGGCGACGTTATTGCGGAGATCGAAACCGATAAGGCCAGTGTCGAGATTACCGCCTACGACACCGGCGTACTCAGCAAGATCGTTATTGTAGAGGGTGCATCTGCTCCGGTTGGCGACGTTATCGCGATCATCGGTTCGGCAGTTGGCGCCGCTGCGCCTGCTCCGGCAGCTACGCGACCAGCAGCAAGCGCGTCGGCCGCACCGGCAGCATCCGCACCAGCGGCAGCGCCTGTATTGCCGCCGGTTGCTTCTAGCGGACCGGATACAGAGCGCGTAAAGGCATCGCCGTTGGCGCGACGCATCGCCGCTGAGCGGGGGATCGATCTCGCTCGCATAACGGGCACAGGCCCTGGCGGACGCATCGTTGAGCGCGACGTGGCGGACCTGGCCGCCTCGCCGGCCCCCTCCCCGGATGTTGCCATTGCGTTTACACCCGAGGTCTCTGCGGTTAGCGCGTCACCGGCTCCGTCTGTAACTGCCCCCGCGCCTTCCACCGCGTCCACGACGTATTCAGACATTAAGCCAACCAGAATGCGAGACGCGATTGCGCGCCGCGTAACCCAGAGTAAGCAGACGGTACCGCACTTCTACGTAACAATGAAGGTTACGATGGATAAGGCTGTGGCGCTGCTGAAGGAGTTGAATGCGGATACCAGTCTGGGCAAGGTTACCGTTAACGATCTGATCGTTAAGGCATGTGCAGGCGCCCTGGCTGCCGTTCCCGATGTGAACGCTACCTGGACTGCGGAAGGAACGATCCGCCGTTACAACGAGGCGCATATTGGCGTCGCAGTTGGCATTGACGATGGATTGATTATTCCGGTCGTCAAAAACTGCGAAAGCAAAACGCTTCGTCAGATCTCTGCGGATGCGCGCGAGCTCATCGGCAAGGCACGGGCTGGTCAGCTTCGCCCGGATGAGTATAGTGGCGGCACTTTTAGTGTCTCCAACCTCGGGATGATGGGCGTGGACGAGTTCCTCGCGATCATCAATCCTCCGGAAGCTGCCATTCTCGCCATTGGTGGAATCGTGCGCGAACCTGTAGTTGTCGACGATGCGATTGAGATCAAGTCGATCATGAAGATCACCATCTCAGCCGATCACAGACTGCTGGATGGTGTGGTTGCTGCAAAGTTCGTACAGGCGGTTAAGAAGGCGCTTGAGGCGCCTTATACACTGCTTTCATAATCGATACTTCAGTTGCGCATAATTTTTTCGCCCTGCCACTCCACCTATGGAGCGGCAGGGCGAATTTGTTTCCGCGAGATATGGGATCTTTCTAAGGCCCAAATCTATTTACGGTGAGCGTCATCGTGCATAGGGGCTTTCCAGATAGCGATGGTATCGTGCCAACCAGGGGCCAGAGGCCCAAAAAACTGGTCAACCCGCCCGTGCTTGCTATTAACGTCGTCACGACGGCGGTGCCATCTGCGCCGGTTACAGCTGAGCCATACACCGTATTTACTATATTCCCCATTTCGTTATTAATTGTCTTTGTAAAGGAGAAATTAGCTTGTATGCCAACAACCGGCTGACCATAATTGTCAGTGACAGTAGCGATAAACGATGATCCCTTTGCAGGACCACTCATCGATGTCGGATTGACCGTCATCTTAATCAGGTTCGTAACTTTAACAGTAATGGTGTCGTCGCTTGGGCCGTCGTTGGCATCACCGGCAAAGTCAGCGGTAAGCTTGTAACCTGCAGTGGGTGCGAGCACAGGGATTTTGTAGGGTGTCGTTGCGACACCGAGGACATTCGTTGTGAGGGCTATGCTATCGCCATTGGCCGCTGTAACCGTCACCGGCTTGGCAACCAGGGGGCGTCCGTCCTCTTCCATGAACACAGTCAAGTGGATCGTCTGCCCATTCACTGCCGATGCCTTGTCCGACATTATCAGGATCTTTGTGCCATCGGGCGTCTTGCAGATCGGCGCCGCAAGCGCGGCATTGGACAGAACGAAACCCGCAGCCGCTAGCGCCAGTCCGGCGCCGATTGATCTCATGCGCGCTGACTTACACGTTGGGGAATTATCTTGTTTTTTTAGAGAGCATTAACTCTTCTCCTGAATTGTACGAGCTTTGTTCGATATGCCAGGTTCCGCTGGCCTGGTTCAGATCGAACACCGCCTCGTCAAGCAACGTTTATGGCAGTCCCAATGGCACGGTGAGGGTCATCACGCAAAGCGTATTGCCCGAAATAGTCGGAATTTTGCCCCGGAGTGGCCATTGCCCGGCCGTTAGTACTCCAGGCGGGAATACTGCTCGGCGTACCAACGTAGACACTAAGGCAGTTCCATCCGCACCGGTATCTGCGGAGCCGTAAACAGTTATTGTTCCGTGGATGCCCAATGGCTCGCTACTTGTATAGGTCATGGTGTACGAGAAATCGACATGAACGCCAACAACCGGTTGACCGTAGTTATCCGTTACTGTGGCTACGAACGTTGATCCAATTGCCGGACCGGTCATCGATGTCGGATTGACCGTCATCTTAATCATGTTCGTAACTTTAACAGTAATGGTGTCGTCGCTTGGGCCGTCGTTGGCATCACCGGCAAAGTCAGCGGTAAGCTTGTAACCTGCAGTGGGTGCGAGAACCGGGATTTTGTAGGGTGTCGTTGCAACACCGAGGACGTTCGTTGTGAGGGCTATGCTATCGCCATTGGCCGCTGTAACCGTCACCGGCTTGGCAACCAGGGGGCGTCCGTCCTCTTCCATGAACACAGTCAAGTGGATCGTCTGCCCATTCACTGC
>CAIXIX010000457.1 GCA_903919615.1 uncultured Chthonomonas sp.
CATATCGACATCGACCCGGCTGAGATCGGTAAAGTAATCCAGCCGGATGTTCCAATTGTCGGCGATGTCAAGGCGATCCTCACTGAACTGATTAAGCATGTTGAACCACGCCCGGCTACCCAGTGGAACGATACGATCCTCGAGTGGAAGCGGCGCTTCCCACTGATCTACCCGGACGATGGGAAGCTCTATGCCGAGTATGCCATCGAGCAGCTCAGCGAGCTGTTCGATCACGACTGCATCATGACGACCGATGTTGGTCAGCATCAGATGTGGGCTGCGCAGTACTTCAAGTGCCGCAGGTCTCGCCAGTGGATTACCTCGGGCGGCCTGGGAACGATGGGTTACGGTTTGCCAGCGGCAATCGGCGCCCAGTTTGCCAATCCGGACAAGCGGGTCGTTTGCGTCTCCGGCGATGGTTCCTTCCAGATGATGACGCAGGAGCTGATGACAGCTACGGTTTATGGCCTGCCGATCATCATTGTCATTGTCAATAACAAGACGCTTGGAATGGTGCGCCAGTGGCAGGAGATGTTCTACGAAGAGAGATACAGCCAGGTCAACCTGGAGGCCTCTCCCGATTTCGTGAAACTGGTTGATGCCTACGGTGGCGTCGGTTTCCGGGCGAACACTCCGGCCGAACTTCGCGACGTGCTGCAGCAGGCGAAGGCGATTACGAACAGACCGGTGGTTATCGACTGCCTGATACCGACCAAGGAGTGCGTCTACCCGATGATCCCGTCCGGTCAGACCATCAACGAGATGATGGTAAAGACGGATCTGGAAGCAGCTAAAGCCAGTGTGCACGCTGATGGCGATGAGTGGTCGTTCTCGGCGGAAGAGGCTGTTCTTTCACAGTTCGTAGACTCGCAGGTTTCAGCGCCTGAACAGACAGTGCAGTCGCAGGAGTAAGGTCTCAGTGAATCGGTTGGCGCATTCCGAGCGGCAGAATTTGCCTGCCCGTGGTAAATTCTGCGCCCGGAGGCGCCACTGATCCAATGAGAATAGAACAAACACGCACCGAACTTCTGTGGCAATGTTACCAGGCCGGGTATGCACATTTGATGCGCAGTGGCGCATTCTTTGGCCAGATATTACGGCCAGGCATTAGTCATCTGCGATTTCATCGCGCACTGCCACTATTGCAGGAGTATGCTGCATCCAACAATCGCCACATCTCGGTTGGACCGAGCTTTGACGAGAGGCTGGATGCCTGTGCCATCACTCCGCGCGATCTGCTGCATCTGGATTTTGCGATCTGCCTGGGATATGCACAGCTTGAAGGCTGTACACAGACTGAGATAAAGCAACCTCCCGTGCTCGCGTGGCCGGGTCCAAATGCTCAGGGCGGCCTATTCGTTGCTGATGATGCGATCTTAGAGTCTGGATTAGATCTCTTTGACGATGATGAGCTGCCAAACCTCGATGATTTCGATGCCGATGACGACCCGCGAGGCGGAGGCTCATCCCCGCCATTTGATGTATAGAATCGCTGTGACGCTGCTGCATGACTACAGCACGAGAGCTCACAGAATGAGAAGGAAATAGTTATGAGCAATTCCATCCTGGCACAGATACAGCAGCAGCACACCATTACGGTGCTGGTTGAGAACCATCCTGGAGTTCTGGCGCGCGTGTCCGGGCTCTTCGCGAGGCGCGGATATAACATTGAATCGCTGGCCGTATCCGTAACGGATAAGCCAGAAGTTTCGCGCATGACGATTGTGGTCGGCGGAGACCTTCGTGTACTTGAACAGATCACCAAGCAGCTAAACAAGCTGGTTGAGGTTCTTAAGGTTGTTGACTACAGTGAGACGGCTGCAGTCGAGCGAGACCTGGCGCTCATTAAGGTGAATGCCGAAGCGAAGGACCGAGCGGAGATAATGCAGATTGTCGAGATCTTCCGCGGCCGCATCATAGACATGAGCGAGAAGACCTTCATTATCGAAGTGACAGGCAGCGTCGATAAGCTGGACAAGGTAATTGATCTGCTTTCTGCGTACGGCATCCGCGAGCTTGTGCGCACCGGCATCATTGCAATGGCACGCGGAGCTAAGACGGCAAGCCGCGCCGGTCGCGAAGTTACCGACTAGTCAACGTTCGTTGCGTGTTGATCCCGGAGTGCACTCGAAATTATGGGCGAACTGCACGAGATCGTAGACATTTCGGCTGTTGGCAAGCTGTTTGCTCTTCTTGCCGTCGCTGGTCCTATTGCCGGTACTGCTGTTGGCGTCATACTCGCTCAGCGGCGTAAGGGCGCTAATGTTCGCCGTGGCGCAATTATCGGACTGCTGTTTGGCCTGATAGGGCCTATCAACCTGATTCTGTGGCGACTTTTCAACGCGATAACAGATGCAAACGGTCTGGATACGGTGCGAAATCTAGGGATCAATGTCGCCGTTTTCGCGGCATTGGGTATCGCGATCGGATTTGTACTGAGACTGGTTGCGCCGCGGTTCCGGCAATCCGACTCAGGCGGAAGCGGTAATAAGACTTAGCGACCACGCGCAGTTTGCGGGGCGACGTCCGAAAGGGTGCGACCTGATGCGACAGAAGAACCCGTTCGTGCTATTGCTTGCAGGGTGCGGATTCTGCCTGCTCATCATCATCGATGTGTTGATTACGGGCGGGTCGTGGTTCGCCAAAAGCTCACCAATGATTACGGGCACCATGAATATGGTGAATAACCCGCCGGAGTTTCTTAAAGATATCCAGGTTCACGATTACGTTGCTGCGTCCAAGCTGATCGATGCGCAGGCGCGGCAGACCTATACAGCGGGTCGAATACAGCGGATTGAAGAGGATGTTGAAAAACGACTGGGACGACTAAAGAGTATTCCTGCCACGTTCACGACGCAGGATTACTCGACCAACCCTAATCCGAAAGATCCGCAAATGCCAATCGTGGAGTACTACTACACGTTTGACATCCGTTACGAAAAAGGGACTGCAACGGCAGTGTTCCGATTTCGATACAGCAACATCTATAACCCATCGGGAATGATTTCCGATTTCGAAATTGAAAACGTACAGGGCTCGAATAACCAGTAAGCCCTCTAGTAAGTGCGTTATTAGCTTCAACACTACGCTATCAGTCAGGAGACCAGGTTCGCTATGGCAGCAAAAGTTTATTATGAGTCCGATGCCGATCCGGCAGCGCTCGCCGGTAAGAAGGTTGCGGTAATCGGTTATGGCAGCCAGGGACATGCGCATGCGCTCAATATGAAGGAGAGCGGTGTGGATGTGATTGTTGGCCTGCGCCCCGGAAAATCGTGGGATGCAGCCGAGTCGGACGGTCACGTTGTTCTGACCGTTGCCGAAGCCGCTAAGGCTGCTGACATCATCATGATCCTCGTAAACGACGAGTACCAGTCTGCGCTCTACAAAGAGAGCATCGAACCCAACCTGGCGCCGGGAAATGCCATTGCATTCGGCCATGGTTTTAATATTCACTTCGGCCAGATCGTTCCACCGGCAAACATCGACGTCTTTATGGTTGCGCCCAAAGGCCCCGGTCATCTCGTTAGACGTGTCTACTCTGAGGGCAAGGGCGTTCCGTGCCTTATCGCCATCTACCAGAACCACACGGGTAATGCCAGGAATATCGCGCTTGCTTACGCTCGCGCTATCGGCGGCACACGTGCCGGAGTTCTTGAGACCAGCTTTCAGGAAGAGACCGAAACCGATCTTTTTGGTGAGCAGGCCGTCCTCTGCGGCGGCGCCACGGCGCTCGTAAAAGCTGGCTTCGAGACCCTGGTTAATGCCGGGTATCAGCCTGAGATCGCCTACTTCGAGTGCCTTCACGAGCTAAAGCTAATCGTAGACCTTATGTACGAGGCTGGTATCGCCGGTATGCGCTACTCGATCTCCGACACGGCTCAGTTTGGCGACATGACTCGCGGACCGCAGATCATCGACGAGCACGTCAAGGAGTCGATGCGCGAGACGCTTCGCCAGATCCAGAGCGGCGAATTCGCCCGTGAGTGGATCCTCGAAAACAAGGCTGGCCGCCCAGTCTTCCGTGCTCTTGAGCAGCGCGATCGGAACCACACCATCGAGGTAGTGGGCCGCGAACTGCGCTCCATGATGAGCTGGGTTAAGCCAACGGTTGCGACAGCAGTTCAGACAGAAACCGCGCAGCAGGCACAGCCTAACGAGCGTGTTTCCCGTGTTGAGTGGAAGAACTAGCAAGCAATATTCACGACGGTCAGTGAGGGGCAAATAGAGAAACCTCATCACGCGGTAGGGTCGCTGCTTGCTGCGACCGCGCATTTTGTCGTTCGTGAACATATGGGCGAAACAGAGAGAAACGGGAATGACCACCAGGGTACAGATTTTTGATACGACGCTGCGCGATGGCGAGCAGTCGCCGGGCGCATCGCTGAATGTTGAGGAGAAGCTGGAGATTGCCAGGCAGCTTGAGCGGCTTGGCGTCGATGTGATTGAGGCAGGGTTTCCGATCTCATCACCCGGTGATTTCCTTGCCGTGCAGTCCATCAGCCGTCTCATCAAGAACTGTACCGTCTGCGGTCTTACCCGGGCAGTGCCCAAAGACATCGATTCTGCCGCTGAGGCCCTGAAGGACGCGGTTCGTCCCCGCATCCATACGGGCCTTGGCGTCTCCGATAGCCACCTACAACACAAGCTCAAGTTGACCCGTGAGGCAGCGATGGAGCGCGGTGTTACGGCGGTTAAGCATGCTCGGAAGTATGTTGAGGACGTCGAGTACTTCCTGGAAGACTCCGGGCGTGCTGATCGCGATTACCTGTGCCAGGTAATTGAGGCAGTTATCAATGCCGGCGCAACTGTTATCAATATCCCCGATACCACGGGCTACACAACTCCGGAAGAGTACGGCGCCCTAATCGGCTATGTTATGAACCGGGTGCCGAATATTGATCGGGCCATCGTTAGCGTCCACTGTCACAACGATCTGGGTATGGCGGTTGCCAATGCACTGGCGGGAGTTCGAAATGGCGCACGCCAGATCGAATGTACTGTCAATGGAATAGGGGAGCGCGCGGGCAACACCAGCCTCGAAGAGGTAGTGATGGCGATGCGCGTTCGCCGTGATATTTATGATTGCGAAACCGGCATCAACACGCAGGAGCTCTATAAAACGAGCCGCATGGTTAGCAATGCGACGGGTATATTAGTGCAGCCGAACAAAGCGATTGTCGGAGCGAACGCCTTCGCTCACTCCAGTGGAATTCATCAGGATGGAGTACTCAAAGAGCGAACGACCTATGAGATCATTGATCCCAGAGATGTCGGAATTCTCGAGAGCAAGATTATTCTTTCGGCACGAAGCGGAAGACATGCGCTGCAGCATCGGCTTGCTGAGCTCGGTTACACCTTCTCCGAAGAGCAGGTAGACAAGGTCTACACGCGGTTCCTGGAGGTTGCGGACCGCAAAAAGGAAGTCTACGACGAGGACCTCGAAAAGATTGCAGCCGACGAGACGAGCTCAGTTCGCCACACCTATGAGTTGGCGCATGTGCAGGTGTCCTGCGGCGAGAAGCTTGTGCCGACTGCAACCGTTTGTGTACGCGACGCGAGTGGCCGCGAACTGATCGACTCCTGCCACGGTACGGGTCCAGTAGATGCAGTCTATCGGGCGATCAATCGAATCGTCGCGGTCGAGAACGAATTGATAGAGTTCAGTATTCAGGCAGTGACCGAAGGCATTGATGCGCTCGCCGAAGTCACGGTTCGTATCCGCAGAGGCGGCGACATCTACACAGGTCGGGCATCCCACACCGATATCGTGGTTGCCAGTGGCCGCGCCTACATGCACGCCCTGAACAAACTCATCGACCGCACCACACCAGCGCTCGAACACCCAACGTTGGAGCATGTGTAGGATTGCCCTAGGTGCTTGGCTCCCTCGTCCCTCGGGTGCACACTACGCATGTATCATATCTTCGGCTAGATCCGAGCTTCGGTCCGGAGGCGCGCATTTAGTCCCCTCTCGTGGTCTCCACCAGGGCTCCTGTGCGCGCCGAGCTTGCGAGGGAAGAGCGCATGGGACCCGACGAAGGAGGGACTCAAGCGGAAGGAGGAGCCCTGGCGAGCAAATGTGGGGTGTTCTCTGGGGCGCCCGAAGAGTGGTCTCCACCGTGTTCTCTACTGCGCCCGAAGAATGAGGGACCTGAGCAGAAAGAGGCCCGAGCTTGCGAGGGAGGCAAGCGGAAGGAGGGAGGG
>CAIXIX010000458.1 GCA_903919615.1 uncultured Chthonomonas sp.
ATCCCACAGGAGATCCTGCTTCCCTGCGATCTGGATGAGATCAATATTGTCCAGAGCTGGCTGCGCCAGAAGAAGGGTAAGAAGGTCGAGGTGCAGGTTCCGCTCCGTGGCGACAAGAAGCGGCTTGTGGAGATGGCTACCGAGAACGCGGCCCATGCGCTCGATCAGATGAAGGCGGAGATGCGCGCAAAACTCGGCAACACCGAACGCGCGCTCGGGGAGCTTGGCGAAGCGCTGGGCCTCGAAGGCCCACCGAAGCGCATCGAGTGCTACGACATCTCGAACACGCAAGGCGAGAACCAGGTAGCCTCGATGGTGGTTTGCGAAAACGGCCAGATGAACAAGTCGGAGTATCGCCGTTTCAAGATCAAACGCGACGATGGCAAGCCCAACGATTTTGCCTCGATGCGAGAGGCCATTACCCGTCGTCTTAACGAGTCGAAGGGCGGCAATGTCAAGTTCAATCGACTGCCCGATCTGCTGATCGTCGATGGCGGACGCGGGCAGGTCTCCTCTGCGCAGGCGGCGATGGAGGAGACCGGCGTCACCGTTCCCCTCGCCGGCCTGGCGAAGCAGTTTGAGCATCTGTTCCTGCCGAACGAGCCGGATCCTGTGATCCTGCCGCGCACGAGCCAGGCGCTCTATATGGTCCAGCGCATACGAGACGAGGCGCATCGATTTGCGAACACCTACCAGGCCCAGGTCCGCGGCAAGAAACAGACTAGATCGGTGCTGGACGACATTCCTGGCATCGGACCCAGACGGCGCAAGGCGCTGCAGCTTCACTTCGGAACGATCACCAAGATGAAAGCCGCCACACTTGCCGAGCTAGCCCAGGCCCCCGGAATGAATCTGAAGCTTGCCGAGACTGTTTACGACCACCTGCATGACGCGACGGTGGGATAGATCGTTAACACGCACAGAGCGAATGTTGCGCCAGCCTTATGCCATAATGTGATTGCTTGAGCTTCCCGAAAAGATGACAAGGGAGCGCTACAGCTAAATCAGCGAAATGTGGTTAAGCACAAAATGCGAATTCTAGTTGTTGAGGACGAAGAAAAGGTCGCGAGCTTCATCAAAAAGGGGCTTGAGCAGTGTTCGTACACGGTGGACGTGGTCACTACCGGAGAAGATGCGCTGGCATCTGCCGCCGTTAATGAGTACTCCGTCATCGTTCTGGACATTATGCTGCCCGGAATGGATGGTCTCGCCGTTGTGCGACAGTTGCGGCACAACAGCAACCAGGTTCCCGTGATGGCTCTGACCGCTCGCGGCACACTCGAAGACCGTGTTGCTGGCCTTGATAGTGGCTGCGACGACTATCTTGCGAAGCCTTTTGCATTTGATGAACTTCTCGCCAGGCTCCGGGCTCTTCTGAGACGCCAATCTGTTGCGGCACGCATACCGAGACTTGAATATGCGGACCTCTCTCTGGATCCTGCCACACGCGCTGTAAGCCGCGATGGCCGCGCAATTGAGCTAACCAATAAAGAGTATGCCCTCTTAGAGCTGCTGTTGCGGCACCCGGGACAGGTATTTACACGTACTGCGATTCTTGAAAGCATCTGGGGATACGACTTCGATGCAGGCAGCAATGTGCTTGAAGTCTACATGAACTTCCTGCGTAAAAAGATCGATCAGCCTGGCAACCATAAGCTGCTGCATACAGTGCGCGGAGTTGGGTATGTGCTGCGCGAAGATCACGAATGATCCCGGACGATGCCGGGTCGAATGTTTCCACACCGGAACCTAACCCTTCGCGCTCCTTATCGCGTTTTAGAATTCGTTCACGGCTGCATCACCACGGATCACTTCGCGCTCAGCTTGCGCTCTGGCAGGCCGGCATTCTGGCGCTTACACTTGTCTTTATTGCACTGTTCACGTTTATTCTGCTTAAGCAGTTCCTCAACTCCCGTGCCGACACTCGGCTGAATAGCTACGCTGAAACCACCGCACTGGGAGTGAAGGAGATCCTCGCGCAGTACGCTGCGATTCACCCCGGCAAAGAGCTCAGCAAAGATCCTGATAAACAGACCACGTACCGAACGTTTGTCAATAACAGCGACCTTCAATCTTTAGGCAGATATGTTCAGGTCATCGATAGAACCAACCACGTTGTCGCCTACTCCGACGCACTTCAGACGAATCACCTGCCTCCATCGATGGAGGCATTGACTGCGGGCCTTGCGGGTCAGACCTCGCTTCGAACCGAGGCCAGTATGGGGAAGTACCCGATTCGGATCGTAACCGTTCCGGTCCGTTTTCAGGGTGGCACTCCCTTTCTTGTCGAAGTTGGCGCCTCAGTAGAAGGCGTGGAAGAGGCGCTCTGGCGAGCCACCATCGTGCTGCTGGTGCTCACTCCCTCCGTCTTTGTAATCACACTGGTTGGCGGCTGGCTCCTCGTGGGTAAAGCGCTTCGCCCGGTGGATGAGATGACGCAAGCGGCGCTCTCGATTGAGAGCAACCGGCTAAACACGAGGCTCTCGCCCGCTGAAACCGATAACGAGATCGGCCGGCTTGCTTTAGCCCTCAATGGGATGATTGCCCGGCTTGAACGCAGCTTTCAGCAGATCGAACGCTTCTCTGCAGATGCCAGCCACGAACTGAAGACTCCCCTCACCTCGATTCGAGGCGAGGCCGAAGTCGCCCTGATGTCCGACCTCACCACGGAGCAGTACAAGAGCACGCTGAGAAGCATCGTGGAGGAGACCGAACGACTTACGATAATTGTAAATAACCTGCTGGTGCTCGCCCGGGCCGATGCCAATCAGATAAAGATGAGGCAGGACCCGATTGCGCTGCATGAGGTGGTGCTCGCGAGCTTCGAGCAGTTGGCAGGAATGGCGTTTCGCAAGAACATCACTCTCGATATCGGCGAGATGGATGAGGTGACGATAGCAGGAGATGCCATCTGGATTCAGCAGCTAATCACGAACCTGCTTAAGAATGCGATAAACTACACTCCAGAAGGGGGCGACGTTACGCTGGGATTGCGGTTGGATAGCAGCTCTGGAAGCGATGTCGCAAGGATCTATATTTCGGATACGGGGCCTGGCATTCCGGCGGAGCACGTGCCTCATCTGTTTGACCGCTTCTACCGTGTCGATTCGGGCAGAAGCCGCGATCAGGGAGGAACTGGTCTTGGGCTGAACATTGCACGCTGGATTGTGGAATCGCATCGGGGGACCATCGAGGTTCAGACCGAACCCGGCAGAGGATCGACCTTCACGGCCGTTCTGCCTGTCTAAGCGGTACAGAGCGATGAAACGGACGCGCGCCGGTTTGCGTCAAGACAGGAACTGGGCCGAACCGGCAAAATAGAGTTTATTGAGGCTGGCGCAGCGAAATAGATAGTGCGATGAGCCAGACAATGATTTGAGGAGGCGGGATTACGCTATGACGGCACTCACGATTACACGGGACGGGTACCGCGACAGGGTGCTGGGAGCATGGACTGGCAAGAGCATCGGCATTACTCTGGGCGCCTCTATGCGGGGCCAGTTGATTCCCGGCCGATTTAACTACTATTCGCCCGTGCCAGGGCAGCCAGCGGCAAGCGCCGCCATCGATTTCCCCCTCGTCTGGCTTCAAACGCTTGAACAGACCGGGCCAGACCTGTCGCCAGAAGACCTTGCCGTCGCATGGCTCCAGTACCTCGATTATCAACATGACGAGTTCGGATATGCCGCGCTAAACCTTCGGCGCGGTCTAACGCCTCCCTCTTCCGGCGCTCACTCCAACTGGTTCCACAACTCTACGGGCGGCGTGATGCGCGCCGACTTTTGGGCGATGCTGCTTCCCGGCAATCCACAGGCCGCCGCAGCGTACGCCTATCACGACAGCAAGATCGATCATAGCGAAGAGGGCATCTGGGCAGCCATGTTCGTCGCAGCGATCGGCAGCGCCGCATTTTTCATTCAAGACCCGCTCACGCTGCTTACCATCGGCCTCGCCATGATCCCCCGGACATGCCGAACGGCGCGGGCCGTTAAGGCCGCCCTCTCTGCGGTTCAGCGCGGTGCAAGCTGGCTTGAATCTCGAGAATCGGTGCAGAAGGAGGTGGGATCCTCCAACATCACGGATGTCGCTCAAAACATGGGCTTCCTGACGATGGGCCTGTTCTATGGATTCGGCGACTTTGGCGGCGCGCTGTGCGCGACAATTAACTGCGGTTACGATGCGGAAATAACGGGCGGCGCGCTCGGCGCAATTCTTGGTTTTCAGAGAGGCCGATCCGGGCTGCCGGAGGCCTGGGCAGCGCCACTCGGCGATCTCGTTATCCCCGGCATCGGGCTGAAAGGGGTTAAAATCCCGGGCACCCTCACAGAGGTGGCTGCGCGCACCGCCGCTATCGGTGAAGCGATGGTAGCGAGCCGCTCTCCCGAAGTGTCTATCGTGGAGTTTATCCCCGAGCCGGTGATTATTGAACCGGAGCCCGAGCCGGATCCAACTATCGATACCACGCCAGAAGTTGTGGCGCTTTCCGAGGATAATGAGCCTGCGGCGGAGCAGGAGGCTGCTCTGCCAATTCAGGCATCCAGCCCGGAGCTTGCAGCGCTTCTCTCACCCGTTGAGCTGGATCTTTCTGAGCCGGCAGTGAGGCCGCTCGTGCCAGAATCTGCGCCTACAGAGCTCGCTCCGCTCACGCCCGATCTGGTCGAGATCTCGCCGATGCCCCCTGCGGCGATTCAGCCGCCAGCTCTGCCAGAGACAACTCCGTCCTTGGAGCCCGAGGCAGATGGAGCGCCACAGGCGGTTGCTGAGATCCCTGCGCCACAACCGCTTTCCACTCTCGTTCCACAGGCGGTTAGCCAGAACGACCTTGTGGATTCATCCGTACAGCCACAACGAATATCGCCTACGCCCGCTGTTGCCCCTGTCATCTCTCGAGATCCGCTCTCCGCAATTGCCTGGGCCGATAGCTCGCTGGTTAAGCCCCTACTTGTTACACCACCGCACTCCTTCGTATCGCATGCCGGCGGAATCGAATCCGGTATCGATGTGATGCTTAACATGGGCGACACGGCGACGATGGCCTACAACACTCCGAAGACGCTGGTCTTTACCATCACGAACAGAGCATCCGAGCCGTTTAGCGGCAAGATCATGCTGCTCGCGCCACTCGGCTGGCAGATCAGTGGCCCGGCTACACTCGGACAGAGACAGTATCTGGCCGCTCGCACGGGATCTCTACGGATCGAGTACACGGCTCATGTCAACGAAGGCCAGGGCCGCATCGATATCGCCAATGCGCTCTCCCTCAGGCTTGTGCCCGAAACGGGCGGTCCTGTATTAGAGGCGGAGTTCTTAATTCTCGGCGCGGCATGCTGGTGGACCGTTGGGCCATTCGCAAACTACGATGGAGAAGGCTTCGATAAGATCTACGGTCCAGAGGAGCGCACGGGTCTGCAAGAGAGCTACGTCGGCAGAATCAGCAACGTGACACGTTGGGAGCGTCATAGCTTCCCGGAGAGCTGTATGGACCTGGAGGCTCAGTTCAAAACCTCGTCAGGCGTTTGCTACGGTCAGACGAATCTCAATAGTAGAATTTCTCGCGAGGTCCGGCTTGTCGGCAACACGAACTCGGGTGTTAAGATCTGGCTGAACGGGGTGCTTGTGGTGCGGCGAATGCACCGAGAGCCCTTCAGACCGTCCCTCGGGTCGGGGCCCTGGACGGCGGATGTATCGCTCCGAGCCGGGGACAACCCGCTTATGGTCAAATGGGTGCGCAGCAGCGAACCGTATGAGTTCAGCCTCACCATCTCGGACCGCCTCGGCCGTGGCCTGCCGGATGTCGGAAACACGAACTGGTAAAGCTGATCTAAAGCCTTAATTCCGCCACCCCAGCTGAAATCGCAGCCTCCCATTGTGGAAGCGCACAAGCGGCCTCAAGATCCATAGGGGCAACAGGATTATTGCTATACTCCTGCAGCTTCAAATGCCACCAGCCAACGTCTCGCCAGGCGCCGCATTTGAAGCCAACGTTGTTATAGAGACCAACCAGTTGAAATCCCAGCGCCTCATGCAGCCCTATGCTGGCATCGTTGGGAACCGTTATTCCCGCGTAGGCATTGTAGACACCCTGAAGACGCAGGCACTCGAAGAGGGAGGTGTAGAGCGCCGTGCCGAGCCTTCTTCGCCGAAATGCAGCATCGGTATAGATCGCGACATCCACCGACCAGCAGTAGGCAGGCCGTGCCTTGTGTGGCGAAGCGTATACGTAACCTGCAACCTCGGAATCGATAGTGCATACGAGCCAGGGATGCTTCCTCTCCACGGCTGTGATGCGCTCCGACATCTCACGAGACGTTGGAGCATCAATCTCAAACGACACCGCGCTATCCGTTACGTAGGGTTTGTAGATTTCAGCGAAGCGCTGTCCGTCCTGTTCACGTGCCAATCTTATAATGGCGCTCATGGTAATACCTGGCCTTCAATGCAATGCGACCGCGCCTCTCTGACCGGTCCTCTTCAACTAAATTCTGTGTGCGTTTTTGGCTGCTGGATGCAGGGCGATCAGCGCGCCGGCTACCCACGTTGGCGCTGGCGACTCATAGGGTCCGGACATGTCGTCTGTGATCAAATCCAGAACTTCGGCCGATCCAGGAGATCTCAGATAGGCCAGCAGTTGGCCAACATCGCGGCCATCGCTGCGGATCTCTATACAGTGGCTATTATACTCAGCATAGTCTCCGCTGCAGAGAAGTTGCATGTTCTCCTCCACGCGCAAACGTGCAAGCGATAGCCCGCCACGTTCGGGGAAGAGCGCCTCTTCTGAGGACTCGCCATAGCCAATTCCATGATGAAAGGGATCGATGGTGGCGACAACGACGGCGCCGGGCCGCTCCGCAATCTCCTCCAACTCCTCGATGCCAGGAAGAAGATCGGGACGGCAGCCACAGAGAAACGGGTAGCGGAGGATGAGTTCAGGAGTTTGCCCACCTCTGCGATGGGCTTCGCAATTCCATAGAAACTCAAAATGAGAAAGTGAGAACTCGGCCCGATAGTGCGGCCAGCCATCGATGCCAGGGCCCTGAATTGAGCAGAGCGGTTCATCTGCCGGATTGGCCCCGCCAGAAACGCGAGCGCGAGCCTGCTGCAGTTCCGGAGTTGTGGCATGTATCGGCCCAAGCGCAACAACCGTCGAGGCGCCGGAATCGAAGCATGCCGTCACAACAGCGGCGATCATGTCGCCACAGACGCTGATCGTGGCATGTGGAAACACCAGTGCGCCGCCCGACTTTAGTACGTTCGCGAGCTTCCACCGTGCGGCTCGACGAAAGAGGAGGTCGACGCCTTCCTGCCCAAGAGCTTGCTGGTGTTCAATCGATCGTTTGAGGAAGTCCGGCATCGACTCTTCGTCCTAACCGATAATGATAAACAACGTTCGCACTGAATTCCGATTGCCAGGTAGTGAGTTATTCTTGCGAATTGACCGCGGCGTGGAGACCACGGGACAGGGGCCGATGCATCGCCTGCAGGCAGTAATATCTCGCATAGAACTGGCACTATTCGCGCGTCACTGCGGCGATACATGCCTAAAATGTGGAGATGGGGTACAATCGACCGATAGCCGCAAGCCTTATAATGTAAGCGAATGTTAACCACAACGGATCATTTCCCCTCCGTACAGGTGTGGTGGGTTTGCGACCGTTTTCATTTCCATAACAATAAGCGTTCTCGCCCGGGCTGCGCTGCAGCAGCACTGTGCGTTAAATACGGAAGGTAGATTCTGCATGGCCGTCTTTCTTACTCAATTCGCATCTGCATTAGGCTGGGTTATCTACGGTAGTTTTTACGAATGGTTCTTTCACAAATTTTGGATGCATGAAGTCCGCACACCTCGCGAAGCGTTCCGGGGCCACGCTATTATTCATCACAACCTGTATAAGGGCGACGAAGGCTACTTTGTTCCTGAGGACGAGCATGCGCAGCACATTCTGTTGAAGCCGTATGCCCTGCCTCTTATCTTCCTGATGCATCTTCCTATCATCCTGCTCATCGAGAAGTATATTCCGCACACTGCCATTGGCGGATGTGTTTCCGTCGTGGTCTACTTCGTCGTGTATGAGTACATGCACTGGAATATGCACGTTCCACGCAAGCATTTTGTAGAGAAATTCAAGTGGTTCCAGTTCCTGCGCCACCATCATCATCTGCATCACAAGCATCCGCTGAAGAACTTCTGCGTTCTCTTCCCACTGGCCGATTGGATGACCGGCACGATGGTGACCGATGCCAGCCTGGAGCGCCGCAAACAGGCGCGCGAGGCTGCAATTAAGGCAGGCAACATTGCGCTTGAGGGCAAGCACAAGCCAAAGGCATCCGCGCCAACGGCCGACCCATCCACTTTTGCTGGCAAGATGGCGATTAGCCGTGCAAAGCGAGCAGAAATGCGGCATCAGAAGCAGGTCGCCGCAGTCAAGAAGATGATGTCGACAACGGTTATCCCGCCCCGCAAGATGAAGCAGCGCTGAATTGGTAGCGGCCGAAATTCAATGCCATAACAGGTGGCAGATCTCTTGAGAGCTGCATCCGCGCGTAAAAAAAGCACTGCGGCTGCATGGACCTTTACCGCTCCACCCCTCGATAAGGCTCATCTTTACGCCGCAATTGCCATCAGTCTGCTGGCAATTGCGGCGCGATCGTTTGTCGCATGGAAGACGCATTCCACCGGCGAAGACGCGCTGATCACGCTGCGCTATGCCGAGAACCTCGCTGCAGGCCATGGGTTTGCCTATAATATTGGCGAGCATGTGCTTGGTGTCACTACGCCGCTTTACTGCCTCCTGCTCTCCCTGTTTTGCAACCTGCACCTGGATGCCATGGCGATGGGGAAGGCGTGCAATATCGCGGCCGATGGCGTCACCTGCTTCCTCATTGCGCGTCTATTCACTCTGAAAGAGATAGACAGGCCGATTGTCGGCCTCTTCGCCGCCTCGATATATGCCTTCACCTCCACGCCTATCAGCGTGAGTATTAGCGGCATGGAGACCGGCATTGTAACCTGTGTTAGCTTTGCCATGATCTACGCCTACGCCTCCCGAAGCGAGATCTGGCTCTACACGCTGGGCGCAGTACTTGTCCTGCTCAGGATCGATGGCCTCCTTCTCTTCTCCGTCCTTGCTATCGGGCTCATCCTGCGAACAAAGCGGCTCGAAAAGCGCTCGCTCGCCGTCGCCGCGATCATTCTGCTGCCATGGTTGCTCTACTCAACCCTGGTATTTGGCTCCCCCATCCCTACATCGCTGGTTGCAAAAATAACGGTCTATAGTCACCCCTCCTTTGCAGCGGCCACTGGAAAGATAACGCCGACGAATATGGCGGCATTTGTCGCGCAGTTTGCCGCTGGCTGGCCGCAGAGAATCATCACGGTCCTGTTCGCTCTTGGCGCCATCATGCTGATGCTGATGGCAGCGATCAATGAATCGCATGGGCTATTTGCGCCGGCGCTCTGGGCAGTCCTCTATTTCGGCGTGATGCTATCGTCACGCGTGCCTGCCTTTCCGTGGTACTTTCTCCCGCCGTGGCCCGTCGTGGTGTCGGTCGCGTGCCTGGCAGGCAGCACGGCGCCAAAGAGAATAGTGAAATTATCGCCAGAGATTTGTGAGCGCTGGGCGCCAAAAGCAACTGTGGCATCAATTGTGCTTTTACTTCTGTTAGGTGTGATACACGTTCGCGCAGTGGTTGCAGAGGTGGATGCGGCGCAGCGAATCGAGGACTATCTGCGGAAGCCGATCGGCCTGTGGCTGAAGGACAACGTGGCTGGCTCGGACCGAGTGATGCTGGAGCCCATCGGCTATATCGGCTACTACTCACGGTGCAGAATCCTGGATACGATAGGACTGGTTTCGCCGGAAGTGCTTCCGTCGTATCGTAAACCTGGCAATCCAAGAGCCGATATTATTCTGCGCTTACAGCCGGAGTGGTTATGCCTGCGCAAATCCGAAGTGAAGGCATTAGAGGTTCCCGCCGGACAGGCGCAGCCTGTTCTTGACCAATATCGCCTGATTCACGGCTTCGAGATTACAGGCGCGGAACCGTTTAGCATCTACAGACGCATGGAAACCGCACGCTGAGGAGCAACTACCGGCAGGGGACCGAAGTCCCTCTACATGCGGCACTTTGGCTGTAAGTTAGTGATGCCAGGCGCGTTAGAACACGGAGAGGAATTTAGGGGCGGAGGGCAATGTTCGTCACTGACCACGGCTTGTTCTAGCATCCTTCGCTTACCCGCCGTTGACGCAACGTAACTGATCGAATCGAACAAAAATCATGGCTCCGGGAGGGCGATCAATTCGTATCAAGACCTCCTCCCTCACACCAATACCGAATCCGCATAGCTGCAATTACCCGAAACAGTTTCGTAGAGAATATGGGACTATACAAATCCAGGAGAGATAGATGAGCGATCTTAACTTTGAGCTATTGAAGCGCATTTGCGAAACCCCCGGTGTCAGCGGGCACGAGAAGCTGATCCGGCGGCTCGTTGCGGCAGAGATGCGCGGCCTTACCGATACGATCGAAGCGGACGCGATGGGCAATGTCATCGGCGTTAAGAAGGGTACGGGCAACGGACCGAAGGTTATGATCGCTGCCCACATCGATGAGATCGGCTTCCTGGTGAAGTACATCGACGAAAGAGGTTTTCTGCGGCTGCTGCCTGTTGGCGGATGGGATCCACGCGCCATGATGGCGCAGCGTGTGCTTGTTACCGGATTCGCCGGCGAGACCCTCAGAGGCGCGCTGATGCCCGGCGTAAAGCCAACTCACCTGCTTACAGCGGATGAGGCAGGTCGGCCGCTCAAAGTTGAGGACTACTTTGTAGACCTCGGTTTACCGGTCGACGTGGTGAAAGCGAAGGTTGAGATCGGCGATCAAGTTACGATGGATCGCACCGCCGAGATCGTTGGAGAGAACGTAGTCAGCAAGACACTGGACGACAGGCTGAGCGTCTTTGTGATGCTGGAGGCGTTGCGCAAACTGGCAGACACGCCAACCGTTGCCGATATCTATGCGGTTGCAACCACACAGGAAGAGGTAGGGCTTCGCGGCGCCACAACGGCCGCCTACTCCATTCAGCCGGATATCGGCATTGCGCTCGATGTCACGCTGGCAGTCGACTATCCCGGATCGGTCGACGCGGAGCGCGTAACCCAGCTAGGGGCAGGCGCGGCAATCAAGATATTCGACTCCTCGCTGTTGTGCCATCCCAAGCTCGTGCGCCACTTCCGCGATATCGCCGAGGCAAAGGGCATTGCGCATCAGCTCGAGATTCTGCCTCGCGGCGGCACCGATGCCGGCGGCATTCAGCGCAGCCGGGGCGGCGTTCCCTCCTTCACGCTATCGGTACCAACTCGCTATGTTCACACCGTCAACGAGACCGCAAGCATCTCCGACATCCAGGCCGCCATCGACCTGCTCGCGGCGTACCTGCAGGAAGCGCATACCCGACAGTATGGCTATGAGGATGAGCTGTAGAAGGGTACGTTTTTCTTCTGAGGTAGCGGCGTGGTGCATAATGGTCGCCTCCCCGCGAGCTTGCGAGCAAAAGTGGGAGCGGAGGGGAGGGGGATCCATTCAACTTCCGCATATTTCGCCGTTGGTACCAACACACAGGGCTCCGCCCGGGTTCACTGCGCGTTTGCGCAGCTAAACCTACGCATACTTGATCATGGTGCGGTCGGCAGCGGCGTGTGATCCGCGCGTGTAGACACTATTGCAGAAAAACAGTATACTGTAAATCAGTAACTCTGTATGGAAGTACACCATGACCATTGATACCACAGAAGTGCGATCTCGCGGCGTAATTACTATCCCTAAGTCAATTCGAGAGACAAATCATATTGCGGAAGGCCAGCAATATTCCGTTGTCAGTCTTGGTCAGGGCAACATACTGCTGACTCCGCGACCGTCGCAAATTAACACAATGTGCAATGATTTGAGAGATACACTGCTTGCTCGAGGCGCGACCCTGGAGGAGATGCTCGTGGAACTTCGCAGTGTCCGCGAGAATGTAAATGTGTAAACCTGTCCTGTTCTGGGATAGCGCAGCGCTAATCAGGGCAGTTTTCAAACCAGAGAACGATCCATATCGCCAATTAATGATTTGGGGTGAAGCTGGCCTTTTGGACATGCGCGTCTCTCGCGATGTGCTTCGCGAGACGCAGCATGTCCTCAAACGATTTGGCGACGATGTCCTTGCGGATTTTGCAGCAATATTAGACCGAGCTGACTTTGCGGTGACTGCAGATCCGAGCCCGGATACTATTAGCGAATGTTCTGAACGAACCGGATACGAGCCCGACGCACGCATCGTTGCGGCAGCACATCAGTGCCGCGCCGAATTCCTATTGACCTATGATGCGACGCACCTTCTTGGTAATCCACTTATTGGACCGCCGGACACGAATGGCCGCGTGGTCACTCCACACGAATGCCTGAATATATTGTTGGCTCGTCTGAAAGACTAGAGCATTACACAATAATCAGGTGTATTCCTGGCCCAAAAGGAGGCGGAAATGCTTATTGCTCCTCCCAGAACCTGACAATGTATGGTATCTCAGTTAACGACTTAGGCCCTGCATTGTAGCCTCCCTCACCGTTACCCCGGTTCACTGCGCCCGCGAGAAGAGTTGTCTCCGCCGCCGCCGAGGAACACGGGAGGCAAGCGGAAGGAGGGAGCGATGAAGGGCGGAGGGTAACAGTTCGCACGCCGCTCCTGATTCCCGTTCCATTCTCTTCAAAGGGGCATGGACCTGCAAGGGGGACGGAGCTCAACTCTTTCTACACTGAAAGCCTTAAGCAACCTATCGCGAGCCCGTACATATGTTCGTCACTGACCACGGTTTGCTCTCGAATCCAACCGCAAATCCCACACGCGTCTTTTCACGATCGCCTTAGCCTTGTCCAGATCGCCGAATCTGAGGCGCTAGCTGGTTAACACCGCCTCAGCCTCTGCAAAGTTTCGCTCTTTCGCTATCGAGAGGGCGGTTCTGCCTCTCGAGTCCTCGGCGCTGCGCTCTGCGCCTTGCTTAAGCAATGCTTCCACCTTCTCCGCGTCCCCAACCCAGCTTGCAGCATGCAGGGGCGTAAGCCCGGTCTTCGTCGCCAAATTCGGATCTGCTCCCCACTCGAGCAGCATTAGCAGCGTCTCTATGAGCCCGTATCGTGCGCATAGATAGAGCGGTGAGCCGCCATCGGGATCGCACAGATTGACGTCCGCGCCGCCTTCTACCAGCCGCTGTGCGCTATCTGTCGCGTGCTCCTGAATCGCCAGCATTAGCGGTGTCTGGCCCTTCGCATCGAGCACGTCGACGTTTGCCCCAGCCTCCAGCAGCGCTGCAACAACCTCAAAAGTGTTGCGAGACGCAGCGCGATGCAGCGCAGCGAAGCCATCCGGATCCAGTAACTCGGGGTTCGCGCCGAGCGCGAGAATCTGCCGCGCCATCTCGGGCCGATTATGCGGTACCGTGTGCATGAGCATGGTCCAGCCGTCGTGATCCAGCAGATTCAGGTCTCCGCCTAGCTCCGTATACATCACTACCGTTTCCGGGTGGGAGTTGCGCACCGCAGCAAAGGTGCGCTTCACAATCGAAGGCGAGAGACTGGTTTGATCGCGTGAAACGCTCATGATTTTGCCTTATCGCCGCTTGGATAGGCGATTTCTGGGTCGGCGTAGAACCGCCAGGACGACTCGAAATTTCTGTCAATTTCGGACTGCGTGAGATTGGCGCGGACCATCTCCATGGGAATGCATCCGCCGCGAACAACGGCATCGTGAAAGTCGCGCTCGGCGATCTTTCCTGTTAGCACGAATTCGCGCCGCAAGGCCCACATCTGAAGCCCCCCGATTAGGTAGGCGGCCTGATACAACGGTGGGTAGGCGTCTCCGCAGGAGCGGCGGACCTCTGCAATGGCATTGGCGCGCTCGTGCCCCACTCTGTTTACGAGCAGCTCGATGCACTCTGCAGGTGTCAGCTTTTCTAGATGAAAACCGAGGGAGAAGATAATGCGAACACACCGATGAATGCGCCAGAACATCATGCCGATGCGATCTTCCGGTTTCGCTGCAAAGCCCCTGCTATAGAGGAGAAGCTCCCAGTAGATGGTCCAGCCTTCAATCCAGAACGGCGTCTGGAACGGTTCCCGGTATGTATGGTGCCTGCCCAGTTGGAAGAACTGCAGATGGTGACCCGGTATCAACTCATGCTGAACCGTAGCGCGAGAGAAGTGGGCGTTGTTGCCGCGCATGCTCATCAACTTTTGATTGTGAGACATCGTGTGGGTTGGATAGGAGACGTAGATCATCTCGCCGCCAAGGAAGAACGGGTTCACCAACTGCATCTCGGGAGACATCATGCAGAGGCGCCACACTTCGCGTGCGAGGTCTGGTATGGTCACCAGATCGTGCTTATCCAGATAATCAACCGCTTCAAGCGCAAGCGACTTAACGTAATCGGCCTGGCCGCCTGGGAGAGGATGAAGCCGCTTCACATGTTCGAGCGCTGCCGCCGTGTCGTCGCCAAAGCCAAGCTCCCGCGATGCTGCGCGCAGTTCGCCTTCACAGTAGGCTAGCTCCTTCTCGGCGATCTCGATAAGCTCTTCTGGCGAATACGCGATCATCTCCAGTCGAAGATACTCGAGCAATGCCTCTCTGCCTATCGGATCGCCAATGATATCTTCGCCCGTATCTTTTCCGGCCGTGGCCGCCGGGGCCTTGATCAAAGCTTTACGTATCAACTCTGCATAGGCAGCAAGCTGCGCATCTACCGCCTTATAAGGCGCCTCAGCCCACCAGGTGAACATCGGCTGAAAGCCGAAGTAGAAGTCGTACCACCCCTTGAGCGTTTTCTGCAGATAGGCAGCCGACTCAGCCGCACGGTTTGCTACGGTCGTCTTTACAGCCGCAAAATCCCTAATGCCCTGCTCTATACCGCGGATCGCTTCGCTAGCCGCCTCAATCTGTGTTGCTATCGCGTCCAGCAATCCGGCTGCAGCCTCGGGTTCGGCCCAATCAAATGTGATCCGAGCCTCTTCGAGGGCGATAATGGCCGGGGCGAACGGGAGCAGGGCGGCCATCTCAGCCTCTTTCGCGGCGCGTAGATCAATGCCACGTCTCTCTTCGGCGAGATGGTTCCGAAACAGCACAAAATCGATACGCTCATCGTGGCGAAGCGATTCAAACTCGATCCGATCGCCATCGAGCAGGGATGTCCAGTCATCCAAAAAGCGCTTCATGCGTTCTGTGCAGAGTGGGGAGAGCTTAAGGGGATATTTCCGCTGCAGCGTGGATTTATCGACGCTGTAGCGCACGATTAACGCTTGAATTCTGTTCTTTGGAGCTGGCTCAACAAGCGAATCAAAATCTGGCAAAAAGGAAAGAGTATCAGACATCGTTACGCTACACTACCTCCTGACAGGCGTTGGAATCAAAGTCAAATCCAAATGTTCCCTATCAGGTTAGCACACGGTATGGCAGGCGTCGAGTCGTTTCGAATATTCTGTATACTCTTCCTGTTAATTTCCGGTAGTTTATCCGCTCCTCTTTAGCCTTCCTGTTCGCTTGCAGTAGTGCTCGCCGAGGCTGAACACCTTCAGCCCCAACGGAATGAGAATGATGCCCGAGACGATAAGCGGCCAAAGATCGGACCATAGCGCGCTTGTTGGCGCGCCATCGACCAGCGCGGACCGCATGCCGTGCAGCACGTAGGTTGCAGGCGACAGTTTGGATGCATGCTGCATCCAGACCGGCAGGATCTCTATCTTATAGTAGATGCCCGAGAAGAGCAGCATCGCGCCCTCCACGATACCGGTTATCTGGGTGCCGCGCTCGGCGCTCATTAGCGGGAAGATCGCCACGAGCGTGCCGAGACCCATGAACGAGAACGAACCGACCGCCAGCACGAGCATCGCGCCTGCAATATTTGCATGCGATAGATCGAGATGAAATACCACAGCCACGGCGGTTAGCATCGCGAGCGTTCTCCCTACCCCATACACCACGCTAAAGCCGCACATGCCCAGGATTTGCGTAACGCGTGAGATCGGCGCCATGAAGGTGTACTCGATGGTGCCTTCCCACCGCTCCCATCCAACGACATTACTGATATCGAAGAAGAGGCCACTAAGATAGCCCCAGAGCAGCGAGCCGATGAGCATGAAGATTATAAGCTGGCCTGCAGCGTGAGTCATCACTCCCCCGCTGTTGCCGCCGCCCATCGCCGTTGCCATGTACTTTGCGCCATATCCTATCGCGATGCTGGAGGTGAGGCTGTAGATAATCCACACCAGCTCCCAGAGCCAGTAGCGCTTCATCAGGATAAACTGACGTTCCATGAAACCATAGGCGGCTGTGAGCTCGCGCGTCAAACCGCTCGGGCCAATCCGACCATGTTTTGTTACTGTAACCGAACTCATTCGTCTGTTTCCTAATCTCCCGTTTCGGGCTCGTCGGCATCTTCCAGGCGTTCGCCCGCCAGCTTGAGGAAGACCTCCTCAAGCGTTGGCAGCGGATCGTCCGCGCTTGCCCGAGCTCGCTCTTTAAGCTGCTGAGCCGTTCCGCAAGCCACCAGCTTACCATGGTTGAGAATCGCGATCCGGTCGCACAGGTTCTCCGCCTCCGCCATATCGTGTGTGGTGAGGATAAGAGTGATATCCTGTTTTGCGCGCAGATCGTTAATGAATTTGGCGACTTCGAGCTTAGACTTCGGATCCAGCCCTGTTGTCGGTTCATCGAGCAGAACGAGCTTGGGGTCGGTGAGAAACGCTCTCGCAATCGCGACCTTCTGCTGCTGCCCTCTCGATAGCTGCTCCATGGAGCTATCGAGATTGTCGTTATCGAAGCCCAGGGACGCGAGAATTTCGCGCGCACGGTTGAGCGCTTCTTTAGCGTCCAGGCCGTAGAGCCTCGCCGTGTAGAGCAGATTCTCCATCGCGGAGAGCTTTTTGAAGAAGGCGGCATCCACGCTGACCCTGTTGATGATCCGCTTGATCGTCATCGGATCTTTCGCCACATCGGTGCCGAAGACGAGCACGCGGCCTTCGTCAGGTACGAGAAGGGTAGAGATGATTCGAACCAGTGTCGATTTTCCGCATCCGTTCGGGCCGAGAATTCCCAGCGCTTCGCCTCTATGTGCGGAGAGAGAGATGTTATCGACCACCCGCTTAACCTGGCGTGGGCGCGGTTTAAGAGCAGCGAACAGTCCGCGCTTCTCCGCTTCGCCCAGCTTCTTTTTCTTCTTCGCTTTGGAGTCGGAAGTAAACAGCTTGCTGACGCCTTGCACTTCGAGCGCCATCTCCACCGGCTTGTCCTGAAGGACAAGCGGAAGCAAATCAGCTAGTGTGTCTTCGGACAACTCCGCCTCTTCCTGTAACAACATCACCGGTAGATGCTCCTTTCTTGCAGGTCGCTTGCTTCTCTATCGGATGAAAGGGGGATTTGGTAAAAGGGTAGTGGGGTAATAAGGTAAGTGGGTAATGGGGTGAAGCGGTGCGGTCATCCGGTTGGCAGCAGTGACTAATCTGGAAATTCGAAGCGACAGTTACTTAACTTGATCGAAAGGTAGGCGACAGAGTCTTCACCCCACCGCCTTCCATGCTGCCTACGACCGGTCAGGGAGGACGCAGGCAGTAAGGACTTCTCCACTAGCCGAAAGCCTTACCGGCCTGCCGTCTTCTTGCCCCTCCTCAGATTCACTCGCAAGCTCGTAGGGGAGGGTATGGTTGGTCGCCTTCGGGCGCAAGCGGCGTGCGAACCCCAAGGGGGACGCAGCTCTTCTGGTTGCAGACTGGAAGCCTGAGAAAGTCTATCGCGGCGCCCCTACAGACAATGCGGCGCCTGCCGGTAGATACCACTTCGGTTCTATTCGGCAGACCGCATTTCTTTGCGTCTTTGCGCTCTTTGCGGGACACTTTTCTTCGCGCTGCCAGTTCCTATACCCCACAGGTCCGGCAGGCACGCATTCCACTCATCCCTGCATGCCTTTTTCCCTGTTCTCGCGTCTTTGCGTGAGACTCTTCCGCGCTTCCATTTCCCTACTCCGCGAACGGGAATTTCACCCGTGCGCCGGTTTCGGCAGAGCGGTATGAGGCGAGTACCAGCTCGATCGACTCCCTGCCCTCTCGCGCGGTAACCATTGGCTTGCCCGCTATCAGGGCGTCGATGAAGGGCCTGGCGACGCCCGCGATCCGCTCGCCGTGGCTGGCCGGGATTGGAATGCCAACATCCTGCCAGCCCTGGTCTGCCTTATCCACCTGGAATAGCTTAATGCCAATGGCGCCGGGTGGACGTATGCCGCAGGAGACGGCATCTCCATGGTTCTGGATGATGACGCCCTTATCGCCGTAGATTTCCGTGGTGTTCTCAGAAGCATGGGTGACGCTGGCGTTAAATACTTCCGCAAAGAGTCCATCTGCAAATCGGAAGATGGCAATGCCGGTATCATCCGGCGCGACATCGGTGAGGACATTGTCGATTTCGGCAATGACGGAAACCGGTTTGCGGCCAAGCATCCAGAGGAGCCAATCGATCGGATGAGTCGCGTCATCGAAGAACATGCCCTTATTCGCTTCCGCGCTGATGTGCCACTTGCTTGGCCCCTCAACGAAGCCCTTGTTGAAGAGAACGGGAATGCAGTGGCGACGGCGGATCGCGCCAATTCTGCCGATCGCGCCAGATTCGACAAGCTCCTTCATCTTGATATTCTGAGGATCGCAGCGCATCTGAAACGCCATGCTGAACCAGCGGCCGGTACGGTCGACGGCCTCGATGATCCGATCACAGTCTGCGAGTGTAATCGCCATCGGCTTCTGGAGCAGCACATCCTTGCCTGCCTCCAGAGCCGCGACCACAAGATCCGTATGCCGATTCGTTTCCGAAGCGATCATGAAACAGTCGATGTCTGTTCGCTTCAGGATCTCATCGAGGCTCTCAATAAATGGAATGCCGAAATTTGCAGCGTTCGCACTGCCTCTGGCAGCATCATGATCCCAGCATGCGATCAGCTCTGCATCATCAAACGATTTTATCTGATGGCAATATGCATTTACGTGCCCGTGGGCAAACGAGAGAACTCCGATTCGCTTTTTAGAAGACATCTGCCTTACCCCTTTGAAAGGTGGGACGCCGTGGTAATGAACACGGACGTTGATCAACACATAGTTATCTACACATTAGGCGCGTTCCTGCGGGG
>CAIXIX010000459.1 GCA_903919615.1 uncultured Chthonomonas sp.
ACGATAGTTGCTGCCTCGCAAGGCCGGGAATCTCGTCGTTGGTAAGCTGGAACAGAAAGTGGGCGGCGCACCAGGAATCCAATAGGAGGTTCGACTTGCTTATTATCGTTTCGCTGTCGACGAGGGTTACGAACTGTTCTGGGTCAGAAGGCAGATCGAGCCGTTTTTCGCTGGTGTATCCAAGCGTTTCCAGCAGCTTGAGCGAAGCGTCTGAAACATCAACGGTACTGAACGCCGCGAGAGCCTGGCGAATGGACTCCTGGTTCCTCATTTAGCGGAAGTCTCATTTCGAATTACAAGCCATGTTACCAGTTCAAAATCGTCCGCCTTGCCGGGCCTCTTTGCAGCCTCGGTTAGCTTGGTGGTTCTGTCGGTAAGTAGCGACTTCAGGCTTCGGTTGTTAAACTGCTGCGCGATTAACTGAATAGCCTTGTTCAACAAATCGGACGGCACAGACATGTCGTCACCGTTTGCTGTAGATGCGTCGAACTGAGCGCACAGCGTCGAATAGGCGCCCTGCCTGCCTGCGCATAGCTCGCGAAATATCTCCAGGATCTGCTTTGGCTGCCCAAAACCATACCGTACATCGCCTGTGTCATAAATATACACAAGGTAGTAGGGCTGGAGCGGGTTGATTCTCTCGGCGCGTTCCGAACCCTGTATGTGTTTAAGGCAGAAGACGACGCCGGGCCTCATGTTGTTACCTTTCGACGGTGCCGGAACAACAGTGTAAAGGCCCATTGGCGCATCCTCAAGCGCGCGTTTGTTGGCGGTAATGTAGTTCAACAACGCAATTCTGAAGTCGTCCAGGGTGAAGTCGGTCAAGTCGACCGTCTCGTTAAAATCGTCGAGGTCGAGGATCTCCTTCTGAAGGCGCAGCAGCTGACGATCTCGATATTTTAGCTCGTCTTTTACGAGATCCTCAATTTCTGAGGCCGCCAGCAAGTTATCCTCAGCGGTAGCCGAGATGTCGACAAGAGCCATTCTGGCCTCAACGCGGGTCTTCAGGTTGATGTACTTGTTAAGATCGTTCGTGGGCCAGAAGTTGACGAGTTCAATTTCGCGGTTGAGGCTGCCAATTCGATCAATTCGGCCGAAACGCTGAATAATTCGGACCGGATTCCAGTGGATGTCGTAATTAACCAACAGGTCGCTATCCTGCAGGTTCTGACCCTCTGAGATACAATCCGTGGCGATTAATATCGAGATCTCTTCGGTTTGCGGCATCGATGGCATCTTCGCCCGGTTCTTCGCTCGAGGGGCAAAGTTAATTAAGATCTGGCTGAAATCGTCTCTTCCAAGCGTCGTCCGATTCGGGCGTGCACCGCCCGATACGAGCGCGATGTGCACGTTAAGCTCTTCACGCGTCCAGGTGACAAGATTTTCGTAAAGGTAGGCAGCTGTGTCTGCAAATGCGGTGAAGACGACCACCTTACCAACACGCTCGCCAATTTTGTTTTTAGACGGATGAGAAATCTTCTCACGTACGACATTCTTCAATGCGGCGAACTTGGCATCACGATCGACGCTTACTTGGACCGCCTGATCGTGCAATAGCCTGAGCTGCAAGCGATCCTTTTCGAGATCGTTTATCCAGGTCGCCACGTCGAGATGCTGCATCTTGAATCTTAGCGCCTTGCCAACCTCAAATGCGCTCGCCAGGTCGTCATCTTCCGCAGCTTCGTCGCTTGTTGACTCGCTCTCGACTATAGACTGCTCCGATGCCTGGTGGAGTTGAAATGCTCTCAGCCGTTCTTGAAGCTCCTCAATTTTCTTGACTGTTCGATCCATGGTGACCGCGAACGATGAAACGGAACTCTCCAGCCGCTTCAGGAAGTTCACCTTCATCATTCCGATTAGGAATTTTTCGCGATCCTCCTGGGTGAAGTTACCGACCTTACCGGCATACAGAGGTTTGTGTTCGGGCAAGATGTAGGTCGATGGCTTGAACAGGGACAGCTGATACTTTAGAATTTCGTCGTTGAGGGCATCGTACGGTAGGAACTGACCCGCCAGATCGATTGGAGTTGAGATGGATCGAGGCTTTTTTCGTTTCGGGAACTCGCCGATACGGACCATCGACTCGGCGTAGTACCGTCTGATATGTTTGCGGGATCGAGCGATTGTCAGCTCGTCGAGCAGGGTAAACAGTGTGGCAGGCAGCGTTTCGATCAGGTGGTGCGCGTTCTTGTCGCCAGACTGCGCGGACCATTTTGTAAAGACCTTTTGCGCTGCATTCAATGTGTCGCTCAGGTTGTGAACGCCTATGTTCTGGTCGAAAGCCGTATCGGAGCCGCGTGATATGAAGCGAATCTGGTTCCGGAGATCCCCGAGGTTATTGTTAACCGGTGTAGCAGATAGCAGTAGGACTCGCGTTTGTATCCCTTTTGTGATGATATCGGACATGAGGCGTTCGTAGCGGCTCAAGCGAATGGTCTGGCCGTTCTCATCGGTTCGACCCTTCGTGTTGTTTCTGAAATTGTGAGACTCGTCCACGACGACCAGGTCGTAGTTCCCCCAGTTGAGATTTGCCAGGTTGATGTCGCCCGTCATACCCGAGTCGCGCGAGAGATCCGTATGCGACAGGACCGTGTAACTAAACTTATCCCGAAGGAAGGGGTTAATCTCGGAATTGTTGGTTGCGAGAAACTGGGTCCAGTTGTCGCGCAGCTTCTTGGGGCAGAGTACCAGCACACGGCAGTTGCGGAGCTCAAAGTACTTAATAACTGCGAGCGCCGTGTAAGTCTTTCCAAGGCCGACGCTATCGGCAAGAATGCAGCCGTTGTAGGCGTTGATCTTGTTGACAGCGCCTTTTACGCCGTCTTTTTGGAAATCAAATAGCGCTTTCCAGATCTCGGTGTCGATGATCTGAATCTGTTCGAACAGCTGAGTGTTGCCCGCATTGCTCGTCAGGTATTTTTCGAAGATGTGGTAGAGAGTTTTGTAATAGACGAACTCGGGGGCAGGGTCCGTGTAGATCTGGGCGAGGTATTGCAGAACTTCGTGCTTCACGTCCTCAACGAAACCGTGATCGTTCCAGAGCTCATCGAACCACTGCTTCAGGTCTTGCCGGTCGCGGTTGGCGTCGACAATGAGGTTCAGTTCGAGATTCGAATTCTGCTGAACGCCGATGCCGCGGGCAGTGAAGTTTGAGCTACCGAGGATCGCAGAATCCACGCGCTGAACTCGGATATGGTACATCTTGCCATGCAGCAGCCGGTTGCGACGGACTGATTTGATCTCCACCTTGTTGCGCATCCAGTCCGCACACTCTCGAGCGATTTGTTTTTGGTTTAGCTTATGCGTAAGCTGGATGTGGTCGTTTTCAATGTGGAAGGTTTTTTTGTCGGTGCGATCCGGGTCGACAGAAGCAATCGCTGTTGGGTCGCCGTAGAGGAAGCGAAGCTCTTTTATCGAATCCAATTCCTGTTTGAGCGCCTGGTAAGCATAGATTGTGAAATAGGCAGAGACAATGGATACTTCGGAGCCAGGCGCAAGATTTTCGCGCAGAAAGTCGGCGACGGTGCCTCGGCGGTCGTTATCGCGAACGCCAGAAGACAGAACATGTCGCTGTGGCTGCGCGGGCGGAGCCGGAGGAACCTCAAGTTGAAAAAGGCCATCGCTAATGTCTGTCATGCGGCGTGTTTCCCAGATCCCCGTCAGCTAAAACGATTGTCGTTAAGATAAAAACATTGATAAGTTAATGGTACCGAAAGTTGCAATGCGATGCAAGGATATAGCGGAATGTTCGGCGGTTGGGGATGGGATTCCTTGTGGGGGGGTGGGTGGCCTTCGGCAATGCAGGCACTTACGTGCCCGCCCTGGCTATCTTCTTGCGCACCTTCGGCGCTGGTGCGTGCGCGGAACGATCCGGAATCGTAATTGCAAACCGTCAAGTCAAGTATCTGCTAAGATACGGGCGGCTGGGCGCACAGGTCCATCATAAAGATGGCCCTGTGCGCCGCTTTTGTCTCCTCAGCCCATTACCGAATTACCGCTTTACCGCTTCTTGTCTTTGTGGTCGCTGCCGTTGCCGCCTCTGTTATCATGCGCTGGCTGGCGTCCGCTCTCCTGTCGAGGGGATGGGGGCGCCGACCTGCCAAAGGATCCGCGCTGCTGGCTCGGCTGCGACGAGTTGGATTGACCTCGGTTGGTCGCCGCTGGTGTTGATGCTGACCGGTTTCCACCAAACACACGGCTGAATGCGTCCGGCTTCCTGTCTGGTGGGGCAGAGCTGGAAGCTCTGCCAGAGGACGTTCGACCCGTATTCGGATGCGACGTTGCAGACGCGTTCCCGGAGGAGGTGCGCCCCATCCCCGGCCGAGCAGACGCTGATGAGCTGCTGCCAACAGCAGTGGATCCTGTTCGGGAACCTGCCGATGGTCTTCGGCCCGACCCGCCTGGTGCACTAGCACCCTGGCTGCCCAGCGCGTTACGGGCACGCGCTGCCGCCGAAGCTGCAGTGCTCGATGATCCCGTTCCTGGTCGGCTGAAAGAGCCTGTCGAACTCGCGGTGGTTCCAGCGCCAGGCCGGCTAAGGGAGCCGCCAGCGGATGATGAGCCTGGTCTGACGGCCGCGCCAGCCGACCCGCCGATGCTGCCCGGATGCTGGATGCCCAGAGAGTTTCTTGCCCGCGCGGCTGCGCTGGCACCGGGTGATAGCCCGGTGCCGGTACGGCCTGTTACGCCAGTAGCGACGCTTCCTCCTACGGATCCTGGCCTGCCGTTTGAGCGAGAGAACGAACCTGCAGCGGCACCTGGCGCGCCGCTCAGGCTCTGTCTGGCAGCGATCGCGCTGCCCTGCAGGGTTCGATTAACCGGACGATTCATAACGTCGCGCGGCACGGCCGGTCCCGACTGCAAGGCGCGGGTGGGCGACATGGAGAGTGCCGTTGGCCTTACAGACGATGGTCCGGAGAGCGTGTTGCCCGCCGATGCGGCAAAGTAGCCCCCACCATGAAATGCAGATACGGAGCCCGCGGGAAGCGCGCTATAGCGCCCACGGCCGCCAAATGACGATACTTGCGTCATCGAGGCGCCTGCGGCAGACCGGGCGTTGTAAGGCACGAAGCTGGTTGATCGCAGCAGTCCGCCGCCTGGGCCGCCGCCTCTGCCGTAGTTATTGATGATCGTTGTGTTGTTAATGTACGTGATCCTGTTGATCACGCGCGTGTCCCAGGGACGAGGTTCGCATCGGCCATAGGCGTTCGGGTAGTAGACGGCAGCAGCGCCGATACCGAAGAAGAGCGACCAGTTTCCGCTGCGGAAGCCGATACCGAGAGTTGCCGGGTACACCACTTCGGCAGGCGCCAGCGGGCACCAGGCCACATTCACTCCAGATTGGTAGAAGCTAACTACCGCAGGGCTCCAGTACTGTGTTGCAGGGCCGGGTACCCATACCCAGCCATAGGATTCATGCACCCACGTGCCATAGTGGTACGGCGCCCAGCCCCAGGGCTCATCCGCAACCCACGTCCAGCCAAACGGCGTGACATACACCCAGTGGCCGTCGTGGTAGGGACGCCAGTCGGCATAGGCAGGGCGCGGATGCCACACACGACCGTAGTGCGGATCGGCGCGCCATTCACCATACTCCTCGAAGTTGTCGGTCATTATCGCGACATTTGAAGGCAGATAGGCGCGGCTAGGGCTGCGCACATACGCATCTTCGCGCGCATCCAGTGTAGCAGTCCAGCGGTCAAACGGATCTGCAGGCGGCAGCGCTTCCAGATTATAAGGATCGTTGGCGGTGATCAGACTGACGCTAGCGCCGGAGTTAATTGTCGCCTTGCCCGACGCACCCTGAAGCACGGCAGAGCCATCAATCACGCTCGCGCGCTCACCACGCTCTGCGTCAATTCGAACGCGCGCCGGCCCGGAGGCGACGACAGAAGCTAGCGGACCGTCGACCTGGTACACCGAAGGCGATTTCGTTAGCTGCATCGATGCCTCACCGCCTCGCAACGTGAGCTGAGTGAACTCGCCTTGAGAATCGCTGAACAGCTGCGTAAGAGTGACCATCGACCCCGGCCCGAGGCGCAGACGACTGCCGTCATCAAACTGTATCTCGACCCGGCCCGCGTTTCCCGCCGTAATCTCAGCGCCCTGTCTCAGCGGCATGTTAGGCGCTGCAGACGACCAGGGGTCCTGATCGCCCGTCCGGAAGGAAACACTGCCTGAGGTGTACGAGATCCTCGCAAGTCGCACCGGCCCTCCGGTTCCCGTTTCTTTTCCAGCTGTCTGCGCTGTCGCCGGGAGCGCCATCATCATTAAAGCAATACTTGAGATCCCTACCGCTAAACCCAGAGGAGAGGGATCCTTCAACCGGTCGTTGAACGAACCACGCGTCTTACTCATTTGCATACTCCCCATATCGATCCACTCTGGCGTCGTCATCGCACGATGCCGTCCTGATTATTTCTACGAATCGCAGCACATTTGGTGACGTCAA
This sequence comes from uncultured Chthonomonas sp., assembly GCA_903919615.1. GTDB lineage: Bacteria > Armatimonadota > Chthonomonadetes > Chthonomonadales > Chthonomonadaceae > CAIXIX01. The sequence continues at coordinate 6,452 of CAIXIX010000459.1, forward strand.
CTTTGTCCAACTGTGCGATCCAGGATTACATTGTCACGCTTTCAGGAGCTCTATGCGAGTCCTTTTGATCGCATAAAACTGGTAGGAGAGACTGTTCTAAAATGCGGACTGTTCCAGATTGCGGGCGCAAACGCCTCTGGTGAGAAATGTTTAACACTGCAAGAAGAGTTGCCTATTAGGCCTGGTGTTTGGTATTAGGCACTGGGTTTTGGTAATAGGTATTTGGTGTTTGGACGGTAAATTCGCGCCTGCCGGATGGTGGCATCGTGCTTCAATGTTAATCGCCGACAGGTAGTTACTCAATCAGGCGCCGCTGCGGATGTACTCATCGTACGAGACAAGAATGCCCGTCCAGTGCATTACAACGAAAGTTATCATAGCCAGCAGATTCGCCAGAAATACCCAGAGGGCAACGTTCTTCCATTTACTGCGTGGTTGCCAGAGGAGTATGGTGGACAGCAAACCCATCGGGAGAAGCCACCAGGCATTAGAATAGACATAGCCGTAGTCATCCGAGTGATTCATGCCTAGCCGGAAATGAGACTCAAACACAAAGAGGTAGATTCTGGCCAGAGCTGTTAGCCACAGGTTGAATGCAGAGGGGACGCCTGCTATCGCCAAAAGGTAGCCTAACCCTCTGGCAGCCAGGCGAAGCGGGCTCCTCCGCGGGCGTTGCGGGGGTGAGTTTGTTGTTGTTGGAGTGGTTTCTGTGTTTGCGATCATGTTGCCGATATTGCCTGACAATCTTGGAGCGCGCCTGCTGCCCAGTAACTGCGAGGATGCTTGGATGTTTGGCCAATAGTTCGTGGCCAGAGTCACAGTAGATATTGACACGTTCCGAGCGGAATGAATCTGTAGGGGCGCCGCGATAGATTGTGGACGTTTCCAGTTTAGAAACAGACGAGCTGCGTCCCCATTGCAGATCCATGCCCCTTTGAACCGGCCGGAACTGGGAATCAGGAGCGGCGTGCGATTAGTTCAGGGGGACACGGCTATTGTAATTAGTAACCCAGAACGCTTCAGAATCTTCCGCAGCGCCCTACAGGGATTCGGTCCTGCCGGATGAGGGCGGCGTGCAATCTGAGCGGTCGCAGCCGGCGGCGACGTTACCATTCGAGATCGGTGTGTAACCTTGATTGATACGCAGTATTCAGTGCGCATGCCAATGCGGGCATTCGTCCGCCCCGACCTCATGGACCTCAAAGACTTCAAAGACCTGACGTCTCTCCTGTTTCCAGCCTGGCGATTTGTGCCTTCGTCGCCGTCTTCCGGTAGCTCATCTCCACAAGGTCTTCCACCTCTTCCCAGTCGATGCTCACACCATCCAGTCGAATTCCGATCCAACCTTTCGGACCAACGTATGGCGGCACGAAAAAGCGGTCCGGATGGCTGCCAACAAGCGATTGCTGAATGCCGGGTTGCCCTTTGCACCAGATTGCGATCCTGCCGTCGTTATGATGATGGAGGAGATAATAGGCGAAGATCTTTTCACGCACACGAAAGGCAGCATGTTCGTCTTCTCTGCCCTCAATGGTAACCACTGCATCCGGCAACTGGAGACAGATTTCAGAAATACGCGCCCGCCACACTGCTTCCTCCGGCGGAATAGGAAAATCGGAATGACGTAACTTCATCGACTTCATCGACCTCTTTCTAGCAGCTTTCTCGCACGTACTCGAAAGATTGAAACGCCATCAAGAACCAGGGCTGTCTGTACTGTATAGCAGATTATAGAACGTTTCAGCCCTAGCCCGAATTACGGATGGAATTAGTGATGCATGGGCGAAGCAAGCGGCTCCACTACCATTCTTGGATAACGCACGCTAGCATTATGTTTGGGTTTCGCTCGTACTGGAAATCGAACGTATCGTCCGGGAGGGCGAAATGAAACTCACGGAATTTGGCCGCAGTATCACCACAGCCGTTTCTCGTGCCCGGTTGTGCATTCTATCAGTCGCTGCAGCCTATGGCGCCACTGTTCTTCTTGGGATCGTGATGGTCCACTCAGGTAACAGCTTCGCACTTGCACAGCGAGATCACATCGTTAACCAGGCAGTCCAGCAAGATGCCACGACGGCGGCTGCTATTCGTGGAGATAATACTACCGCAGCAATGCGCGATTTCATTGCTAATCTTACCCTCGGCGCCATGCCGAAAACCGTTATGGGGATGTCGATTGTTCTCCCATATCCCTGGGTAGCGTATCAAGGCTGGGTAGGTGGGATTGTCTCCGTTCGCGGCGATCACAGCAGCCGCATGAATCATCCACGGTCGGCAGCGTACTACCTGCTGACCCTGCTGCTGCAGCTCGTACCCTATTCGTTAGCGGTTGGGGCAGGCGTCAACGTAGGTGTCGCCATGTTTCGGCCGCTCGCTTGTTATCAGGATAAAAAATGGCTCGGGCTGCTCTCACGAGAGGCGCTGCGAGATATGGCGCGGATCTATCTGCTGGTTGTACCGATGTTCCTGGTCGCGTCGCTATGGGAGTTTTTGAGCCCGTGGAACCAGTGAGAGGTAATTAGGTAGGTTGGTAAGTTGGTAAGTTGGTAATGCGGTAATTGAGTGCGACGACGGGAAGTTGAATGCAGGTGTTACGTCTCTGATGTTTGGTGTTTGGATGGAAGGGTACACCTGTCGGATGACGGGATGATGTTGACGTCCGGAACAATGAACTGCCATAATCGCGAACCGATTGTTAGGAGATGTTACGATGCCGTTAACCCCACAGCGCATAATGCAGTTCGCCTTCGGATACGCGCCACCGCTTGTAATTGAAGCTGCCATCCGACACAACGTTTTCGATCAGCTAGACGCTGGTCCTAAGACTGCCGAACAGATCGCAGAGACCTCCCATGCATCCCTCCGCGGTATTCGAATGATCCTGAACGTGCTTGTATCCCTTGAGTTGCTAACCAAGGACGACGATGGCCTCTACTGGCTTACCGAGGAGAGCGCGGCATTTCTGGTATCTACCAAGCCCAGTTATTTCGGCGCTCTAATTCGGCACACGAGCGAACAGCTTCTCCCACGCTGGCTTTCATTGAATGAGGTCGTGAAGACCGGTAAACCGGCGACGAGGGTGAACGACGAGAAGGAAGGGAGCGACTTCTTTCAACAGTTTGTTGAGGCCATTTTCCCCATGAGCTACGCTGCGGCGTCTGCCCTCGCCGAAGCGCTTGGCGTTTCAAATTCGGAAAGTGAAACTAGCGTGATTGATCTGGCCGCAGGGTCTGGAGTATGGGGGATTGCGATTGCGCTGCGATCGCCAAAGGTGCACGTAACAGCGGTCGATTGGCCAGAAGTGATTCCCGTTACTCGCCGCGTTGCGGAGCGCCTGGGGGTGAAGGATCAGTTCAATTACCTTGAGGGTGATCTCCAGGCTGTAGACTATGGAACCGGCTTCAACGTTGCAACGCTCGGTCATATTTTGCACAGCGAGGGCGAAGCACGCAGCAGAGAACTGCTCCGGAGGGTCTACCATGCGCTGGCCCCGGGCGGAACCATCGCCATTGCCGAAATGCTAGCCGACTCAGATCGCCGTGGTCCGGCACATGCGATGATCTTCGCTGTCAATATGCTGGTGAACACCGACAACGGGGACACGTATTCGTTCGAGGAGATCAGCACGTGGCTCGCTGATGCAGGCTTCGTGGACGCGCGCCTGTTTGATGCGCCTGGGCCATCCCCGCTTGTGCTTGCGACAAAACCGTAGGTGCGCGGAAGAGCAGGGAAGTAGCTTCGTAGCTGCGCTGAGGAAGGAATAAGAAAGGCTAAAGCGCAAATAATAGCCATCCTACCTCGAGTGGATTTCAGGAGAATAATCGATATGAACAGGTTTGCAGCAACGCTGTTGGCGGCATTTGCCGCGGCAGGTACGCTGGCATCCGGTGTGGCGCGTGCTCAGGATGCCGACCATCCCTTCCTCAGCCCCGTCTTCACCGATAATATGGTGCTTCAGCGCAACATCAAAGACCCGGTTTGGGGTTGGACCAAGCCAGGTGAAACCGTTAAGGTTACCTTTAATGGCAAATCTGTAGCCGCTAAGGCGGATAGCACCGGCAAGTGGATGGCCAAGGTTGGGCCATTGCCCGCTGGCGGGCCATACACCCTTACCATCGCAGGCTCTCAGACTGTCGATCTAAAGAACATCCTCATGGGAGACGTCTGGATCTGTTCCGGACAGTCGAACATGGAGATGGGCATCGGCAACGTCTTCAATGCTGAGCAGGAGGTCGCCGCGGCGAACAACCCCGAGATCCGACTGTTCACCGTACAGAAGAAAATCTCGTACAAGCCTGAAACGGTTTGCAATGGCAAGTGGGATGTGTGTACACCTGAAACTGTGCGCGCAGGCGGATGGAACGGCTTCAGCGCCGTAGGGTACTTCTTCGGCCGCTCCCTCTATGAGAAGCTGCATGTGCCGATTGGTCTCATTCACACCTCCTGGGGTGGAACCATTGCAGAGGCATGGACAAGCCCCGAAGCGCTGAAGGTTTTGCCGGATTTCGTCGACCGCGTAAACGAGGTGGTCGCGCGAGGCCAGGAGCCTGCGACCGTTGCAAACCCTGGAGGCAACCCGAATATCTCCACGGTCCTCTACAACGGCATGATCTCTCCGCTGATTCCTTTCGGCATCAAAGGCGCCATCTGGTATCAGGGCGAATCGAACGCAGGACGCGCGTTCCAGTATCGCAGCCTGCTGCCAACCATGATCAAGGACTGGCGCGCACGGTTTGACGTGGGTGAATTCCCGTTCTACATCGTTCAGCTTGCGAACTTTACCGCCATAAAACCGGAACCTGGTGAGAGCGACTGGGCAGAATTGCGCGAAGCACAGCTTCTAACTGCAGAGACGCTTCCACACACCTGGCTTGCGGTCATCACCGATATCGGTGACGACAAGGATATCCATCCGAAGAACAAGCAGGATGTTGGCAAAAGGCTTGCGCTGGCATCACTTGGCCGGGACTATGGCGTCAAGGGCGAGTACTCCGGACCAATCTACAAGTCATTCGAGAAGGTCCTGGGCGGCATCAAATTGAAGTTCGACCATGTCGGGACCGGTCTCACCGCAAAAGAGGGCGATCTGAAGGGCTTTGCGATCGCGGGCGACGACAAGAAGTTCGTGTGGGCGGATGCGAAGATTGTTGGTAACACCATCATCGTCTCTGCGTCGTCGGTCGCCAAGCCGGTCGCAGTGCGATATGCATGGGCGAATAATCCCGTTGCAAACCTCTACAACAAAGAGGGACTGCCGGCATCGCCTTTCCGAACAGACGACTGGCCGGGAGTTACTGTTAACAATAAGTAGGTGTTGGGTTTACAAAAACAGCAGTTGGCCGGGCAAATATTAATTGCCCGGCCAACTGCTGTTTTGGGTTTGACGCACCTGGTATTCCGGTATATAATATGTCCGCCCCTGCCCGGGTGGTGAAATGGCAGACACAAGGGTCTTAAAAACCCTGGCTTTCGAGCATGCGGGTTCGAGTCCCGCCCCGGGCATGCAATCTAAACGGCCTTACTGGGCTTCAGGATACGAACCCAGAATGCGCACGAAGAGAGATTGCTCCTTCAGCTGATTGACCGCCTTGGTCACCGCAACATCCTTCGCATGCCCCTGCACATCGATGTAGAACACATACGACCACGCCTCGGTCTTGGTAGGGCGAGATTCGATCATCGATAGGTTCACATCGTATTTCTCAAAAGCGTTAAGTGCGTGTACAAGCTCTCCTGCCCGGTTATGCACAGAGAACATAATCGATGTTTTGTCTTTCCCGGTCGGCTCCGGTTCGTTGTATCCAAGCACCAGGAAACGAGTCCGGTTGGTCGGGTTGTCTTCAATATGCTCGCAGACAATCGGCATGTTGTACCGCTCAGCCGCAATTGGAGTTGCGATTGCCGCAGACTCAGGGTCTTCCGACGATTTCTCGGCCGCTTTCGTCGTGCTGGAAGTCTCAATCTTTTCGACATTCGGCAGGTGATTCGTCAGCCACTTCTTGCATTGCGCGAGTGGCTGAAAATGTGTATAGAGCCGTTTGATCGATTCCAGATTGTCGGTGTGTGCGAGAAGATTGTGCGTAATCGGCTGATAAATCTCGGAGACAATGCGGAGATTCGAGTTCATGAACGTATCGAGAGTCTCAGGAATAACACCAGCCCACGAATTCTCGACCGGAACAATGCCATAATCAGCAGCGTTTCTTTCCACTTGAAGGAACACGTCCGAGATGCTCTCCGTCGGAGCGACGTGACTGCTTGTGCCGAAACGGGCAATCGTCGCTAAATGGCTGAACGTGCCTTCCGGACCAAGGAATGCCACCGTCAGAGGCTTCTCCAATGCACGGCACGCGGAGATCACTTCGCGGTAAATGGCTCGAATAGCGGTATTCTCAAGGGGGCCGGCGTTGCTGGCAAAAAGCTTCTCGAAGACTTTATGTTCTCGTTCGGGGGTAAAATAGTGGGAACGGGTATGGGATTTTGCGTGCCCGATCTGCTGTGCAAGTTCGGCGCGGCGGTTCAATATACGGACCACCTGTGCATCAATATCGTCTATCTCTTTGCGCCATTCGGGCAAACTCATCTTCTTTCGATCCCTTTCTGAAACTGAAACTCGGTCAAGGCAGGGGTGTGCCCGAAGCGAACTGTGACCACTGAGATGTGGAAACCAGCGGGGTGTGATTCGGTGGCGCAGCCCTCGATTCCTCCAATATCGCTCGGAGTGATAGGTTCAACAGAATAAACTAGAGGGTTTTATTATATGGCTCGTGGCGGCTGGTTTTCCCGGCCGAGTCGCAGTGACGGCTCGCACATGAACATGCCCGAAGGGCTATGGACAAAGTGTCCAGGCTGTTCAGAGATTACGTTTGCCAGAGATCTGGAGCGGAATCTTAACGTTTGCCCCAAATGCGGTTACCATCACCGCCTCTCGCTTTCCGCCAGACTGGCGCTTACTGTCGACGAAGGCAGTTTTGAGGAGATCGATTCCGGCGTCGCCTCTCAGGATCCCCTGAGTTTCCCGGATTACAGCACGAAGTTGAAGCGTGATATGGCGAAGACCAGTATGAACGATGGCGTAACTACTGGCCGGGCGACCATTGAGGGTTTACCGTTGATCCTGGGTGTCGCGGATTTCGGATTTATGGGCGGGTCTATGGGCAGTGTCGCAGGCGAGAAGGTTGTTCGCGCTATGGAGACAGGCGTTAAGGAGAACAAGCCTGTCGTGCTGTTTACAGCATCCGGCGGCGCGCGCATGCAGGAGGGACTGTTTTCGCTGATGCAGATGGCCAAGACAAGCGCTGGCGCATCCAAACTGGATCGAGCGGGTGTGCCCTATGTCGTGGTGCTTACGCATCCAACTACCGCTGGTGTCTACGCCTCCTACGCTTCGCTCGGAGATATTATTCTCGCAGAGCCAGGCGCAACCGTAGGATTTGCAGGACTTCGCGTTGGCAACCAGAATATGGGAGTTAAGCTTCCAGATGATTTTCAAACATCGGAGTTTCAGTTCCGATGCGGAATGGTAGATCTCGTTGTTGCTCGCAAAGAGATGCGAGCGACGCTTGCCCGTCTGCTGGCATTCTTCGGGGAGGGCACTGTCGATGCTCAGTAACCCCCTCGATTTCGAAAAGCCGATTGCAGAACTGGACGATCTTATCGGTGAGCTAAAGAAGGTTGGTTCAGACCCAGCTGAGAGGCAGGAGGCTGTGGCCAACGGAATAGACATCGAAGCAGAGATAGGCCGATTTGAAGCAAAGCGGGAGCTAATGGCGCGAAAGATCTACTCGAGTCTCACGCCATGGAACGAGGTCCAGATGGCTCGCCACGTGGATAGGCCCTATACGCTCGACTACATCGGTATGATCTTTGAAGATTTTCTTGAGCTGCACGGCGACCGCAATGGCGCCGACGACCCTGCCATCGTTGGCGGCGTCGCGAAACTGGGTTCGCAGCAGGTGGTTGTAATGGGTCATCAGAAGGGGCGCGACCTCAAGGCGAGGCAGCTGCGCAACTTCGGCAGCGCGAGGCCTGCAGGCTTTCGTAAAGCGCTGCGCCTGATGAAAATGGCAGAGAAGTTCCATCGGCCCATCGTCGTTTTTGTCGATACGCCCGCTGCAGAAGCTAACTTGCTGGCCGAAGAAGATGGCATTTCGATGAGCATCGCCATCTGCCTTCGGGAGATGGTGACTCTTACGGTCCCGATCATCGTTGCTGTTATTGGCGAAGGTGGCAGTGGCGGCGCGCTCGGTATCGCCGTTGGCGATAGGGTGATCATGCTGGAGCACTCCGTCTACTCCGTTATCCCGCCAGAGGGCTGCGCCGCGATCCTGTGGAACGATCGCAGCCGTGCAGCAGACGCAGCGGGGGCGCTCAAGCTCACGTCGAAGCACGCCCTGGAGTTTGGCCTCGTAGATGAGGTGCTTGAAGAGCCGCTTGGCGGCGCGCATCGCGACCCGGTGGAGATGGCCAATCGCTTGAAATCAGCGATTTGCGGCGCACTGGGCAAGCTGGTATCTGTCGATGGGGAGACGCTCACGCAGGGAAGATACGACCGGTTCCGAAACATGGGCCAATGGATCGAGCTGGAGAGCACACCGCAGCCAGCACATTCCTCCCTCCCCGCCGAGCTTGCGAGGGAATCGGGGGAGGGTAAGGGCTAATAATGTATCATATCTCGGCCATGTTCCGGAGGCGCGCGCGGTGGTCCCTCTCCCTGCCTTATCTTGTTTCATAGCGCTAGAGATAATCGGGCTGTGTCCGGTAGGCGGTGCA
>CAIXIX010000460.1 GCA_903919615.1 uncultured Chthonomonas sp.
ATCATCCTTCCTGAGACCGATATTCCGGGCCCTTACCCGACGCTCTACCTCCTGCACGGCCTCTCGGATGATCATACGGCATGGCATCGCAGATCTAGCATCGAACGCTACGTGCAGGGCACGCCGCTGATTGTTGTCATGCCCGATAGCGGTCGTGGTTTCTATACGGATGCGGTTGCGGGCCCTGCTTACGAAACTGCAATTGTAGACAACCTGAGAAGTTATGTTGAGACGGTTTTCAATGCCAGTAAGTCTCGAGAAGCGCGATGTCTATCGGGGCTTTCGATGGGTGGCTATGGCGCAATAAAACTCGCGTTTCGGCACCCCGATCTATTCTGCTCCGCCACAAGCTTAAGCGGCGCAGTGGGGTTCAGCCACTGGCCACTCCGCGATGATGCGTGGGGCGAAGAGATGAAGCGCATTGTTGGCGACAATTCGGCTGGGGGTCCCAACGATCTGTATGCCCTCTCAAAATCTATCGCGCCGAGTGATCGCCCGGCAGTTCGCATCGATTGTGGCGTCGACGACTTCCTGATCGAAGACAATCGGGCATTCCACAAGTACCTCGACGAACTCGGATTCGCTCACCAGTATGTTGAGTATCCGGGAGCACACACCTGGGAGTACTGGGACACGCATATTCAGGAATCGATACAGTTCCACATCAAGAATCTTGGCCTCTGAACTGTCGAATAACTGCACATAAACCGCAATTATCACGTCGTTTCTTCATAAGAATCGTGAACGGAGCCGCAGCCCGCGCGCGGCTCCGAACAATTCGTCCACACGAGTCGTCATGCTCAAATGAGGTTCCGCGATCTCATAATGTAACGTTGCGCACCAGCAAACGTTACTACTTCTGTGTCTGCCCCCGGACAGCTTTGATTCGCTGCTGATTTCAGGTTATGTAACTAGGAGGACATGCTCCCATGTCGAAGCTGCTGCTGGCCACAAAAGGCCTGTCCGTGATGATTCTTCCCGCATTAGCGGGGTTCTCGATTGCACTCTTCCCAACTCCCTCAGTAGCTGCGGCTCAGGAGGCTGCGCCAGCAAGGCAACAGACCGAGCAAAAACGCATCACAATCGCTGCGACCGACCTGGCTGGCGCCGATGCCGAGCTTGGAAAGTTTCTCACAGACACGCTTATCACCGATCTGGCCCACTCAAGACGGCTAGCCCCTCTGGAGCGGGCAACGGTTCAGGAGAGCCTGGAGCGACTGCAGGCCGTTGGGGGCAAAGATCGCGCGCTAACAGCCGGGGAGATCCGCCGCCTGGGCGCCGCAACCGAGGCCGACTACGTGCTCGTCGGAAGCTTTCTCGTAAGGGATAGTCAGCTCGTGGTGAATGCGCGGTTGATCAATGCTCAAACAGGCTTGACCGCGCCAGGCGGCGCGATTAGCGCTTCAGGGAGCTCGAATGATCTTCTAAACACGGCGCATCGGTTAAGCCGTCAGCTTCACAAGAGGATGACGGACGAAGAGCTAGTAATTGAGGATGCGCCGGTGCCTCAGATCGCTTTAGATGGGCATGCAGCCGCAAATCTGGTGCCGATTACGCTGACGCCTGTCGACGACCTTGCACGGTTCAAGAAGCTCGGAATTATCCCTGCTGCTGCGCGTGAAGCGGCTGCTCTCACGGATGCTGATCTTGCAACTCTAATTAAGTCCATCGCGAAGGTAATCAAACCGCAATCTGACTCGGCGACCGTGCTGTCGCAGACGACCGGCGGCGTGACCCGGGTACGTGCACTGGCAGCAGTGGTACGACTCCAGGTTGGGCCCGAGGATCTCGCTAACTACCGCACAGCGCCTCCCGCCCAAATGCCGCCAGACACGGCACAGACGGCCGTTTGGGGTGTGCCCTACCTTGCGGCGGCAGTCGACCAGGGCTGGTGGCAAGCAGACCGGGAGTTTAATGGTAAAGACCCAGCGACCTGGGGATTCATCGCACAGGTATTGTCGAAGCTGCCTCTGCCGAAAGTTGAAGATGCCCCGGCCAAGCCAGCGCTTCAGCTCGATCCGGAACCCTACACGGGCCTCGTTATTGACGCAATCGATTATGCCGTTGAGAGATCGATGAGCCCACGTATTCTGGATGAGTCTGGCAGCGTTCTCTATCCGGACCCCTCGCATGTGCCCAGTGACGACTACGTCATGGACCATGGCATGGTCTCCTACTATGTGAATGCGGCGGACGCGAAGCGCGCAGGTCGCCACCCGCTCCTGGTTCGCGCCATCAAGGTTAGTGTCGTGGGTCACGACGACCTGATCGTCTCGAACGAAACTGCGGACCTGATCCGCGAAGCCAATCGCCGCAACAGCTTCCTGTTTCGGTGGAACGTAGCCGTTTTAGCCCCAGCTAAGGGCTCGGATCCGGCGCCTACTCGAAAGGTCCCAGACACAGTTCCGTTGCCGAAGCCCCCAGACACAGCGCCACCAACCCAGAACCCACCACCCCCACCGGTTTCGCCAGCGGGAAATCCCGCAGCGCCTTAACGTCAACGCGCCTGCCGACTCAACTTGCCGGCAGGCGCGCTCTGGCCCCTCTCCCGGCGAGCTTGCGAACAAATGTGGGAGAGGATCAAGGCTAACTATGATTCATATGTTTTGTAATGACGGTGGCAGCCCGGCATAGCCCTTCTTGGTGGGTTTTACCTGTGATTTGTTATCGGCGTGCGTGCCAGACCCTCACCCTACCTCTCCCTTCTCCGCTCGCAAGCTCGCAGGGAGAGGGGCAAATGCGCGCCTCCGGAACATGGCCGAGATATGATACATAGTTAGGATCAAGGTGAGGGGGATTGGTCAATTCCTCTTACTTCATGCTGCGCAACTCACGCAACCGACACTGTTTGCGGTTGTACCACGCTCCTACCTCTTCATACCCGGTGCGATCTCGTAGACAATGGTTACCTGTGCGCTATGCACCGGTATTAAGGCAGGAATAACGAATGCGCCGGACCTGTCAGCCAGGATTGTCGTCTGCTCCGCGCGTCGCGTTTCTCCGTCATTCAACTCCCATACGCCAATGATCCTTGTGCCGGCCGCGCTCGCAAGCACGTCAGCATCCTTCCGGGCTTCCGCGATCGCATTCAGCTTGGCATTGCGAACCGATTGCTGAAACACCTCTGGTTTTGTAACATCAAGGTGTACGACGAGCGGGTTTGGTGACGACTTCCCAACATTCTCAACAACCGATTTCAGCGCGGATATCCTGCGAACGGTGACGAGCATGTTGCCCGTAAGCGAATGGATCTGTTTGCCGCCAGCGTAGGACTGCCCAGCCTGCACGTTCCCAACAGAAACCGAATTACCGGATGTATCGTAAGGCGCCATCACGCCTTCGAGCGTCTTACCCAGCGCCCTCAATTTCGCCTGGACCTGCTCATCCGCGTCGGCAAAAAGCGCATACGGCACCTCGATGCGCGCAGAATCGGGCGCGGCGAAGGAATAGCCGGTACGTATAATCGTCAATCGCCGCGACTGTGCATCGATGTGCCGCACCTCGGCAGATTTGTGTGCGTTTTGAGCTGCACCCGAAGGCACGTAGCATAAGGTCAAGGAAACACTCGCGAACAAAAATATCGCCCTTGCTGCATTTATTCGAAATTTAGTCATCGGTCTCTCTCCGTTGTGCAATTGGAAGCGGCTTTACCCTTGGATACGCACGTGTAAGTCGCTGTGTGACAAGTAAATGGTACCTGCGGTGGGCGAGATCCTGATGAGACCCGAGTTAGGTCATGCCGACAGGGCGGTCCGGTAAATCCAGCCTGCATCCGTCAAGCGGTACATGGCCCCCTTTTTCATAAGAATCTGCCCCTGGAGCCCGCCGGTCCCCAGGCGGCTAGCTCTCAGTACCGGCAACCCCTTGGCATAGCCGCAACCAGCCCCTGGGCGCCTCGCATTCGATTCAACTTATCAGGGTTTCAAAGGCTTTTCCGCGTGGGGACACGCGGTCTCCATCGGTGGCTTGCCTTCGTCGATAGGCGACCAGGGGTTTCAAGGGCTTTTCCGCGTGGGGAAACGCGGTCTCCATCGGTGGCTAGCCTTCGTCGATAGGCGACCAGGGTTTCAAAGGCATTTCCGCGTGGGGACAGGCGGCAATCTTTTGGGGCCGCATTCATCGAACATGACGCTGCTTCCGCTGCCCATCATTTTGGCGAGGCCGTGCTAAGATACTAAGAACGCATGTATGCACACCCCCCCAACGTTAAAATAGAAAATTAACAGCTATTGATTTTTGTTGTTATTTATTGCCGTGGAGTACAGCTAAGATTCGCTAACATTGCATCGGTTTTGCGCGGGCAACTGGACCGTGGGGGTTATGAAATTGTCCAGGTTGGGGATGGTCATGGTTTGACCAAATTGATGGATTTTGCCGCCAAGCGACGGACCCCGATGCTGGAGGTCACCCAACGATCTAGTCGCTCGCAATGTGTCGCGTAGCGCTCAACGTTCACTTGAGTTTGGCAAAGTAGTCAGTGATTGCTTTATCGCAATAGCCCAACACTTCGGCGCAGCGTTCCTCTTTCTTCAACCTCTTCCACACATGCGGACTGAGTTCGTAGAACGCGCGGTCCCTGGAATACTGAACGAAATCCAGCCTGGCAAAGCGATCAAAGGGGCCCTGGTTAATGACATGCTGCACTTCGGATGGTTGCAGGAGGGACGGAGATGCCATCTTCGCCGCTCCGCGTTCTGGATTCAGACCGGCTGTCTCACGCTCAACGTAGAATTTTTGAAATGCAGTGTTCACTGCCGCGACCCTTGCCCGACCTCGCGCATCTGCATTACGGAGCAAAACGCGAAGCCACACCGGCTTGTACGATGCCGTCATATCCATGCTGGTGACAAATCGCACAAAATCATCATACAGCGACTTGTCGGTCACTTCTGCAAGTCCATATTGCATGCGTAGCTGTGCTGCACGCTGCGGGTTGAAATACGGAATCCGGCTTGCGCGGCCCAGGTCTACCTCTTCATCTGCAGGGATCTCCCCTTTCTTCCATCGTTGGATTACCCAGCCCTCCGATTTGCGAAGCATCGCGGAAAGTGCACCAGCTGTAACGAGTCCCTGCACGCTCTCCTGCCAGTCAAAAAGATCGATCTGCTCCAATCCGCTACTCCACAAGTGTAAGGGCAGTTCTGTCAGGGATGATGGATCATCCGGGTCTACGACGCTGGCTCCAGCGCGGTAGCCGGGTTTGCGCAATAGTCGATGTATGTTTAGCGACGCGTTGTGCTTGCCAAACAGGTCCACAAAATCGAACAGGATCAGGTAGTCCTTTTCAGGGTACTTGCGCATGCCGCGCCCCAGTTGCTGTTGGTACACGACTCTTGAGAGCGTTGGCCGGCCCATCATCAGCACTTCCGTCTCCGGTGAATCCCAGCCTTCGTTCAGTACGTCGCAGGCGCAAAGGACCAGCAATCGGCCCTGTCGGTATTCCTCCAGAATTCGCGAACGCTCTTCCTTCTCCAACCTACCGCTCACGGCACGTGCGGGAACGCCCTCATGATTGAACATGCGCGCAATTTCCTCTGCATGGTCCACGCTTACGCAGAACACAACCGCTCGCCGGCCTCTTACGTTCTGAATGTAAGTGTTGACAATGAGAGTATCTCGTTCTGGGATGCGGACCTTGCGCTCCAGGTCCTTCTGACGGTACAGGCTCCCGTTGAAACGGATAGATTTGAGATCGATGTTAGTGTTAACCCGAAAGCAACGAACGTCGCACAGGACTCCGCCGCGCACGGCTGTTTCCAGGTCCATTCTATGGGCCGCCTCGCGAAAGACGTCCAGGGCATTTTTGCCATCTGCGCGTTCAGGCGTCCCGGAAAGCCCAAGTAAGAACTTGGGGTCGAAATAGCGCAGGATTGCCAGGTACGTCGTGGAAGTGGCATGGTGGGCCTCGTCAATGACGATGTAGCCGAACGCATCAGATTTGTAATCGCGGATGCGACTGTACATGGATTGGACAGTACCAACCACCACGTGTGCGTGCTCCTCGTTCGAATCGCCAAGTCTGGCACGAGTTGCTTCCGGCCAAAGGCTCCCAAACCGCTCGAGCGCCTGGTCAATAAGCTCGTGAGTGTGCGCCAAAAACAGAGTGCGTAGACCACAGGCACGCGCATCTTCTATAGCTGTCGTTGTTTTTCCGGCACCTACCGCGTGTTGAAGCAGAGCGATCTGCTGACCGTCGCGGCGCATTGCATCCAACCGTTCTAGCGCTTCTTTCTGATGCTCAAACAGGTCTATTACCGCGCCGCGCTTACAGGGCAGGTGCTCCTGCGGCAACACCAGGCGGATGGGCGTATCCAACAGGATCGAAAGGTGTTCGCGGACTCGAGAGTCCTCCTTTTGGAGCTGCCAATCCGACCAGCGCAAGATACGCCAACCGAGATGAGTAAGGCTGTTCTGCCGCACAAGTTGATCCGCATAGTCATCCGATGAAAGCACGGATGGATGGTGGTACGATTCGCCATCAATCTCGATCGCGTACCGCTCCAATATCGACTCTAAAACGAAATCGATGTACCGGGAGTTGCCCTCTATGTCGGTATACGAGACCTGTGTCTGTAGGTGCGCAGCAGCAGCCGGCCCGAATACGTCTTCAAAGATCTGTACAAACTTCTCTTCTGTTTTGTATTGCGCTGTATCTCTGTTAAGCATTATCAAGTCTTGTTTCTGAACTTAGTGCAGAGTGCCAACGTTGGCACCTTTAGAAATACTACTCTCATATCGTGCTTCGAGTCTATCGAAATGTCCTGCCTGCCGCCAATCTCCGGTTGGCCAGCTTGTCGAGAACGCCCTTGTGGTCGAGAAGGACCTGCTGCAAGAGCTCTCCCCAATCCTCCGCGTTTATGAGGGCTGCGCGCGAGCATTGCTCGGAGAGATCGAAGAGGCGAACCTGGTGAAGCTGCACCGCTTCTCCGGCAAGGTTACGTACCTGGTTTGCGACCCGGCAAAACTGGACCCCGAACCCGGACCGCATATCAAGCGCAGGGTCAAAGTGAACCTCAGAACGCTGGAGATTGATTTCTTTGAATATGGGCAGGAAGGGTAATGGGGTAACGAGGTAATGGGGTAATTTGACGCCTGCCGGATGGTAGCAGCGATTCTATTCAACGGTCGCAGCAAGCGGCGACCCTACCGGCTGGTGGGTTTATTTCAGATAGCGCGGCGGCGTGTGACTACGAAGACATCGTTACCGGAGTTCAATTTATCGCCGTCACTATGCGCACGCCGCCACTGGTATCGATTACGACCTCCTCAAAGGGGCATGGACCTGCAAGGGGGACGCAGCTCGACACTTTCTAAACTGATAGCCGAACCAATCTATCGCGGTGCCCCTACAAATGCTTCAGCCTCTGGGTATAGCGTGCAAACTGAAAGCTCTCGGTCGCAGCAAGCGGCGAGCCTACCAAGACCCTGGTAATTCGGTAATTCGGTAATGAGTCGCATGGTTGATGTTAGCGGCACGGCATCGCAGACTTCACTCCCATCCGGCAGGCGACTAATTACCTGTTTACCTTCTTACCTGACTACCCACCCATCCGCCACATTGACTTCCATCCTCCCGGCGGGTTAGAATTAGAGCAGGCTTCTTGCACAAGAGCAGCCGCCGTTTAGGATGGAGGAAGTCCCCGTGTTGCGATCCCCCGCGTATCTGATTCCCGTCGTTGCCGCATTCGCACTCAGTCCGTTAAGCGCCATGGCTCAGGCCGTAATTGAGCCAAAAGAGTGCCTCGCGATTCCACGGGTTGGGCAATCCAGCCGAAATCCCATCCATACCGACACCATTGAAGCCAAAATCGTATCCGGAGAGTGGAAGCCGCCGCACGCTGGCGATACGGTTAAGAGGCCAGGTGGTGGCACAGCAACGTGGGCTAAAGCGGAGGCTGGGAAAGATGGCAGCTTTTCTGGACCGGCCTTCACCGGTGGCTATGCGAGCTTCACCATCCATTCCGATACCAACAGGGCAGCGCTTCTGGAAGCGGTGGGCCATAGCCTGGTCTATGTGAACGGCGTGCCGAGAACCGGCGACCCGTATGGTTATGGCTGGACGCGCCTGCCCATCCCGCTTGTTAAAGGCGACAATGATCTTCTGTTTCTCTGTGGCCGCGGTTCGCTTCGCGTCAAAGTCTCTCCGGTCGAAGCCGCATTTATTCAGACCGCCGACCCTACACTTCCTGACTTTAGAATTGGCGAGAAGCTGACGTCTCAAGGCGCAGTCATCGTTGGCAATGCAACCAATAAGTTTAGTGAGGGCCTCACGCTCTCTGTGGCAGGAGTTGGACTGACATCAAAGATCGTTCGGCTGCCTTCGATCCCACCTTATGGCACCCGCAAAATTATCTTTCCCGTTATTGGTCCGGCGCCTCTCGAGCCCGGACACACGAATGCTGAGCTTACGCTAAAGGGACCCGCTCTCGGCAAGACCGCAGCGACGGCGAGCTTTGAAATTAGAATTATCAAAAAAACCGATCCCTACAAGGTCACGTTCGTAAGCGCAATTGACGGCAGCTTACAGTACTACGCAGTTAATCCCAGACGTATAGTTACGGAAGACTCGGGCAAAAAGGCGGCCCCAACGCGCAGCGCCCTCTTCCTCTCTCTGCACGGCGCCAGCGTCGAGGCGCTGGGACAGGCTCAGGCCTATTATGCGAAGAGCTGGGGAGACATCGTCTGCCCCACAAACCGGCGCCCCTACGGCTTTGACTGGGAAGACTGGGGACAGATGGATGCCATGGAGGTTCTGTCGCTAGCAAAGAAGGCGCTCAACCCGGCCCCTGGCCGTGTCTTCCTTACGGGCCATTCGATGGGTGGGCACGGAACCTGGCATATTGGCGTAACCTACCCGGAACAGTTTGCCGCGATTGGCCCCAGTGCAGGCTGGATCTCTTTCGCCTCGTACGCCGGCAGCGTAAAGCCGGAGAACCCAACCCCAACCCAGCAGCTTCTGTTGCGCTGTTCTAACCCGTCAGACACCGTTGCGCTCGATCGCAACTATGCTCAGCTCGGCGTCTACATCATTCATGGCGATGCCGACGATAATGTGCCTGTCGAGCAGGCTCGAGAAATGAAGCAGCGGCTCGCAGAGTTTCATCACGATTATGACTACCATGAGCAGCCCGGCGCGGGACACTGGTGGGGTAACTCCGATGAGCCCGGCGCAGCCTGCGTGGATTGGCCGAAGCTCTTCGATTTCTTCTCGCGTCACTACGTTCCAGATTCTGCTGCCGTGCGGCAGGTCGATTTCGTAACCGCGAACCCGGGCATCTCCGCGTCGGATCACTGGGTTACGATCCAGCAGCAGACTGCTCCTCTTGCTCTATCGAGCGTCAGCATCCGCCTGGATCCGGGCCAAAGGCGCTTCGTCGGCAAAACCTCCAATGTCGCGCGAATGACCCTGGATGTTTCGATGCTGCCTGCTGCGGGCGAGCTAACCCTCGACCTGGATGGCAAAAAACAGGAGGCCCTCCCCTATCCATCGAGCGGCAAATTGTCTCTACACTATAATGGCAGTTCGTGGAGCGTCTCGGAGCCGCTCGCTGCATCTGCCAAAACCCCGCTGCGCTACGGTCCATTTAAGCAGGCTTTCCAGCATCGCATGGAGTTCGTCTATTCCACCGGCGGAACACCTGAGGAGAACGCATGGTCACTGGCTAAAGCAAGGTACGATGCTGAGACGTTCTGGTACCGGGGCAATGGAGCGGTTGATGTTGTCTCGGACGCTGAACTCCTCAAGCAGAAGGACAAACAGCGAGGCGTTATCCTCTACGGAAACAGCGATTCGAACCGCGCCTGGCCCGAGCTGTTTAAGGACAGCCCGGTACAGGTTTCGCGTGGAAAGGTTACCGTTGGGAGCAAGGTGATTACTGGCGGCGATCTAGCCTGCCTTTTCCTGCGCCCCAGACCAGGCAGCGATACCGCGTGCGTCGCTGCCGTGGCCGGCTCGGGACTGGTTGGGCTGCGCTTAACCGAACGCGTGCCCTACTTTGTATCTGGCGTAGATCTGCCGGATTACTTTGTGGTCGGCCCCGATACCCTGCTGAACGGCGTCTCCGGCGTTCGAGCGGCCGGGATCTTCGGAAATAACTGGGAGATTACATCGGAGCCATAAACATGCGCAGACGATCCGTTACGGTCCGGTTAAGTGATGAAGAGTACGAGTGGTTCCGCAGACACGCGCACTGGGAAGGTGAACCCATGGCGGGGCTGCTGCGTGATCACGTCCGCCGCACTGCTGCAGACGCTGGCTATCTGCGTCCGCCCGATGACGAACCGCAGGACTTTGGCGATGAAAAGGCGATGATGCAATGGATCGTATCGCTGCAGGCGGAGCAGTAGAGCTTAATAAGGAGTTATCTGTTGACAGACCACATACCATCTCTTGAGGAATCGGTCGAATTTGCCGATAACCCGGAACCCCGATGCCCGTGCATTCTCTTGCTGGACGTTTCCGGCTCGATGAAGGGCGCTCCGCTGGAGGCGTTGCAAAAGGGATTGCAGGCGTTCAAGGATGAGCTCAGCCGGGATGCCCTGGCTGCCCGGCGCGTCGAAGTTGCCATCGTAACCTTCAACAGCGTTGTCGAAGTTGCCCAGGATTTTGTTACGGTTGATGCCTTTAACCCTCCACAGCTCAAGGCGCAGGGAATGACGCATATGGGCAGCGCCATCCTGAAGGGTTTGGACATGCTAACGTCGCGAAAGGCTCAGTACCGGGCTAACGGCATTGTCTACTATCGTCCCTGGGTCTTCCTGATCACGGACGGTGCGCCGCAAGGCGAACCCGATAGCGTGATCGAGGCGGCTGCCATGAGAGTCCGCGATGAAGAGACCGCGCGCAAGGTAGCGTTCTTTGCCGTAGGCGTAGAAGGCGCAGACATAAACAGGTTGGCATCGATTTCGGTGCGGGCTCCTGTACGACTGATCGGGCTCAACTTCGTCGAGATGTTTGTGTGGCTCTCTGCGAGCATGCAGCGTGTTTCGCAATCCCGCGTAGACGACCAGGTTGCTCTTCCGCCTCCCGGCTGGGGCGCTGTCTAAAATAGTCATGAATTAGAGCGAGAATATGCTTCTTAAGCGAGAATCGACCGGTGCGCCACTGAAGGTTCAATCCGTTGGCGCGCCTGTCGGAGCTGGCGGCGAAGCGCGCATTCTAGCTGTAACTTCCGAGCCGGATCTCGTAGCTAAGATCTACCACAGGCCAGATGCGCTTAGACGCAGCAAACTGGTAACCATGATTGCGAACCCGCCAGAAGACCCTGGCGCCTCGCAATCCCACGTCTCAATCGCCTGGCCAGTAGATCGGCTGGCGACTTGCGACCCTGCCGGCCAGTTTGTTGGCTTCCTTATGCCGCGCGTATCCGGCGCTTATCCTCTCTTTCAGTACTACAACCCTGCTTCTCGCAAACAGATTGCGCCCCTGTTTTCGTATCGCTACCTGCTTCGCACCGCCCGAAATCTCTGTGCGGCAGTGAAGGCTCTCCATGCGCGAGGTTACATCATTGGCGATGTCAATGAATCGAACGTGCTCGTTACCTCAAGCGCACTGATCACGCTTGTTGACACCGATTCCTTTCAGGCCACCGATCCCAACTCTCTTGAGGTTTACCGATGCACCGTCGGCAAGCCCGAATACACCCCGCCGGAACTCCATAATAGCTCGTTCTCCGAAGTTGACCGCAGCCGTGACAACGATATGTTCGGCGTCGCCGTTCTGCTGTTTCAAACGCTTATGGAGGGCACGCATCCCTTCGCGGGCAGGTACCTGGCTCCGGGAGATCCACCGCCTTACGGTGATCGTATCGCTGCGGGCCACTTCCCCTATGGAACAAAGCATCAGCCGGTTCGCCCCGCGGTTAGCTCTCCGCCCATCGATATCTTGCATCCAGACCTGCGAAGTCTGTTCATCTCCTGCTTTGAGGACGGTCACCACCACCCAGACCAGCGTCCAGATGCCGATCTCTGGCTTCAAGCGCTGCAAGAGGCGGAAGCGGCGCTGGTCACCTGCCCGCGCAACATGAACCATCAGTATGGAAGTCATCTAAAATCTTGCCCCTGGTGCGAGCGAAGATCGGTCCTTGCGGGAAGAGACCCGTTTCCGGCCTCGCTGCATGCTGCCGCACAACAGGCTGCACTCCCACGTGCCTCGCGGCCTGCGTATCTCAGTGCGCCAACTCAGGTCGCAACGCCAACGCAAACCGCACAACTCTATACTGCGCCGGCGTATACTGGCAGCATGTCGCAGCAAGCCTATCAGCCGCCGTCGCTGTTGCTGACCTATGTGAACAGGATACCGACTAATCCACCCGGCTGGGCAGCGCTTGCCTTAGCGCTTCTTTCGGGAGCGTCAAATCTCTTCGGAGCGGTCACGTTTGGCTTAGGCTGCAGCGCCGTCGGAGCAGCCTCCTCCGTATGGGGATACAGGGCATGCAAGGCGAAACCGGCGCTCGGCGGAAAATGGCTGAGCATTACCGCTCTGGTTTTTTCAGTTTGCGCGGGCATCGCATCCGTATCGGACATCTACTTTACCGTTCATCCTCCGGACGTACGCGTGCTGCATATGGCCAGTGGAGCGCATGCAGTGGCCTTTCTGCCCGATGGCACCTCGTTGATTACCGGGACGGATCGTGCAGAGGACCAGAGACTCATTGGCGGAATGGTCCAACAGTGGGACGCGGCATCGGGCAGGCTTCAACAGACGCTCTCGGAATATCCCGGATCGGTCTCGGCTATGGCAATTACTGCGGATGGGCGGCGCGCCGTCGTCGCAGCTTCCTCGCCACTCGCTTCCGGCGAAATCGACATCGTGGACACCCACAAGCGCGGAATTCGACTCCGTGAG
The DNA here is from genome assembly GCA_903919615.1 of uncultured Chthonomonas sp. Taxonomy (GTDB): domain Bacteria; phylum Armatimonadota; class Chthonomonadetes; order Chthonomonadales; family Chthonomonadaceae; genus CAIXIX01. The sequence continues at coordinate 12,848 of CAIXIX010000460.1, forward strand.
CTCACCATGGAGCACGGTGAGTTATCCGTTGCGGTAACAAGAACCGGAGATCTAATTGCTGCCGGCGGTCTTTCTGGCGCAGTGCGAGTTATTCGCAGCAGCGATCGACAGACCCTGGCAAATTTTACGATTGCGGGTGAGATACTCGGCATGTCGTTTTCTCCCGACGGCCGAAGGCTTGTCGTCGCATCAGGCTCACCGCCAGGCTCAATCCTGCCCGGCAGGATTACGTGTATCGATACCGCGAGTTGGAAGCCTGTTTGGGCCACAACCGCGCATGGCAATGCCGTCTTTATGTCGAAATATTCGGCAGACGGGAAACGGATCTTTTCGTGTGGGAATGACACAGAGTTGATTGAATGGGATGCCAAAACCGGACTAAAGATACGGTCGATCAAGTTCGATAATCATAGTGTCTCGGCATTCGCGATCGCTCCAGATGGTAAGACAATCGCATGTGCGCTAGATTCGGGCACCGAAGAAAGAGGCAGCTCAGCCTATTCAATTGAAGTTCGCTCTCTTGCGAACGGCGCTATCCAACGCAATCTGCAAGGCCATACGGCCCCGGTAACGGCGCTCAGCTTTTCGCCGGATGGCATGAATATCGCTTCAGCCAGTCTGGATAGCACCGTTCGGCTATGGCACATTGCGCCGCCTGCCAAGGCTGCAACGCCGTAATCGCGATTGTCTCGCACTCGCGCGCAGCAGGGTTGTCGATTGCGCTATAATAATGTGATCCGCCCGGCGCAACGACGCAACCACGCTTTTGCCTGTGCTCACCTGCTCCCTGGTCCGCATCACAGAGATACATATAGCGTGTGAGGAGACACTGCCCAATGCATCATCCACTGCGATTTACGCAGTCCCATACGAAGTACCTGTTGTCTGTGGCATGTGCCGCATCCGTGCTTAGCCTGAGCCTCGGGCTCCACGTTGAGAGCGCTATTGCTCAGACACAGACGCCTCCTCAAGCTCCTCCGCAGGTTCAGCCACCAGCAACCGCTCCGGCAGGACAGCCGGGACAACCGCCAGTGCGCCCCGCAGACAGCAGCGGCAAGCCGCGCACGGATCCTAATTCCAAAGACAGCCAGGATAAGGGCTCGCCAAAATCCGGTCAGGATGTCGTCGCACCCACTGGACCACGCGTCGCGAATCCGCTGATTCTAAACTCGGATCCTTTGAATCCTGCCCTTCCAGACTTTTCCGGGCTGCATCCCGGTGCGAAAACAACCGTGACCGACCGCACCGATTATACGCGCCAGCCAAAACCGGGCTATCTTAGATCTAAGCGCTTACAGCCTTTCGGATACGATTACTTCGCTTCTGCTCGAGGCATGATCGATGCTATGCGCGCCTACTACCTGCCTGGTTCGCTAACGCAGCAGGCAGATAAATCGACGGCTGCAACTACCGGCGCAAACCCCAATGCGGGAGACGTTGGTACATTCGATCCTACCACGAATACTTCAACCGTCCCATCAGGGCAGACGCCTCTTTCTGGCATACCGGCCGGATCAATCAGTCCCGCCGCAGCAGCAGCAGCAGGCATTTTAGGTGCAGGCTCGATCCTGGGCCAGGGAGGCACAAGCCCTCTCGGCGGGCCAAATACTGCATACGATCCGTCACGATTAGCGCAGCCTGGCACAGCGGGATCACCTCAGAATATCCAGGGCGGCACGTATATCCCCGGCTATACGCCCCAGATCGCATATCCTCAGCCATTTGGCTCGATCGATACACGGGCGCAGGTCTTCGGCCCGATTCAGGGGCAGTTCCACAACGTGATTGCCAACCCGCCTGCGGGATATCAGCTTGGCCCGGGCGACGTTATCACGATTCAGTACTCCGCCCCCACCGTCGATGCGGTTACGCTGCGGCGAACTATCGATGCTACAGGCAAGATCAACATGCAGAGCCTGGGCGCAATCAGCCTCGTTGGTAAGACGGTTGATGGCGCTGAACAGACGCTCACCGTTCAGATGCGACGAATGTTCAAGGCGGTGCAGGTTACGGTATCGCTCGATCAGATTCGAACCATCAGCGTCTCCGTCGTAGGGCACTCCTATGAGCCAGGCACCTACTCCATGCCCGCAGTCATCGCTTCGGCCTACAACCTTCTATGGTGGTCTGGCGGCCCAACGATGGATGGCTCGCTCCGCGATGTCGAAGTGCGAAGGCAGGGCAAAACAGTTGGCGTCGTAGATCTCTACCGCTATGAGCTTGGAGCCACGAGCGCCGAAGATGTTCAGCTGCAATCCGGGGATGTCCTTTACATACCGGGCAAACTCTCCAACGTTACGATCGATGGAGAGGTGCGCACGCCCGCCATCTACGAGCTAAAGCCGGGAGAATCCCTCCAGGAAGCGATTCGCTTCACGGGCGGCGTGAAGGCCTCCGCCGTATCGCAGCGTGTTCAGATCAATACGGTACAGCCGGGCGCTTCACGCGTTCTCCGAGACATTGATCTCAGTAAGCAAGACGGCGGCAAGACGGCGCTCTACGACGGCGACGTTGTTGAGGTGCTTTCCGTTCGCAATTTCCTTACGAACAGCGTCGTCATCGAAGGCGCAGTCGATCAACCAAGCGAGTATGCGCTGACGCCTAACATGCGCGTTTCCGACCTGGTCAATCGTGCCCGTGGTCTCCTCGACGAGGCCTATCCGCAGATTGAGCTGCACCGCTACAACAGCGATGGCACCGATACGCTGATTAGAATCGACGTTGAAAAAGCGCTTGCGCACGATACCGCCAACGATCTGCCTCTCGTCAAGTGGGACAGGATCAAAGTTTATACACGTGAGGATGTCGCCTGGACCGGCCATCACATCATCACGGTCGATGGTCAGGTTCGAAAGCAGGGTGTCTTTACCGCAAGCAAGGGCATGCGCGTATCGGATGCACTCCGCATGGCGGGTGGACCGTTGCCGGATGCTTATCTCGATCGTGCCGTTCTGATGCACCATCATGAGGATGGGCCGCCAACGATGGAGTTTGTCAGCATCTCCGGTATCGTTGCGGGCGACACAACGAAAGATCCGCTGGTGCAGGACAACGATCATCTGGCGGTATATGCCATTGGTCAGGCGCATTTCACGCCAGACCACGTGGTGACTGTAAGCGGTGAAGTAGTTGCGCCCGGCCCGTACCCACGCTCCGAAAACATGAAGCTGAGCGCCCTTCTATCGCTCGCTGGCGGCCGTAAACCCGGTGCAGGCGACCAGATCGTGGTGACGCATGCGCGCCAGGTTATTGGCAGCAAGAACGAATCGATGCAATCGGTGCGGGTTACCACTCGTGGAGCGCTCTCACCCACGGAGGATGTCACACTTGAGGATGGCGACGTAGTTACCATTCAGGGTCTTGGCGGTTACGTAGAAACGGTCCAGACTATTATCGTTTCCGGTGCGGTTGAGCATCCCGGCCCGATTCCGCTGACATCGAAGAGCATGCGGCTCAGCGATGCCATCGAGCTTGCTGGCGGCCTCCGCAAAGAGGCATACACGCCTGGCGCGGAGTTCCACAGAGATCCGAAAGGCATGCTTACAAGCACTCAGGTCAACCTTGCGCAGAGCATCGGCAAGCTCCGTGATCTGTTGAACAATAATGAGTATCAGCGGGATGCCGCGGTCTCCCGGCTGGATATCATTACGGCAACGGGCCAGGCACAGGCAGATAGCGCCGGAGCCGGCCTGCTGGGCCTGGCAGGTGGAGCAAGCGCAGCAGCGGCTGCCGCAGCCCTACCCAGCGCTGCAGCCAGCGCTGTCAGCAGCCAGCTTGCCAATGGCCAGGTTCCCGTAACGGCAGCACGCACGATGACCGGTGCACAGATTCAGCCAGATGGAGCGCTTGCAGTGAACCTGCCGCTGGCGCTGCTGAAACCGGGTGGCAACGACGACATTCTGCTGAAAGATGGCGACCAGATCACGGTGCCAGAAGCGCCAACAACGGTACAGCTAATTGGCGCCGTGGTGCATCCGGTCGGCGTTGTCTGGAAGCCAGGCAAGCAGCTGCAGTTCTACATCAGCCAGGCTGGTGGTTTCACGTTTGATGCTGCAAAAGACAGCATCGAGATCATCCGAGCCGGCGGCGGCATCATAACGGCTAAGAAGGTGAAACAGATACTTCCTGGCGATGTGATCTACGTTCCAACCAAACCCGTGGCGGCGAGCATCGCAAAGCATTCGAACGCGTTTAACGACTTCTTTAAGTCGCTCACAAGCTCGGTGCTTATCTATGGTATCGCGAAGAGCGTATTTGGTCTGTAGTGCCGGATTTTGAATTAACGGCAGGGTGGTGTGCGGCTGGGCCCGAAGGCGCCTTCCGGCAGAATACAATCACCCTGCAGCGGAGGTAATTAAATGCGAGCGCTTGTTAACTACGAACGGTCACCGTTCAAAGTAGAGATGCGGGAGAAGCAGACGCCTGAGATCGGCGATAACGACATTCTTCTCCAGATGCAGGGGGTTGGCGTCTGTGGCAGCGACCTACATCAGTGGCATGCGTCTCACTCCTGGCCAGTCAACTACCCTGTGACACTTGGTCACGAGTTCGCCGGCATTATTGCAGCCGTTGGCAAAGGTGTAAAGGGCTTTAAAGAGGGTGATCGGGTCGTTAGTGAAACCGCTGCAAGTATCTGCGGCGACTGCGTCTACTGCCGTTCTGGCAACTACAACATGTGCCCGAACCGCCTCGGATTCGGATACGGCCTCGATGGCGCCATGGCAGACTACGTGCGGGTGCCCGCTCGCTGCCTTCACAGGCTTCCAGACAACGTCCCGTTTATCGATGCCGCAATGACAGAGCCAGGCTGTGTTGCATGCAATGCAGTTATGGAACTTTCACGAATCACCCCCGGCGATACCGTCGTGGTGCTCGGCCCTGGCACAATCGGCCTCATGGTGGTGCAGATGTGCAAGCTGTGCGGCCCCGGTGAACTTGTACTCGTGGGTACGTCGAGAGACGAGACCCGCCTTGAAACGGGCCGTAAGCTCGGCGCATCGGTTACGCTGCAGGCAGACAAAGACAACGTTGTTGAGCGCGTGAAATCTCTAGGTGATGGTTTTGGGGCGCACCTAATCATCGATTGCGTGGGTATTTCTGCCGCGCTTCAGAGCTGTCTGGAGATGGTTCGGCCAATGGGTCAGATTACCAAAGTCGGCTGGGGACGTGAACCGCTGGGCTTCTCTCTAGATCCGCTGGTTCAGAAAGCAGTCACACTGCAGGGCTCCTTCTCACACACCTACAAAACGTGGGAGCGTGTGATTGGTTTGATGGCAGGCGGTCAGCTTAACCTGGATCCAATGCGGCGCGTATTCCCCCTCGACGACTGGGAGAATGCCTTCAAAACGATGGATTCTCTGGCGATAGCCAAGAGCGTGCTGACTCCATAATAGCTGTCGCCGCACGAATCGGGCAGATGCACGAAGGCCGTTTCTTGACAAACTTCGTCTTCTGCCTCCACAATGTACAGTTATCATAACGCGGCGCTGGCATGCTTTGCGGTCCGCTGTTGTTTCACGTCTTTGCACTAAAGGAAGGTAACGATACACGATGAGTATCTATCCGTCTCCGGATAAGCTTGATAGCCTTGAGAGCAAGTACGCGCTGGTGATCCTGGCGGCGAAGCGAGCTCGACAGATTAAGGACAATGCGCGCAAGTTGGTCGATACGCGATCCACCAATCCTTTGACCATTGCACTCGAAGAGATCGCCGCTGGCGCGATCGTGCCGCGAATTGTTGAGGACGCAGCGGTCGCAGCGCATCAGGCAGCGCTCAAGCCGAATGAACCGAGCCTCGAGGATATCATTGGAGCCGGACCCGTACTCGCGATCGATAGCGACCAGGACAGCACTGCTGCACAGTTGGCGGCGTTCCGAAATGCTGAGCCCGAATCTGACGATGATGATCTCAGCGGGGACGACAGAGGTCTGGCAGCCCGCGTATCGGATGGGTTTACTCTCGATTCACCAATCCTGGTTAACGAAGTAGACGATGATGAGGATGACCTCATCCAGAGCATCGACGACGACGACGACTAACAGCCATCCGGCCAACAGGTCTTTGCCCCACAGTAACAAATAAATGCATTGTTGCGATCCTAGGTTATTGTGGGGCGCCTCCACTCTGTTACGCGGTGCACGCCGCGACCGCCGGATTGAGCAGGATCCTTAAATAATGCCGAAGATCGTTGGCATCGACCTCGGGACCACAAACTCCGTTGTAGCCGTGGTAGAGGGCCTGGAACCAACTGTGATCACGCTGGCGGAGGGCTCTCGCCTCTGCCCCTCTGTAGTTGGATTTTCGCGAAATGGCGAACGTCTGGTTGGTGTGTTAGCAAAGCGCCAGGCGGTAGCAAATCCAGACCGAACCGTAAGCAGTGTGAAGCGCAAGATGGGGCTGTCAGAATATGTCTCGGTGGCTTCACGCGATATGCGACCACAGGAGATCTCAGCGTGCATTCTGCGCAAGCTCAAGGTCGATGCGGAAGCCTACCTCGGTGAACCCGTTAACCGTGCTGTCATCACCGTCCCCGCCTATTTCACAGATTCCCAACGCCAGGCCACTCGAGATGCCGGCAATATAGCCGGGCTCGAAGTCGTAAGAATACTAAATGAACCCACGGCCGCAGCCCTTGCGTATGGTATCAATGCAGCCACCGCGCATACCATTCTCGTCTGGGATCTTGGGGGTGGCACTTTCGACGTGTCGATACTCGAGCTTTCCGATGGCATCTACGAAGTTCGGGCGACCTGTGGAGACAATAACCTCGGAGGGGATGATTGGGATCAGGCCATTGTTGATTGGATGGCTGATCGGTTTCAGGAACAGAACGATATCGACCTTCGTAAAGACCGAATGGCGATGCAGCGACTCAAAGAAGCGGCTGAAAAGGCCAAAGTTGAGCTCTCGGCGCTGGCAAATACCAATATCAACCTTCCATTCCTGAGTGTCAATGCGGAAGGTCCCGTTCACCTGGATCTAAATCTTTCACGATCCCGCTTAGAAGCGCTCTGTTCACACCTGCTGGACCGTCTTGTGGCGCCCACACTTACGGCTCTGAGAGATGCAGGAATGAAACCCGCAGATCTGGATCAGATCCTGCTCGTTGGCGGTTCAACCCGAATGCCTGCCGTACAGGAGCTCGTGCGCAGGATGTTCGGCCGAGATGCATTTCCTTTCACTGGATTGGATCCGGATGAGGCTGTAGCGCGCGGCGCGGCAATTCAAGCTGGCGTTCTAAATGCTGAGGTCAAAGGCATTCTTCTGCTTGATGTGACGCCAATGAGCCTGGGAATCGAAACAACTGGTGGCGTGGTATCGCACATCATCGAGAAGAACACCACCCTGCCGACCCAGGGTAAACAGATATTCACCACAGGTGTAGACGGTCAGACGGTCGTCAACATTCGCGTTTACCAGGGAGAATCCCGCAAAGCGGATACAAGCAAGCTTCTTGGTAACTTCCAGTTGTCGGGAATCCCGCGTGCGCCGAAGGGGACAGCTCAAATCGAGGTGACCTTCGATGTGGATGCGAACGGGATCGTACAGGTCTCTGCGATTGAAACCGGCACTGGCATTCAGCAAGACATAACTATTGGCGCCAATTGCGCCATTCCGGCAGAGGATCTTGAAAGGCTGAAACGGGAGTATTCAGCGTAATAGGTTGTAACCAGGAGTAACGACTAGATGGCGGCGAAACAGCGAGACTATTATGAGGTGCTTGGGGTAAGTCGCGATGCGGCTGGCCCCGACATCAAACGCGCCTACCGTAAATTAGCGATGCAGTACCATCCAGACGTGTGTAAGGATGCCGATGCCGCCGATAAGATTAAGGACATTAACACCGCCTACGAAGTACTTTCCGATGAAGCAAAGCGCTCGCGATACGATAGGTTCGGCGCAGAGGGCGTAAACCAACCGGAAGGCTACGGTGGTTTTTCTGGCGGTGGCGACAGTCCGTTTGGAGATATCTTTGAGACGATCTTCGGCCAGGGTATGGGCGGCCGCACCTCACGAGATGGCAGCATTCGCGGAGATGATCTCAGGTACGACATAGAGATTACTCTCGAAGAGGCCGCGTTGGGCGCAGAAAAGGCGATCAAATTCAATCGCATGGAAAGCTGCGACGCCTGCGGCGGTAACGGCGCCAAACCTGGCACGGATGCGGCGCTATGCCCTCAGTGTCAGGGGCAGGGACAGGTAACCTTTATTCAGGAGACGCTGATCGGCCGCATGACGGGAAGGCAGACATGCCCCCGCTGCCGTGGCGTTGGCCGGGTAATCTCAAGCCCGTGCGTGGCATGTAATGGTGGAGGCAGACGCAGAAAAGAGCGCGAGCGCAGCGTCAAGATTCCTGCAGGCGTGGATACCGGCATGAAGATGCCGCTGCGTGGTGAAGGCGATGCCGGTGAGCGCGGTGGCCAGGCCGGCGACCTCTACATCGTATTCCGAGTTAAGGATCATGAGCTGTTCGAACGCCGCGACAACGACCTGATCGTGGAGATGCAGGTCAGTTTCGCAGTTGCTGCGCTTGGAGGCACCATTCAGGTTCCGATCATTAATGGTGTGGAGGACCTGCGCATACCGGAAGGCACGCAGAGCGGTCACACCTTTACACTGCGCGGCAAGGGCGTGCCGGATGTAAACGGGCGAGGCAAGGGCGATGAGCATGTGATTCTGAACGTTGCGGTTCCTAAGAAACTGACGCCTGAGCAGAAGGAACTGCTGCGTCAATTCTCCGAATCGCTCGGCGAGAACGTGCCAGAGCACGAAAACAAATCGATTTTTAAACGCTTTTTCGGTAGTAATTAAGAGGTTATAGAGGACTATGCGCTGGGCGGAAATGACGGTGGCCTGTGCACCGGAAGCGACAGATGCGGTTAGTTATGCGTTCATTCAGGCAGGATGCGGCGGAGTGATGATCCGTGGGGTCGATCCCGTGACCATTCAGGGAAGCCTGCCGGTTACAGATGAACTGATGGGGCGAATTGAAGGACTTCGCGACCACCTCGATAGGCTCGAGGAGTTTGGCCTTCCACGCCTCGTTGAGCGCATGACCCTGAAGTACTCCGAAGATGAGGACTGGGCGACTGCCTGGAAGAAGTACTTTAAACCCCTTCACATCGGCAAGCGGCTTGTCGTCAAGCCAGGTTGGGAATACTACGTTCCACAAGAGGGCGAGCTGATCGTTGAGATCGATCCCGGGATGGCATTTGGCACCGGCGGCCACCCCACGACTCGCCTCTGCATGGAAAGCCTCGAAGAGCGAATCACACCCGGTATTCGTGTCGCAGATATCGGTACAGGCAGTGGCATCCTCTCTATAGCAGCCGCACGATTGGGCGCGAGCGAAGTTCTGGCAACCGATATCGATCTGCTTCCTCGCAAAATTGCGCGTGAAAATGTCGCACGCAATGAGCTTGGCGAGACCATCAGCATCCTCGAGATGGATGAGTTTGATACAGCAGCAACGAATCGTGATCTTGTTGTAGCTAACATTGTAGCGAATACCATCGTTGAACTGGCCCCTTCAATAGCTCCTCGCCTCGTCGAAGGTGGGATCTTTATTGGCTCCGGAATCGTTGAAGAGCATCACGATCTGGTGCGTGATGCACTCGCATCGGTTGGGCTCGTGCATCTGGAGACGAAGCGTGAGGACATCTGGGTTTGCCTCGTTGCACGCAAGCAGACGGATGCAGGCGATTCGGGCGAGGCGCTGCGTAAAGCTGCCGCAGAGCTACCACCCATCGGTGGCCCCGGCATCATCTACTAGCGGTGACACAGCGAATTTTTGTGCCCGGCATCCAATTTGCAGCGCCATTCCCTATCATTCGTCTGGAAGGCGTCGATCATAATCATCTCGCGCGCGTGATGCGGGCGAAGCCCGGCGACGAAGTGATAGTGCTCAACAACGCGGGTGAGACTGCCGTTGCGACAGTCGAGCGGACCGAGAAGAGTTTCACGCTTCTCGAAATCGCTTCCATCGTTTTGCCAGAGTCTGTCGGTATTGCGCCAGAACCGACGGTGCAGATCGTCGTTGCACAGGCGCTTGGCAAAGCCGATAAGCTGGAGACGGTGATTCAGCATGGAGCTGAGGCAGGCGCGACCGAGTTTGTGCCTGTTAGGGCGGATAGGTGCGTGGCAGACCTGCCCACAGATCCCGGGAGGGCGGCAGAAAAGCTGCTGCGCTGGAATCAAATCTCAAAAAGCGCAGCGGAACAGGCCTGCTTACTAAGAATTCCGAAGGTGCAGGCGCCACTGCCCTCCAGGCATCTATTTTCGGCATTCGGCCCGGAAGGTATGCTCCGACTGATACTGCACCCGGGACCAGCGGGAGAGCCGCTTCGACACGCACTTGAAACCGTATCTCGTGCACCGGCGAGCATCGTGATTGCCATCGGCCCCGAAGGCGGCTGGAGCCCCGCGGAACTGGAAACGGCAGCCGCATCCGGCTGGCGAATGATTACGCTGGGGCCAAGAGTTTTAAGAACAGAAACCGCCGCACTTGTGGCGATTAGCCAGATTACCTACCGTTTTGAACAGGTTCAGATTCAGCAACGAGGCTGAACCCAAAACGGCAAAAAGAGGAAGAGAAGACAAGCAATGCGTATACTTGGCCCCGACGGGAAGCCCTTAAAATCGAACGACAACGTAAGCGATGAAGTTAATAAGCTTGTTCAACGCGCCGTCGAAGTTTCTGAAGCCGGTGATCCGGCGAATGCGCTGCAACAGCTGGTTTTCGCCTTTCAGCTTGATGTAACCTCCGACCTGGTTCTGGATACCACCATCGACCTTCTGACCCAGATGGTAAAGCTGAGCGGAGCTGAGTCGAGCGACGAACTGCAGATGTTCGAGCACCTGCGCGAAAATCGAAATGATGCTGAGATCTACTATCGCGTTGGCAGCCGCTTCCTGCAATTGCAGCAGCCCTTTGTCGGCCGCCCGTTCCTAGCCCATGCCCGTAAGCTTATTGGAAGTGACCTAACGCAGCTGACTCAGGCCACCGATGTGGACCTGGCTCAAGCAGCCATGGATCTGGGAGACTACGAAGGCGCAATCGCCGCTTTCCACAACCTCAACGACGTCTATGGCGGGATCCCGATCTGGCTCGTGTTAGAGATGGCAGAGTGCTACTCCCTGCTTCGCAAGGTTGATGAGGCCGAAGCCGTATACCAGCTAGCGCCGCCGGAAGCGGCTGCGCAATTCGAAGGCATGGAGGCGGTTCGCGAAGAGGTTGGCGACCTCATGGCTCGCGTTCGCGACTTTGATGGCGAAGAGACGATGGGGCTACAGGCCTGGCACTACGTTCAGACGCGCGGCATCTTGATGGAGGTCAACCCGGACGATCAGCTGCCGGGAGAGCGCTTTGTCTTCTTCCAGCCGAGTGAAGAAGATGTTGCCTACGTCATCGGTGTAACCGCTGCAATGCTGGATCAGAGCGAACTTGCCCCTGTAAAGGTCCTATGGCTTGGCGCCGAATCGGAACCGTTGGCTCGCCTCTTCGCGGAGTTCTGGGAGATTGACCCAGCAAATCTACGTGAGTATGCCCCGGGCGACAATACCGAAAACGAAGAGGAGCTGTCACTCCTCGTACTTGCCCACTCATACGACGTGATGAACCTGCCGGATGAACAGGCCTTTTTCGATCTTGCCCAGGCACGTGCCGGTCTGATCGTCTTCGCCCTGGATGTGCGCTGGACCGAACGACAGCCAATGTGCCCCGATATTGCGGGCTTCCTCACGCAGCAGTGCTTCCTGCCATGGGAGACACGCTTTAACGTGGATCAGGAAAATCAGCAGGTCACCAGGGTCGAGGATCACCGCTCGCCTGTGGAGGTCGCTGCCTCCATGGCGCAGCAGCTGCCGGATGACGAAGAGTGCGACGACTTCGCAAAGGAGATTCTCGAGTCCTACGCGGGCTGCACAGATCTTATCCTGAACCACCGTGACGGTACGCTCGTTCGCCGGCCACTGGTTACCCACTCCCCTGTTAAAAGCCCGAGGATGGGTTTCTAAAATAGTTCAGTGTGGCGCTATACGCTGCGACCTCTATCTGAACAGGCTCATCGGGTGGTAGTGTCGCCGCTTGCTGCGCCTAGATCTGTGACGCGCGTGATTATACCGGGTATGAATCGCGCAGGAGAAACGCAATGAGAGCTCTCGTTTACGTTGAAAAAGAGCGCATGCAGATGGAGGCTCGCCCGAAGCCGACGGCCGCCCCAGATCAGGTTCTGTTGCGTGTGCTTGGCACCGGCATCTGTGGCTCCGATATGGCGGGGTTCCTCGGCCTGAGCCCGAGGCGGCAGCCTGGGCTGGTCCTCGGACATGAGGCGGTGGGCATCGTGGAGCAGATGCCACAGATCGCGCATCCGTTCCAGGAGAGCTGGAGTTTCAAGGTCGGCGACAGAGTCGTCGTAAACCCCATTACGCCTTGCGGTAAATGCGAGGCATGCCGAACTGGCCATATCAATATATGCGCAAGCTGGAAGCTGCTTGGACTGGATCGGGTAGACGGCGCATTTGCGGACTATGTCGCGATCGCTGCAACCAATGTCTTTCCGCTCCCAGAAGATTTGCCCGATCACAAGGCAGCGATGATCGAACCTCTGGCGAACGGAGTTCACCTCTTTACGCTCATTCAGGCACGTCAGCCCGGCACGCTTGTGATCTACGGAGCTGGCACGCAGGGATGCCTGATGCTCAGTCTGGCGCGCATTCTCGGATACCGTGACATCGCGATCGTCGATCTCAATGAAGACCGTCTGCAAGTGGCGCGTGAGCTAGGAGCGAAGCATCTCATTAATGCTGGCAGCACGAATGCGCCCTCAGAGATAAACAGGGTCTTCCCTGGCGGGGCCGATATCGTGATCGATGCTCACGGCAACCAGGCGGTAAGAAGCGCCTGTGTATCTTCCGTTCGCAAAGGCGGGCAGGTTCTTCTGCTTGGACTGCACGAAGTTAGCAGCACGATAGATTTCGCGGCCGTAGTTCGCAATGAGATCCAGCTTCAGGGATCCTATGCATTTACTGCCTTAGATTTTGCGAGGTCGAAAGCGCTTATTGAGAGCGGCGATATTGACCTATCGCGTTGGACAGAAATCGCGCCGTTAGAATCGGGCCACGAGGCATTTACCCGCCTTACAAAGTCGCCTGGCGCGACGATGAAGATCGTCCTCAGTTCCTGACCGTATGCAGCACAGCGCTGCCTGCGGACATAATGCAACACTGGAAAGGCCATAACTCTCAGTGAGGCGACCGTTAAGTTTCCGTTACGCGCTGAGTGCGACATCAACCATTGCGCTGTTTGCCACTGCCAGCGCCGCAATCGCATCTCCGCCGCTGGTTCCCTATCCACTTGAGCTGGATGCAGGCACGCCTGCCGAAGAGGCTTCGCTTCTCCAAAACTCCGGCTCAACCATCGTCAATAATGCGCGAATGGCGGATATTGGACAGTTCTGGGCCTACGGTCTGGCTGTAAACCCGGGCGAGTCGTGCAGACTGCTGCTGGCGATGGATGACGCAGGTAAGGGCGCCGTTCCTAACATAAGCATCCCGGCCTCTGGGGGCGTTCCGTTGCCTGCCAGAGTTGTTCGTGAGGCAGACGGAACGGTATCGGTTAGCTGGTCTGTTCCCGACTCGTGGGTTCCAGGCGCCAGAATGGCCGTAGTTATCAGCGCAAAAACAGAGCCGGTACGGGTAAGTCGCGTTCAGTTTTCTGTGCGCCAGCCAGATCATCTGGTCAAGGGGATTCCCGATAACGTTGTCGCAATGATGACGCGTGGTATACCAGGCGCTCACGTTGCGACACCACGCCAGACAGGACGCGATTACACGTCGCTGCAGACACCCCGTCCTCCGGAACAGCCTTTAGATGTCCCCACCGATGCGATCTTTGTCTACTCGTCGAACGCCGACGCAATTCAGGGTTGGAAGCTCCGAGGGTTCGACGTGTGGACCATGGGCGGCTCACGGGTCGACAAGGCGTATGCGGACCTTCATCCGGATGAACTGCAGGTGCAGGCGAATGGACAGCCTCGTGTTATTGATCAAAATAGCTTCTACATTACGCCAACCGACGGGCGCAACGCAGCCGAGCAGACTTACTACCGAACAGCGCTAACCAACGGCTCTCAGGGTCTGTGCCCGGAAGAGCCAGAGTTCTGGGCTAATGCCGGATACTCGGCCGCATTTAAGGCCGCGTGGAAAGAGAAATACCGCGCAGACTGGCAGCCGCCAAATCGCAATGTCGATACCTGGTTTCGGTCGGCCAGACTCATGGGCGACATGGAGACAGAGCACATACGCTCGATCCTGCACTCTGCTCCGCCAGCCGCAAAGCGGTTGGTAGCGCTTCACAGCCCGATCAACTATGCGCAATGGTCGATCATCGCTCCACAGCACCAAATCACGGCGCTGCCGGAGGTTCAGGAAGTTATCGGGCAGGTCTGGACCGGAACGGCGCGCTCTCCAGTACGCTACAACGGCAACCGCTCCGACCGCACGTTTTCACTCGCCTATCTCGAGTACTCCTCGCTCTATCAGTTGCTGCGCGGCACCGGCAAG
>CAIXIX010000461.1 GCA_903919615.1 uncultured Chthonomonas sp.
CTACCACGCGATACGTAACAAGTGGTGAACCGCCGTATGCGGACCCGCATGTACGGTGGTGTGAGAGGCGGGGCCAGTGATGACCCCGCCTACTCGATGGAAAGGGTAGGTGGGGTGAGGGTCCAGCACGCACGCCGATAACAAATCACACATAAAACCCACGAAACAGGGCTATCCTGGAGTGCCTCCATGGTTACCAAGGATATGATACATTGTTAGGTTCGGGGAGGGGGATTACAGAGATTCCGCATTAACCCCAGGCTTGCGACCCACCCGCACTCTGGTTCAATTTGCCTGAATTTGCAATCATAATTGATTTAGCGTGATATTCTCATTCCACCATAATGGCGTTCACCCCAAAATGTCAGATCCGTCCGAAATCTGCTCGCGCTCTGCAGCGCGGAGGCTTTCCCGTGAAACGCTATAAAATTGGCATGGCAATCTGGCTCGCAACAGTATTGATCATCGTATTGGCTGCTGCGAAGAGGCTGACATTTACCATTCATCGTGAACTTGTTGTCGAATCGCAAAGGCTGAAGCTAATCCGGGCGACGAGGCGGCATGACCTGCAAGCGGTGAAGCGGCTCTTAAACGCCGGAGCCGACGCGAACGCGATTGTGTACGTTGTGGAGCACAGAACCGACTGGACCGGGATCCTCAAGATATTCGGGCATCGATACGACATTCCGGAAGCCAGCGCATTGACTATTGCGACCAAGCGGCCCATCTATAACCCGAACTCTGTGACCGACCCGAATAGGCCACTTCCAGTAGATATAGAGATCGCACAGGAGTTACTTGCGCACGGCGCCAACGCTAACTATCGGGATGGGTATGGAAGCAGCGCGATCAACTATGCGGCAGCGTGGTGTGATTGCAGGCTGGTTAACCTTCTGCTATCTCATGGAGCAGATGTAAATAGCCTTGGCAACTCCGGCGAGACGCCGTTGATGGACGCATCGAATGAAGGTGACGTGGAGGTAGTCAAGTGCCTTCTCGACCATGGCGCGCGCGTAGATGCTCAGGACTATGAGGGGCTGACAGCGCTAATGGACGCCGCAAAGCGACCGGACGCCGGTATCGTCATAACGCTGCTTGCTCATAACGCGAACACCCAACTGAAGGATACCAACGGCTGGACCGCCGAAACGATTGCGCGGAAAAACGGTCAGGCGATGATTGCAAATATGTTACACGCTTCAGGTAAGAAGTAAACGGGACCAAAAGCTCAGACAAAACCCAAATTGAGATCGCTGCCAGGGCTTTTCAGTGGATAGACTACGCAAATGAACGAACATCGAACCCCACGGAAACCTTGAATTTGCTTAGGCATGCATTCGATTTTGGGCCACAGTTATACATTTAGCCGCACGCCAGCCTCGATTGGCTGTGCGGTGATTATGCTGGTATATGCAAGCTTTGGTCGTCATGGGCTTACCCGTCATACAGGTTGCAAGCTGGCATCTACTGGTACCAGCCCGTGAGGGCGATCAGCGAAGCTCCCTGCCGCGACCGTTCACCGGTCCGGTTAGCGGCTACCACCACCATAAGTGAGCCCGTTTCGGGTTCACTGCGCAAACGACCTGAGATGGTCGTTTGTGGAGGGTGCAAGTGGCAGAACGTTTCAAACTCGGTTGGCCTTCCATCGAACACAACCTCGGCCGCAGCCGCACGATCGCCGACCAGGAGGGCATTCCGGGTATGCAGGTGACGCATGAGTCAGAGGCGAACCAATATCGGTACTTGGAGAGGAAGTTCTGGGGAGGGTAATCTCGCGGTTTACCCTGTGATATAATGCTGCAATAGCAACGAATCCATTGGCGGCTTAAGAACTGACGATATGAGGGAATCATGACAGCCATTTCGATACTTCGTGACGAATTGCCATCTGGTCAGACTCGCTTTCATGCCGTCGCCCAGGGAAAACAGGCTTTTGGCGACACGCTGGGCGAGGCAATTGATGGATTGACGCCTCAACTCGAAAACGACCTACCCCGACTGATTGTCATTCAATCTCTGCGCCCAGACGCATTTTTTACTGCTACGCAGCAGCAACGCCTGCACGAACTGATGGCAAAATGGCGATTTGCGCGCGACACTGGAGCAGTTCTACCCGCAGACGAGAACGCCGAACTGGAAGCTTTGATAGACACCGAGCTGGAAGCGTCAGGTAAACGTACTGCCGCTCTCC
This sequence comes from uncultured Chthonomonas sp., assembly GCA_903919615.1. Taxonomy (GTDB): domain Bacteria; phylum Armatimonadota; class Chthonomonadetes; order Chthonomonadales; family Chthonomonadaceae; genus CAIXIX01. Next base: position 2,192 of record CAIXIX010000461.1, read on the forward strand.
TGCGCGAAGCAGGACGTTGAATCCCCTTTACTCACCCACTGCTGAACGCGCAGACAATCGCTGTGAATATTGTCACGCTCCCGAACTGGTGTTTAACGACCTCTTTAAGGTGGAGCATATCGTTCCCGTTTCGCACGGCGGGTCCGACAATACAGACAATCTTGCGCTGGCCTGCCGCTCCTGCAACAAATACAAAGCGGACTTTCAGACGGGAACCGACCCGGATACACAGACGACCACTCGTCTGTTTCACCCCCGTCAGGATGAATGGTCACAGCATTTTCGCTATGAAGAGGAAATTGGAGAGGTACAGGGGCGAACACCGGTTGGTCGCGCTACCTCAGATCGTCTGCAAATGAACCGCGCGGCGCAAATCGCAGCCCGGCGACTCTGGATGCAGCTTGACTTGTTTCCATGATAGCCGTCGATCGCAACCACCCCGCACGCCAGCCTCGATTGGCTGTGCGGTGATTATGCTGGTATATGCAAGCTTTGGTCGTCATGGGCTTACCCGTCATACAGGTTGCAAGCTGGCATCTACTGGTTCCAGCCCGTGAGGGCGAACAGCGAAGCTCCCTGCCGCGACCGTTCACCGGTCCGGTTAGCGGCTACCACCACCATAAGTGAGCCCGCGAGGGTGATCTATGCAGTCACCTGATCACCTGCATTCTGCCCGCAGGGCATTTGTTCACAGGCATGGCATTTATGCCATGTGTCTACAGACAACCATTTTCGTAACTCCGTTTCATCCTCTTCTTCCGCACGCCAG
>CAIXIX010000462.1 GCA_903919615.1 uncultured Chthonomonas sp.
AGCCTGATCGTACCGCTCCTTAAAGAGTGCGTGAAATCTTCGAAGACTGGTAAAACCACTGGCAAACGCGATGTCAGTAATGGTCAGGTTGGTTTCCTGCAGCAGCTGTCTAGCCGTGTGGAGCTTCTGTGTTTGCGCAAGTTCAATCGGCGATACGCCGAACTCTTGCAATACGATACGTCGCAGATGTCGGTCCGTAACGCCGATTTCACTTGCGAGGTCTGCTACGGATCCGGACCATAGCGCGCCATCCTCTATCTTTTCTGCGACGAGTCGCGCGAGCTTCGCAGTCCTGTCGACTTGGGATCGTCCAGGCGCTTGCTCCGGTTTGCAGCGTAAACATGGCCGATACCCGGCTCGCTCCGCCTCTGCTGCAGTTCGATAAAATGAACAGTTCTGCGGTAGAGGCGTTCTAGCGGGGCAAACCGGCCGACAGTAGACCCCTGTTGTATCGACCGCTACGAAGAAGGCTCCATCGAAGCGGGCATCGTGCGAGCACAGTGCCTGGTAACATGTGTCGCGGTCGAGCAAGTTGCTTGTACCCTGATTCATGAAGCCATTATAACGGAAACCAGGCGTTATGGTAAGCCACAATCGGACATCTAATTCAATAACGTGTACGCTGTTGTCGTACCAGAATCGCAGACTATGGTGGTGATGTGAATGCCCGGCCTGTGCTAAACTGTAACATATTGCGCGACGTAGCCTCATATTGCTGTATCCGCCTGCGATACTCCGCAGGTTAGCTGTCGCCTGCCCCAGAAATAGGCTAAACAAGCTTGTTTTCCTCGGGACCTGCGCTTACAAATTGTCATACATCACCTGGATGAATCAGAAAGACCACTGAATGATACAAGTTCGCGCCTGGCACTGGCCGTCATTTGCGTCCTTATCCTTAGCCGCTGTCTGTCTCGGAGTACAAGCTCAAGTTGGACAAAAACCACCTGCGCTAACCCCTGAGCAGCAGAAAATGTTCGAAACCTCAATTCGTCCTGTTCTCATTGAGAAGTGTTATAGCTGCCATTCCGCCACCGACCAGCAGGGAGGCCTCCGGCTCGATTCCCGCGAGGCTCTCATCAAAGGCAACGCACATGGCTCAGTGCTAAATCTCACTGAACCAGAGCGTTCAACTATCCTGCAGGTGCTTGCCTATACGGGTAAGGTACAGATGCCTCCTTCCGGCAAGCTTAGGCCCGCAGAGCTTGCCGCATTCACATCCTGGGTTAAGGCAGGTGCACCCTGGCCAGATGTGAAACCTGGAGCGCTCGCCGCAGCCGGGCAAGCGCCCGACATCAAGATTACGTCGCAGCAGCGCAGTTTCTGGTCGTTTGTTCCCGTTCACAAGCCAGCCCTACCCGCCGTTAAGAACGCCTCGTGGGCGAAAACCCCCATCGACAAATTTGTGCTGGCGAAACTCGAGAAGGCGGGGCTTAAGCCTGCCCCAGCTGCAGACAGGCGCACACTGATTCGGCGCGTATCCGTCGACCTAACGGGACTGCTACCGACGCCGGCTGAGGTATATGCATTTGTCAATGACAAATCGCCAGATGCATGGGAGCACGTGATCGATAGGCTGCTAGCGTCCCCACAATATGGCGAGCGGTGGGGCAGACATTGGCTTGATCTCGTTCGGTACGCAGATTCGAATGGCCTCGATGAGAATGTGGCATTCGCAAACAGCTATCGTTATCGTGATTACGTTGTTAGCTCTTTCAACTCAGATAAACCTTACGATGGGTTCATAACGGAGCAACTCGCGGGCGACCTGCTGCCAT
>CAIXIX010000463.1 GCA_903919615.1 uncultured Chthonomonas sp.
GGCATGAGAAATGCCTGGTCGGGAGCATATTCGCGAAATTCGTGTGCCATAAGAGTAAGTTCACCATCTGCTAACGAAATGACTCTCTGGCGATAAAAGATTTATTCCGGGACAGGCTCCTAGCCTGCGTGGAATGATTTGATCCCCCTCCCCGACCTAGCTCTACCGCTCGGACCCTCATTCTTCGGGCGCTCCAGAGAACACCCCACATTTGCTCGCAAGCTCGCCTCTTTCCGCTTGCCTCACCAGCAAGCTGGTGCTTATCCCATGCCCTTTTCCGGTCGTTCCTCGCGCGGGCACGGGCCCCAAGAGAACACGGAGGGGACAATTGGGCGCGCCTCCGGACCGCGAGCTATTTCCAGGGCACTTTCGCAATTACCGAAAGGCGCACGAGTATCACGAGCGCTAAAGCGATTACGACCGAGAGCCAGTCGAGGGATATCTTCGTAGATTTCAAGTTCTTCCTCAATGGGATTAGCGCCGGGCGGCGCGGATGCCCATTATGATGGCAGGATATGAGCTTCTTTGGCCGAGGGTGTTGTGTTTTTTGTTGTTTCGTTTTTTCTTTGCCCTTCGTCGCGAGCTATCGCTCCGTGATAGTGCTTTCTTGTCGGGCTCCGCCCCGGTGAAATGTAGCCTTTTCGTCGATTGCTGGGATCTTCGTAGGGAACGATCCCAGCGTTATCGATTCAAGGGGCGCTGACCCTTGGACCCCGCAAAAGAGGGCTCGCGCCTCCCTCCTTTGATCCTCCCGCGATTTGAAAAAGGGCCTCAACACGGACCATCGCGGAAGCACGTGAGAACTGGTTGCAGTATGTATGGTGTTTTCGGCTTCTGCGACGGTGCCCCGGTGTTTCGGCTTTGCGTGCGCTGGAAGTATGTGCCCGGCCAGTTTGGTAGCGGGTGCCGGTTTTTCATGGCTCTGCCAGAGTTAGGTTCTGTCGTCCCTTATTTCTCCCTTCGTAGGAAGCCATCGCCCCGTGATAGTGCTTTTCGCAGGGCTCCGCCCCGCACCCCGCTAAGGAGGGCTAGCGCCGCCCAGGCTGGTATTTCCTCAGGTCGCTTCGCTCCACGCGTTACATCAGAACAGCGTCCGCGCCAAATGGTTACATTTCCTCCCGGATTTGAAAAAGGGCCTCGCCACGGACCATTGCAGCAGCGCGTCCGTCACAGTTTCTGACTGAAGAACAGTATTCGCTGCAGCAACGGTGCCCCGGTGTTTCGGCTTTGCGTTCGTTGTGAGTATCTGCCCGGCCAGTTTGAAAGGATTAGCTGTTGGTGTTTTCGAATCAGCGTCTGCACCAAATGGTTACATTTCATATCGGATCATGCCCGGCCGAGGTCCGGGAACCGGATCTGGTCGATTCCGTCGGCCGTGAGGCGGTAGTGCTGAACGCACGTTAACTCATCTACCTGTGCGTTTTCCACTCTGGCACGGTGATGCCGGCGGGGATGTTTTCACGGTCGACGGTGTATCCAAAGAAGCAGAGGCTCATCTCGTCGGTGGTCTGCTCGCCCCAGGTTACAAGCTTCGGCGGTGAGTTGGGATTGTTGGGATTTGCCGTCGAGTTGTCGTAGTGCGCTATCATGTGCAGCTTTACTCCCGGGCTCAGTTTGACCGGTGTGTTGTAGAGATAGGTGTTCTGCCAGTTGAAGTCCCATTGCGGTATCTCGATCATCGTGGATGTCGCGCCGTCCTGGCGAGTCATATCAACGGTCATCTGCTTGCCCAGCAGATGCATGTGCGGGAAGATGCTGTAAATCGTGACGTTGTCCGGCACCTGCAGGTTGCCCTCGGTAACGTAGTCCTTCTCGCCGGCAGGGATCAACAGGCTCGGCGCTGCCAGGCCGTACACCCGGAGTCGCTGCTTCACTGCACCATGGGTGAAATAGAGCGCTGCGCGAGTGAGGTCGGTTTCAGGCTTTCCAGATCGGTGATAATGCACCTCCAGAACCAGATCCGTACCTTTTGGAACCAGCATACCGATGCCATCTGGAAGTCGGCGAGTGAGCTTACCGGGGGTCCAGATATCCACCACTCCCTTGGGTATCCCCGCTCCATTCGTGCTGGCATAGTCCTCACCGCCATGGTCTGCGGCGATGCGCTTCGCTCTACCATCGTTGTCTGTATAGAGGATGGTATGGTGAACTATCTTGCGATTGCCGGGCTTCACCTCGACTGCACTCAGGTAGACATCCTCATTAAAGTTGTTGTGCAGCAGAAAGGTGTGAAACTCATCGTGGCCCTCTGCGGCCAGCGTGTAGGTGTGCGCTGGCGCCAGGATTGCATCCGGCTTTCCTAGCCTCCACTCGGAGGTTCCGCTCTCTGGGACGATTGGTGCGGAGGCTGAGCCCTCGGCGGCTCCTTCGTCACTCCACTGCTTGATCTTGCCGATCTCAATCGAGGTCAGCCTGTTCTCATCCTGAAACTCGCCATGTGAATTCGCTTTCCAGGGCGGCATCGTTCGGGAGGTCGTGATCTCCGCGATCTGCCTCGCGCGTTTTTTTACATCGGCGGCTGAGAGTAGAGCGAATGGCGCGACTTCGCCCGGGCGGTGGCAGCCGGAGCAGTGCGCAGCGACAATCGGGCGGATATCTGTGGCAAAGGTGAGAGATCCGTGGGGCGCAGGAGTATAAACCGGCTCCGAGGTCGCCGGCTTGCCTGGATTGCGCGCAGAAAATGCGGCGAGGGTTGCGCTGATGCAGATGCAGGCGGTGAGCGCGGGCAGCAGATTGTGTTTCTGATTCAAGGTGGTGCGACTTTCGAAAAACAAACGGTTATTGAGAGACTCAGTAGGCGAGTAAGTGATGAACGGTGTGATCGATAAACCGAGGGCGGCGTGCGTGAAAGGACCCTCTCCTAGCCTCTCCCTCGCCGCTCGCCGGGGCTCGCTAGAGAGAGGGACCGATGCAGCGCCTCCGTATGCTTGGTTATATTATGAAGCTGTACGAGTAATATTCGTCAATCGTGGGCTGGATCGGCCAAAAAGAGGATGAAGTTATTGCCGTTGCGCGTTAGAGTCTCGGGGGAGAGGAGGGCCGCGAACATGAAACGATTCACTTCGGGATTTGTTGCGAAGACGCTGATGGTACTGTGGGCGGGTTTCTGGACCTTCTTTGTGTTCGCTTCTTCGCTATCGGAACCAAGTGCGATGGGCATGAAACTGATGATATGCAGCATCGGAACGCTGTTTTTCGTTGGCACCACCGTACTCGTGTTTGCTTCCAATCATATTGGAGGTGTGATGGCGGGCACAGAAGGCATCATTCTGACGGCGCTGAACTACACGTATCTGCACAACCCGGCGGGGACTGAGCTGTTTCTGCTTTTTACACTCTGCCTGCCACCGCTGGTCTCAGGATTGCTGTTGATCCTGGAGCTTGGCAAAGGATATAGAACGCGCACTACGCGCTGAGATCATCACAGTTTCGCACTCACCTACCGGGAACTCGCCTTCGTCAGGTAATCTGATATTCCGTTAATGCTATGGAGCATTGCAGATACTTGAAAGGACAGGTTCTGGAGGCAGGGCTTTGCCCGCTTGAGAGTACGAAAACTGTTAATATGACCCAAGTTCACAATATCACGCAGCCGACATTGGCCGATGCGCTCCTCAATACGTATGCTACGAAATCCCGCGCGCTTCTGATCGATGCCGCTCTTATAGGGATTTTTGCTGGTTTCGTTTCCCTCTCCGCTCAGATTACGATTCCACTGCCGTTTACCCCTGTTCCGATCACAGGCCAGACACTTGCCGTACTGCTTACGGGCACCGTTATTGGTGCCCGCAGAGGCTGCGCATCGCTGGTTCTCTATCTGCTCCTCGGCGCATGCGGCGCGCATGTATTCGCGGGCGGCGCGACCGGCGCCATGAAGTTCTTCGGCGCCACTGGCGGCTATCTGCTCTCCTACCCCATCGCTTCGGCCATAACAGGCGCACTGGCCCAGCGCGGTTGGGACCGAAAGCCAGCGAAGCTCTTCGGCTTGATGGCGCTAGGCAATCTCGCGATCTATGTCCCCGGTGTGCTGTGGCTCTCTGTGTTTACTGGCAGCCTCGGATCGGCCCTGATGAAGGGTGCGGTTCCGTTTGTGCTGGGCGATGTGGTTAAGATTGGCATCGCGATGCTGATGATGCCCGGTGCGTGGAGGTTGGTGAAGAGGATTGAGCGGGAGGGATAGGCGAAAAGGGGATGCATGGGTATCGCCTTCGAGAGCGACGTTCCCTTTGCGATTTGTGGTTCTAGAGCCCATGGGTCCCCTCCCCGCGAGCTTGCGAGCAAATGTGGGAGGGGTTGGGGAGGGGGCTTTGTTGCTTCCGTTAATGTCCCGATGTAGCCAGGGTTCTTTGGCGCGCCAATCGGCCATCGCACGTGGCAACCTGTTCCGCGAAATACATCAAGATCCCGATTTGCAATTCCCCCGGAAAAAGAGGGCCATTACTAACATGTCTCCCGACAAGCCAGGACAAAATCACGTCGCACTCTTACGAGCTCGCAACTTGCGTACGGCGTCAACTGTACCAGAGCAGATGTTATGGGAGCAGTTGCGAGCAAAAAAGTGCGGAGGTTTCAAGTTTCGTCGCCAGGCACCAATTGGCAACTTCATTTCTGACTTTGTCTGCTTTGATATCAAATTAGTTATTGAGCTCGACGGGCCATCTCATGATAACGCGCAAGCCTATGATCTTGCTCGTACCCAGTGGCTTCAGAAAGAAGGGTTTATGGTAATTCGCTTCACAAATAGAGATGTTATGAGTAAATTGGAGGGAGTCTGGGAAGAAATCCGTCGGATTTGTGACCAAAGAGCAGCTGAGTTGGGTAGGTAACGCATACAACTAACCGTAATCGATATTTGTACGGCTAATTCGTCGACACATGCGAAACTCATATTTGATACGGACTGATTTCATCCCCCTCCCCGACCCCTCCCACATTTGCTCGCAAGCTCGCGGGGAGAGGACTTAGCGGGCGCCTCCGGACGGGTGCGGAGTGCGAGCTGACATAGGTCAGGGCCACTATCTGATTACGGAGATTCGCCCCCCGTGTCCTCTACCCGCGCCGCAGCGCAGCA
>CAIXIX010000464.1 GCA_903919615.1 uncultured Chthonomonas sp.
GCTCAGGAAACTCTAATCTGACGCCTGTATCCCAGCTGCTGCTCGCTTGGAATACACGCAGGTGCTCCAACCCGCCCTCTCGCTCATAAAGAACGAGGTGATCTCTAAAACATAAAACGCTTTCAACCATTACTTCAGTGCGATGAGGAACGAGTTGCTTCCATTCTGATTCCACTGGATCATTCAGCGGCGCAGTAACAACCCTGAAGTTTTTACCTTTATCGTTTGTCAGGATAACAAAATGGTCCCCATGATGCTCAACGTAATACTCATGCATTGAACGTCGAGGGGACACAAGGCGCCACTCTTTGTCTGGAGTTTCTGCGGCAAGATATCTCACTTCCGAAGCCGTAAAACTGGCCGACGTTATCACAAGGTAACCACCGCTTTTGGTTCGAGAAACCCCTACTCGAAATAGCTCATCCGTCTCTTCGTAGATTAGCTCATCCGAGGCGGGATCAGAGCCAAGGCGATGTTTATAGACACGATAGTCTCGTTTTGCATGGTCCTCGACCGTGTAGAAAACGGTCTTATTATCAGCAGCCCACGCTACCGATCCGGTGCGTTCCATTGTGTCTGGTAGAATTTCACCTGACGTGAGATTTTTGAACTGCGTTTTGTATTCCCGGAAGCCAGTAGTATCCGTAGAGTATGCTAGGATATCTCCCGCGTCATTTACCTCGTAGGCCGCCACAGAAAGGAATGGCACCGACTTAGACATTTCATTCAGGTCTAAGGTGATCTCCTCTGAAGCACCCTGTGAATTCTGCTTCCGACAATAGATTGGGTACTGCTTGCCCTCTTCGGTTCGAGAGTAGTAGAGCCAATCGCGATAGAGTGATGGAACTTCTTCATCACTCTGTTCAATGTGGCTCAAAATCTCCTCATAGAGCAGTTCCTGTAATTGAACAGTGGGCGCCAGTACGGCGTCCGTATACGCATTCTCAGCGCGTAGATAGGCTGCAACTTTTGGATCAGATTTTTGACGCAGCCAAGAGTAGTCATCTGTGCACACTTCGCCGTGAACAGTCTCAATCTTAGGCACACGCTCCGCAATCGGCGCAACAGGTTCTTGGGATGCCATTGGTGATTATTCCAATCTCTAAGTTCGGAAAGTGCACATACCGGATAATTCATCGGCGCCAAATACGGCGCCGATGTCAATAGTGATTAGTGCAGGTTACGAACTGACTTTTACTATTTCTGCTGTAGATATACAACGCTTACGGGAGCAGTGACGGCTGTTGTGGCGCCTGTTGGTGTAAGTTTTCCTGAGTGCGCATCCCGTTTGAACACAACCAGGTTGTTGGTTTGCTGATTAGCCGCAATCAGGTATTTTCCAGAGGGATCGATCGCGAAATTGCGTGGAACTTTACCTCCTGTTGGTTCGATTCCTACAAGGGTCAATTTGCGATCTACCGCAGAGACCGCATAGATTGCGATACTATCGTGGCCACGATTCGAACCATAGAGGAATTTCCCATCGGCAGAAAGCGCAATCTCAGCGCAAGTTGTGCTGCCATTGTAACCAGCAGGCAGCGTCGAAATCGTTTGGTAAGCCGACATGGAGCCCGTAGATGAATCGTAGTTGAATGCGGTGACGGTCGATTTCATCTCGTTTATCACAAACAGATGTTTGCCATCCTGATGAAACACGAGATGCCTGGGTCCGCTGCCTGGCGCTACGGTTCCTGGGACAAGTCCGCTAGCGTCGATTGCTCCGGAGGCCCGGTCAAATTTATACACCACGATGTGGTCTGTCCCAAGATCGCAAACCATAACATACTTGCCAGTTGGGTCGATGATAGCAGAGTGCGCATGCGGCGCCTCCTGACGAGCGGTGTCAACGCTATTTCCCGTGTGCTGAACAAAACAGGACGGATCTCCTAGACTGCCATCGTCGCCAATCGGCAAAACCTCCGTACTTCCACCAGTGTAGTTCGCGACAATTACACATTTGCCTGAGCTATCGATGGTTAGGTGGCATGGATCCGCGCCCCCGGATGCCTTTTCGTTAATGAATGTTAGGCCGCCTGTCGAAGGATCAATGGAGTAGGAACTTACAGAACCGGATGACTTACCTTCAAAATTCTGCGTCTCATTCACCGCGTACAGGTATTTGTGGTTGGGATGAATTGCCAGGAATGAGGCATTTTCAACATCCGGACCCGTGCCGATTGCCGTAAGCGCTCCGGTTTTGGGGTTCATGCTAAAGATGAAAATCCCTTTGGCTTTACCCTTAGTGTATCCCCCAACGTATACAAGCAGTTTGCCGGACGGCGCCGTCTGTGCTGTTGACGGTTCGGATGCGGTGAGCATACTAAGTGCTGCAGTGATTAAGGCACAGGTGCCTATGGCGTTGAGTGTTGCGGTAAGCAGGGTCATCCTGGTTCCTTCCGGTGAGCGTGAAATCGTGACGCTAAGCGACAGGTAATTGCTAAACAGATCCTGCAGATTCTTACAGAAAGGCGCACACATGTCAATAGCGTTGTTTCTCTTATGGACTTGCGATATGTAGTTCACCTATAGATTAGGTACGAAATTCCGGTTTGAACCGCCTATGTGCCAATTGTTAAGGTAGAATTACGCCAATCAACGCAGATATAGTGCCTGATCGTAGGCCGATACATACTGAATAGACCATCTTCACGGTCTTTCCCGTATTCGGAGGTGAATTCATGATATTTCCACGTATTTCCAGCATTAACGCATTGGCTTGCGCAACAGTCGCGACTGCTCTTTTTGGCGCTTGTCTACCGGCCCACGCAGAGAAGGACGGGCAGATAAAGACAAAGCTAGCGCTTGAGCCAAGTGCATTTGCGCCGACATCGTCTAAGAAGCTCAGTCTTGGTTACATGCCAATGGCGCTTGCTTATCTGGATGCAAAACCCGCCAAGATTAAGAAAGAACCGACGTACGCTGGCACCGTCAAATATGCCGAGATCCATGCGGGCAACGGTCCAAAATCTACCACTGTGTTAGCAATCGACCAGGCGCCAGACGGTGATTGGAAGGTATACGTCGACAGAAACCAAAATGGCGACCTTTCCGATGATGGCGATGCGGTCATCCTCAAGAAGGTTGATCAAAAGGGAAGAACACTGTATGGCGTAGGTCATTTAGTTGTTCGCGCCTCCTGGGGCAACGCAAAACATGAGAAATCTCATGGAGATTACGGCCTTGGAATTTATGCATTCGCAACTGGCAACACACCGACTAAGAACGCATTAATCTACCGTGAAGGCGCCAGGACCGGCCAGATCAAAATTGCTGGTAAGAAACACGCCGTACTGCTCGCAGAGAACGATGCGGACGCTGTATACAGCAAGACCGTCGAGACCGATGCGGATGGCAAACCAGTCGGTAAGATCACTTCAAGACCCGTCTGGCTGATTGTCGACCTGAAGGACACCGGTAAGTTTTCCATGGCGGACAGCGTGGATACACGGGCGCCATTTAAGCTTGGCGAAACAGTGTACGAGGCGAAGGTCTCGGACGATGGGTATAAACTCACCCTGAAAACGACCACCAAGGTTGCTGCTGAATTGGTAGCAAAGCCGAAACCGCTGCTTGCATCCGGCACAGCAGTTCCCGACTTCAAAGCCGTGGCATGGGGAGGTGCATCGGTTCAGCCCGCAAACTATAAAGGCAAGGTCCTTATAGTCGATTTCTGGGCAACCTGGTGCGGGCCGTGCCAGGCATCAATGCCACACCTCGAGAAGGTTTATCAGGCAGTCAAGGGTAAAAATGTCGACGTCGTTGCGATCTGTGTATGGGACGAGAAGGCGGCTTATGACAAGTGGGTCCCGGCGAACCAGAGCAAATACAGCTTCCCGCTCGCCTTTGATCCTGCTGGAAACGACACACCTAACAGCATCGCTGCTAAGCTGTTCCATGTTAATGGCATCCCGACGACCTATATCATTGGATCGGATGGCAAGATCATCGACTCGGTTGTCGGATACGATAGCAAGGGTGATCACCGACTTGAAGATGCTCTGAAGAAGGCTGGTGTTGAAGTTACTCTGGCAGAAGAGACGCCAGAAAAGGCGCCTGCTGTCAAACTCGCTAAGACGATCCCTGCGACGCCAATTGTCCCGGTTAACGGTTCCGGAAAATAGTCGATACGCTTGTGGCTCTTCGTTCTATAATTACAGGACGGCCATATTTATATGGCCGTCCTGTTCTATTTTATCCATGCTTCAGGAGTTAGCTTGAAATGGCAGTGAATGTTGTTCAGTGTGTGAATACCTTTGGTGACCGGATCGTTGCCTTTGTTGATGGTGACAAACTTCGGCCGCTAAAGGAGTTTCACTCGGTATATGATGCAGCGTGGAGCGCGGCAGAAACAGGCACCAACCTGGAGACACTAATACGTGATGCAATATCAGATAAGTCACTGGATTACGATGAAATCTATGAACTGAAAAGCGACTGGAAGCTTCTGCCTCCTTTCGATCATCCGCGCAATGCATCAAACCTGCTCGTTACAGGAACGGGGCTTTCACATCGAAAGAGCGCAGATAATCGCAATGCCATGCATTCTAAGGGTAACGAAACCATTTCAGACAGCATGAAGATTTATCAGTGGGGGATTGAGGGCGGTCAGCCCGCGATCGGCCAATTCGGGACTGCGCCTGAATGGTTCTGGAAAGGAGATGGCGACATGGTTCGTTCGCACGGTGAAACACTGGTTTGCCCATGGTACGGCGAAGACGGCGGCGAAGAGGCTGAGATAGCCGGTGTGTACATTGTCGGTCCAGATGGACAGCCGCTGCGTGTTGGCTTTGCAGCAACCAATGAGTTTTCTGATCATGTGATGGAAAGCCGCAACTACCTGTATTTGGCGCCTTCAAAACTGCGTGAGTGCTCCATCGGCCCGGAGTTGGTAATCGGTGGATCGTTTGATACCGTGGAAGGCGAAGCTGCGATCTTACGTGGAGAGGAAGTGATTTGGGCGCAACCTCTCGCCAGTGGTGAGCCCAACATGGTTCACTCTTTAGCCAATCTGGAACATCATCACTTTAAATATCCCCAACACAGGCGTCCAGGAGATGCTCACATCTACTTCTTTGGAACCCCCGGATTTAGCTATGGTTCTGGAATTCGCCTGGAAGATGGTGATGTTATGTTTGTTCGATTTGACGGGTATGGCAGACCATTATTGAATGTACTGCGGATCGATATAACAGCGCCTGCACTGCAGCAAGTTCGCCAACTATAATCGGGTAACAGGCAGGAGATGACGTGATGACAACCTTTCGAATTGCGCTGTTTGCTATAGTTCTTGCTTCGGCTGCTGGCAAGCCTGTTGTCGCTCAGGGAACGGCAGCGGATTATCAGCGGTCTGCAGATATTGGCAAACAGTTGTCATCACGTGTTTATCGCGCAGCCGTCACACCGCACTGGATTGATGCGGATCGATTCTGGTACCGAAACGATCTGCAGGGTGGCCGCCGGGAGTTCTGGTTGATTGATGCCGCCACTTCCAGTCGAGTTCCCGCGATTGACTATGTTCGACTTTCAAAGTCACTTGGCGCCCTGCAGCATCGTCAACTAGATCCAGGTCGGCTGCCTGTCGATACGATAGCTCCCGCAACCGTAGCGGGAAAACCACTTATCATCCAGGTTGGAACACATAGTTACGAGTGTAACAGCGAATATGGGCTTAAAGAGGTGGCAGCCGATCTTGGACGAGCGGCAGCCTTTCCACCTGATCGTGGCCCGCGAGTATCCGGCAGTTCAGCGGATGAGACGTCGCTAACCTTTGTCAACCAGACAGACGGCGAGATACATCTGGTATGGTTGGATACTGAAGGTAAATCTGTTAGTTATGGAACAGTAGCTCGTGGTGCGCGGCGTGAGATGCACACTTATGTCACACATCTATGGAGAGTTGATGATTCTGCAGGGCATCCGCTTGGTATCTTCCAGGCTGGCAAAGAGCCTCAGCTAGCTGTCGTAACCGGAGTGGTTCAGCGCACAACGAGTGAACGTCGTCGTCGGGGTAACCCACCTGTGGCGCCTGTCACCGAATATCGTGCGTCAATTCGGAATTTTAATATCGTACTCGTCGACAAGGCTGGCCACGAAACGCAGCTGACCACGGATGGCACTGCTGGAGATCGTTACCAGGAGCCACTTGTATGGTCGGCAGACGGCAGCCGTTTGCTTGCTTTGAAGACAGTTCCTGAGCAGGAACATAAGGTCTTTTTGGTCGAGTCGTCTCCAACCGATCAGCTTCAGCCGAAGGTTCATATCAATCAGTACCTGAAGCCAGGAGATAACATCGACCATCCAAGGGTTCATCTCTTTGATATTGGACAGCGCAAAGAGATTGCCGTGAGCGATCAGCTCATGCCGCAGCCATGGTCGATCGATAACATCGAATGGGATGCCGATTCAAAACGCTACACCGTTCTTTACAATCAGCGTGGACATCAGGTGATGCGGCTTGTTTCTATCAACCCGAACTCTGGTGAAACTACTGCTGTGATTGATGAACATGCGCCAACGTTTATCGATTGGACGAACAAGGTCTACCTGCACCGCATCAATGCATCGCATGAAGCGATCTGGATGTCTGAGAGGGACGGCTGGAACCATCTGTATTTGTACGACACTGCAACTGGAGCCATAAAGAACCAGATCACAAAAGGCAATTGGGTTGTACGAGGTGTGGATCGCATTGATGATGCGAAGCGAATTATCTTCTTTCATACGGGAGGTATCGTCTCAAGTCAAGATCCGTACTACCTGCAATACGCCAAGGTTAACTTCGATGGGTCTGGGCTAACCCTATTGACAGAAGGTGACGGAACGCACAGCGTCGAGTACTCTCCTTCACAGAAATACCTGATAGACACGTATTCACGCGTTGATCTCGCGCCAATTTCAGTGCTGCGGAATGCTGCCACCGGTGCAAAGATCACAGATATTGAACACGGGGATTCCTCCGCGCTTTTATCAGCCGGATACAAACTTCCAGAGCGTTTCGTTGCAAAGGCCCGTGATGGGGTTACGGATATTTACGGTGTGATATGCCGGCCGACGAATTTTAACCCACACAGGAAGTACCCAGTAATCGAGAATATCTACGCGGGCCCTCAGGGCTCTTTTGTCCCCAAACAGTTTGGCCGTGCGACCGGTCTGCAGGCAATGGCTGAACTTGGTTTCATTGTTGTTCAACTGGATGGATTGGGCACAAACAACAGATCGAAGGCATTTCACGATGTGTGCTGGAAAAATCTTGCAGATGCAGGATTTCCAGATCGAATCCTATGGATAAAGGCCGCCGCGTCAAAGTATCCCTACATAGATCTTAGTCGGGTTGGGATCTACGGAACATCAGCAGGCGGCCAGAACGCGCTTGGTGGCATGCTGCTCCATGGCGATTTCTACAAAGTGGGCATGGCTGATTGCGGATGCCATGACAATCGGATGGATAAGATCTGGTGGAACGAGCAGTGGATGGGCTGGCCAATAGGCCCAGAATATGCCGCGAGTTCCAATACGACATACGCTTCAAGGCTTACCGGTAAGCTGCTGCTGATGGTTGGTGAGATGGACACCAATGTCGACCCGTCATCTACGATGCAGGTAGTCAACGCGCTAATTAAGGCAAACAAGGATTTTGAGTTGCTTGTAATGCCGGGAGCAGGGCATGGTGTGGCGGGCACGCCGTATGGACGGCGCAGACTGCAGGATTTTATGGTGCGCAATTTGCTTGGTGCAGAGCCAAGGAGGAGTTTGTAATGCGGGCGCAACTGTTTCGAACCCTTGTGGCACTTTGCGTTATATCGCTTCTTCATACGCCAGGAGCAGGCGCACAAACCGCTGCACCAACCAATGTCAAGTATCTCGATAACGGGCGGATCCGCCTTGGAATCGACCTCAACCTTGGTGGAGCAATTACCTATATCTCGTTGTCTGGAAGCAGCATCAATCTTATTAATAGTTTCGATTGGGGCCGACAGATCCAGATGTCAAACTACTCCGGACCGGTCCCTTTTGTGCCTAATGGAAAGCCGCCACGACCCGACTGGGCGGGACTGGGCTGGAATCCGATTCAATCGGGTGACTGTTATGGGAACCGATCGAAGGTTACTTTGTTCAAGAACAACGGCAAAGAGATGGTCGTCAGATGCATCCCGATGCAATGGCCTCTGAATAACGAGCCTGGGGAATGTGAATTTGAATGCAGGCTCTCACTGGATGGCTACACCGTAAAGGTATCTAGCGCACTGTTCAATCACAGATCGGATAAGACGCAATGGGCTGCGCGTGATCAGGAACTGCCAGCGGTCTATACGAATGGTCCGTGGTACAAATTGGTAACATATACGGGAGATGCACCATTTACGTCTGGTACCTTAACTTATCCGCCTGTGCAATTTCCATGGACTGGCTGGAACGCGACTGAAAACTGGGCAGCGCTCATCGACGAAAAAGGTTTCGGGCTCGGGATCTACGAACCTGGCATTATTCACTTCATAGGCGGTTTTGCAGGGAAGCCCGGAAGCGGAGGCCCAAAAGATAGCCCGACCGGATATATCGCCCCGCTGCACGTTGAGATCCTCGATTACAACATTACCTATCGGTACAGCTACACTCTTATTGTTGGTAGCCTGGAAAACATTAGATCGTGGGTCTATGCCCACCATGATGCGTCTGCGCTGCCAGATTACCGCTTTTTTACCGACAGGCAGCATTGGCACTACGCGAATGCCGTTGATGAGGGCTGGCCAATTCACGGTGAACTTAAAGTGAGTCTGGCGCAGAACAATCCGCAGTTAATTGGGCCGCAGGCCCTTTGGCATGCCGAGAAGGCTCCGGTAATTCATCTTCTGGCATCCTTTCCTGCAGAAATCAAACGGCTTCGGATCTTCTGGACACGAAGCGACAGTCCCCAGTTTAACGAGACCTGTGTTCTCACCTTTCCCGTGAATGGTGATCGAGACTACCACGATTATTCTTTTAAGTTATCTAGCAGCGAGCAGTATCGAGGGGTCGTTACTGGTGTGCGGATCGATCCGGAAACAATAGGTCTGCCGGGAATATATGCTGGTGTCAAGCGGATCTGGCTAGACGATAAGGATTAGTCTGGGCGAGCTAATTCGAACATCGCGGCCGGAGTCGCTCTGCTGTACCAGTCTCCGCCCATCCTGCCGATATAATCGACACGCTTTACATCCAGCGCATCGTTCTCATCAAACAGATCATCATTCACATGGATGCATACAACTTCGCCAATAACGTAGTTTGCAGACATGGGACCGCTGCCATGTGAAATAATCTGATAAAGTACGCACTCAAGAGCAATCGGGCTCTCGGCTGCTCGCGCGGGCCTTACCTTTACTGAGGGTACTTGCGTTAATCCAGCCTCACCCCATTCGCTTACTTCAGGAGGATACGGTGCGCTGGACTGGTTCATTTTGTCGCGAATGTTGTAGGTTACTACGTTGATTACAAACTGCCTGGTTGCCTGTATGTTTCGCAGTGTGTCTTTTGAAGTCCAGGAGCGAGTGGTTGTTGGGGATACGGCCACAGAACAAGGACTTGCGCCGCCCGCCATGAAGAATGAGAATGGTGCGAGGTTTGCGATACCGTCTTCTGATAGGCTGGAGACGAGCGCAATCGGCCGCGGTGCAACGGCATGTACGAGCATCGAATAGAGCTTTACAGGGTCTGTCGTGGAGCTATCGAATGTTCTAACTGGTTTCAAGAAAGCCCTCCTCGGATATATTATGCCGCTCCCAAACCGCATGCACAGATTCTAGCCTCATCCCATAAGATGGTGCAAGAACACTTCCGGATTACAAACAAAATCTCGAGTCGTTTTGAAGTGCTCCGTATCCTCATAAGCGATCGGTTCAATGCCATTGATATCCAGTTGGTAAATCGTGGCATCCGGATAAGCCATCAGGATTGGAGAGTGTGTGGCGATGAGGAACTGAGAGTTTCTCGAAACGACGTGTTCATGAATGAGCTGGAGCATTTGAAGCTGCCGCCGCGGCGACAACGCAGATTCCGGTTCATCCATGATGTAGAAGCCTTTGCCTCGAAACCGGTGCTTAGCAATTGCGAGAAATGACTCTCCATGGGATTTATGGTGGAGCGTTTCACCGCCATACCAGCCGAACCCGACCATCGTCTCTTCGAGATTGGTGACGACGTTGTACAGGCTTTCTGCGCGAAGAAAGAAACCATCTCGTTCTCTGTCTGGTCCGCGTTTAACTTGCAGATAGTTGTGCAGTCTAGATTCAGTCGATCTCGTTGCGAAGCTGTGGTTCCTGCTTCCGCCCTCCGCGTTTAAACCGATCAGAACAGCAATAGCCTCGATCAGTGTCGATTTCCCTGATCCGTTTTCACCCACAAGAAAAGTAACCCGCGGATGTAGTTTTAGCTCTCCCATGCTACGAATTGCCGGGATATTGAACGGATATCGGCGATCTGGAATGGAGGCGTGTGGAAGGATAACAGATCGAATGTGACCTGGTTCAAATAGCGGTAGTTTATTGGATCCCTTACTCACAGTCATCAACTTGCCGACCTTTTGCGAGTAACCGAACTACCTGTTGGTGCTGCAAAGAGTGATCGTATAGCAGACTTATGATCCGTAAGAAAGTCGTGCATTATTCGATAATGCTCTGTCTCTTTGTAGGTAGTCTCGTGTATCCCCGCCCGATCGATGAGGTACAAGCGCGCTCCAGGATAGGCCATAAGAATAGGGGAGTGCGTTGCAAAAACAACCTGACAGTTTCCGTTTTCTATGAGCTCATGCATTTGGCTAAGAAGATAGAGTTGCCGATCGGGCGAGAGGGCGGACTCAGGCTCATCCATCACGTAGAAGCTGTCTTCTCCAAATCGGTTAGAAACGAGTGCAAAGAACGATTCACCGTGCGACTGCTCATGGAGGCTCACATCACCATACGACTGGATGAGCGGTTTACCAGCGCCACCGTTGGCATCCAGTTTATCTAGCTCCGTTGCCACATTGTACATGCACTCGGCTCGCAGAAAATAGCCATCACGTTCACGCCGTGCGCCGCGTTCAAGCTTTATATTGTTATGGAGGCTGGAGTGAGAAGGGCGCGTTGTAAAGTTGAAGTTCTTGCTGCCACCCTCCGGGTTGAAGCCCGCCGCAACAGCGATCGCTTCGATCAATGTTGATTTGCCTGTTCCATTTTCGCCAACGAATATAGTGACCTTTGGGTCGAGCATTAGGCCATCCACAAACTTTACGGCCGGAACGGAGTAAGGGTAGGCCGACCAGCATACCTTGTCCTGGTCAGTCAATGTGATAGAGCTGTAGTAACCACGGGCATCGCTAAGGCCGGCGGCAGTTTGTGTTCGGGGCTTTGGCATGGATAGCAGCCTGCTTTGCGGATTACTTAGGCAACTATCGTAACAGAAAAATAAACGTTTGTCTAGGTATTTTAGGAGTTTAATGTCTCAGAAATGAAGTAGAATTCGAACGCTTTCAGATAGCTGCACAAATAAAACAAGTCCGCACAGGATATCACCTGTGCGGACCGCATAACTATACCATGAGGGTCTCAGCGGTTAGACGCGTCTTCGTCGCCGAATTGTTGCCACTGCAGTAGCAGATATCCCGATTAGCAGCGCAAATTGTCCGGGCTCAGGTGTCGAAGAGCCACCAATCCACGGATGAGGGGGAGTCGGGCCAGGCGGCGTGTCGTATAGATTTCCTACCTCTGCGCCAGTAAAACCGGCGTAATAGATGCCGACATCCTGGATAAGCCCGGTGCTAAACCCAATACCCTCAGCGGCGCCAATAGTTATTCCAGCGGTTGGGTCACTCCATGGCATCCCGCTTAATGTACCAACAAGAGTACTGTTCTCATAAAACGATAGCGTATCAGCTAACTCATCGGCCGAAACTGTAAGCATGTTCCACGTTCCGGTTGTTATCGGCGTACTTAACGATACTTCGCCGAAATAGGATCCATGAACGCCATTTTCGTGCACGCCAAGCGAGTGTGATGCGGCATCGTAGTAGAAGACAAACTTCTCAGTAGTTCCGCCACCATTGTCCTGGGCAATGATGGTATTCGGTAAATTACCTGCAGAACTAAAGTTGAGCGCAGAGAAATTTACCCAGGCGGAAACCGCGAAGCTAGTATTTACGAGAGTGCTAGTAGGGCTTACAGTCGTAAGATACGATGACCCGTTGAGACTAAAAGCCTGCTGATTCAATCCCGCAGCATATGTCGGTGAGCCAACCCCAGTAAGTGTCAGTCCATTTCCAGAAGAATCCAACAGGTTGCCGTCACCTGCCCAGTAAGCCTGAACAAACTGCGCATGGGCAGGTGCTGACGTTAGGCCAACAAGGCCAAGGAGCCCCAGAATTCCAGTAAGACTTCTGAGCTTTACGTAGCGATTGCGCGAAATTTCGTGCGCGACGTTGAGAATAGAAAACAAATCTGCCTCCTCCCGCCTGCTATCCTGGCAGGCATCTCAGGACACATCCAAGGTTGAGCGCAAAATGAACATAAATTGCCGTTGGACTAATCGCTCTCATATATTTTAGGTTGTATTTGCACGCTTGTCAAGATATTACTCTTACTCAAAAGCCCGGTTGACGAAAGAGACCCACGGTTCGGGATTCTAATCAACAGATTCGCTATCACCAACCCTAACGTGTACCTGGAATCGGTATACTTCATTCGAAGTAAAGACACTACGATATCAGAATCGTATATCTGGAGGCAAGCGTGCGACTAAACGGTAAAGTGGCGGTAATAACGGGCGCCGGGGTCGGAATAGGGCGAGAAACAGCGATCCTGTTTGCGCAGGAGGGTGCATCCGTTGTTGTCGCCGATATGAACCCGGCGACCGGAACAGAAACTGTAGACCTAATCAAGGTGGAAGGCGGCAGTGCCATCTTCGTAAAGGTAGATGTTTCTGATGAGGCGCAGGTGAAAGCGCTGTTCGAAGTGGCGATTTCAGCTTATGGAAAGCTCAACATTCTCTTTAACAATGCCGGAATTGTGAAGCAGGGGACGGTAGAGCAGTCTGATGTCGCAGACTGGAACGCTCAGATTGCCACAACACTAACAAGCGTATTTCTTGGCTGCAAATATGCCATCCCGCTGCTGCGCGCTCAGGGAGGTGGTGTTATCTTAAATATGGCCTCAGTGGCGGGAATCATGGGTGTCGCCAATCGTGCTGTCTACTCGGCGGCTAAGGGCGGCGTTGTCGGGCTTACTCGAGCGGTCGCATTGGATCATGCAGCGGAGAAGATCCGAGCCGTCTACATCTGCCCGGCAACTATCGAAACTCCCTCACTTACGGATCGCATCAATAGCTCGCCAGATCCAGTTGCAGCGCGGGCGGCATTTGAAGCTCGACAGCCCATTGGACGACTGGGCAAGCCATCTGACATCGCATATGCTGCGTTGTACGCAGCGAGTGATGAAGCAGGTTTCTTAACTGGCTGCAGCCTAACTGTTGATGGCGGCATGTCGGTTTAGGAGTTCTCAAGTTCAAAGGCCGCACTTATTGTCTGCAACGAAATTCTCCCCCTTCCCAGCCTTATCTTGTTTCATAGCGCTAGAGATAATAGGGCTGTGTCCGGTA
>CAIXIX010000465.1 GCA_903919615.1 uncultured Chthonomonas sp.
AAGATACGTCCGCATGCATCCGAGGGCAAAATCCCATACGCCTGCTTCGTCTTCCGTTCGGTAAGCGTGTGCATCAAAGTGCCGCATGCCCGTGTATCCGCTATCCTCAAGAAGTTTTACAAGGAAGAAATTCGCCTTAATGTCTTCGGCGCCGAAACGGTAATCCTGATCGTATCTCCCCGGCTTCTGGCCATTTAAGTCGATATGGAAGAGCTTATTGGCATCGATCGCCTGGGCAACGGCATGGACAAAGTTGAGCCCCGCCATCGTGTCGTGAGCGAACTCCGGGTTGAGGCCGAACTTCTCGGGCTTATCTAGAGTAGCAATAAATCCGAGCATGGCTCCGACGGTCGGACAATAGATGTCGCCACGTGGTTCGTTGGGCTTAGGTTCAAGAGCAAATTTCAGGTTGTAGCCCTGCGCCTCGTCGTACTCTGCGAGGAAGTTGAGGCACTCTCTAAATCGCTTTGCGGAGTCGCGCGCATCTTTCGACGCATCCGTTTCAGTTCCCTCGCGGCCGCCCCAGAACACGTAAACGCTAGCGCCAAGTTCGACCCCAAGATCTATTGCGTTCATCGTTTTCTGAACAGCATACGCCCGGATTTTAGGGTCGACGGATGTGAAAGCCCCGTCCTTGAAAATAGGATCAGAAAACAGATTGGTGGTCGCCATCGGCACTTTAACGCCGAAATCGGAAAGCGCTTTCTTAAATTCGTTTACGATTTTATCGCGCTCTGAAGCCGTTGCATCAATCGGGACGAGGTCGTTATCATGGAGGTTCACACCATATGCGCCCAGGCCACCGAGTTTCTCAACGATATAGGTCGGCTGGAAAGCGAGGCCGCAGGGGGATACCGGCTCACGAACCGGTCCGCCAAACGGGTCTCGTCCCGCATTGCCAACTGTCCACAAGCCAAACGTAAAGTTATGCTCCGGCTTCGGAGTAAAATCTGCCATTGATGGTCTCCCGTCTTTTCCGGAGCGAAAACCCGCACCGACCTCATAGAATACTGACTAATTCTACCCCCTTTTGACGCTGTAATCGAGGTGATTCCGCTGATTGAAGCTAGGCATATGACGAAAAAAGAGCCGCAACCGGAGAGGTTGCGACTCTTATGCTTCAAGGTGCGTTTGTATTAGCTCATACGCTTTGCGTTGCGCTTTGCTTCCAGCAAGCGAACTGCGGTTTCACGATCCGTGCACAGGTCGTGAACTATTGGCTGCTTCCAGCCCATCGCCTGCCACTCCAGTACGGATTGAATAGCATCGATCTTCGTCGCGCCACCGGCTACAACCACCACTTTAGGAACGTGGTATAGCTGTTCGAAGGTGATTGAAAGGAGCCGCTCATTGATGGAGGATACCAGCGCTTCCAGGGCGCTTATCTTCGCTGCCGGCAGGTTCTTTCGCGCTGCAAGCGTGATAAAGAGTCGGTTACAAAGATCGCCAACCGCGCAGGAGACAACGCGATTGCCGTTTCCAGAGACCTGCTCGATGAGATCGATCATCTGTCCAAGTTCAGGCTGCAGATTGCCGAGCATAGGCTCGTGGAGACCTACGATAAACCTGTGTCCAGACTGCGCACGGACTCCGCCAATCCCAACCAGCGCCAGTGTCGGCACGTACACATCATCGTCCGCTGAAGAGTTCTGAGAAATGCCCGATCTGGTCTTCTCTTCCCATACCGCAGGTGAAATCCAGCGGCCGGGACCTTTTGCAAGCCATTCATCAATCATGTCCGGTGATTTAACGGCAACCGGCAGACTCAGGCGTATTAATTCCGCATCAGGAAAGGCGCGCGCCAGCCAGGCGCCGCTGATGTCCGCATCCATCGCGCGGCGTGCATCAGGGCTCTCCATGCTCCAAACTTCGGCGGCGATGTTGCCGTTCATGCTAACGACTTTAACTCCGCGAACATTTCTCTTATCAAAAATATGCTTATTGAAAAGGCTTTCGCAAGCATAGAAGACGGCTCGACCCGATGAAAGTGCGACAATCTCATTCTGCCTGACAATGGTGTCGAGGTAGTCCGCGCACAACTGCCCTAGGGCCTGATGAAGGCGGTCGTCGGCAAGGCTGCTTTCGAGCGTCTCTTCGTGCCCCGAAGTATCCGCAACGATTGCCGACTGCAGCTCAAAAGCTGCAATCAATTCTCGCTCAAGTCCTTCCAGACGGGGCGGCTTGAAAGGGGCGTTTTCATCAATGTGCACTCGAACAATTCCAGTATCGAGCGCAAATCGGTACAATCGTGATACAGTGCTCGCATCAATATGCGCTAATCCGGGCTCCGATTTTGTCAACTGTTGCAGAATTTCTTTCTGCTCAAGTCTATCGACCAAGACCATCTTTGCAATGCGCGCTGCGAGCCGCCTGCGGTCATTGGGATCGAGGGCGGGCCTGCGACCGCGTCGCTTGTCACCGGTAGTCGCCATAATGACGGATTGTCCTTTCGGTTGCGATAACCACAAATATGTTACATTCGCTTCTATTATAGCGCACACGAGCAAAAGTTTGGTCAATTGTACAGAAAAAGCGACTAGTAGCGGATTTGTGGCACTGAACGCAATATTTTGCTCTTAGATGTGTCATTTTCTTGCACTGTTGAAGGTGTATCGATATTCGCAACGCGTCGGAGTGTTCTGATGCGTGTCTGTCGGCCCGCGCAATCTCTTATTCAGATATTCTTCGCTTGGTATATTGACAGCAGTAGCGTAATGCGATATAATACGGGCGAAGGTATCCTTCTTTCTCGTCCTCGTTTTTAATGATGCCCAAGCGTGTATTGATCGCTTTGGGTTAGCCCGGCTTCAATGGGGAAGCCGGGCTCCTTTTTTGTCAGGTAATCTGTAGTGTCTGGGCATTCATTAGCAGCAGCGGAGAAGTGAGTCGTAAATGGATATCTGTAACGGAATAGATCGTTTGTGTTTAGCCACGCTGCCAACGCCATTGCATCCTCTGCAGAATTTGAGACGCCATCTTGGCCCAGATTCCCCTGCCATTCTAATAAAGCGAGACGATCTTACCGGGATCGGCCTGGGTGGCAACAAGGCGAGGAAGTTGGAATTCTTGATGGCGGATGCCAGACGCGTGATGGCAGACACGATTATCACATGCGGCGCGGCACAATCTAATCATGCGCTTCAGACTGCAGCCGCTGCTGGTAAACTCGATTTTGATGTCGTCTGCGTCTTGGACGGTCCGGCGCCTTCAGGACCTGCACAGGGAAACCTGTTGCTCCACGAAATACTTGGTACGAAGATCGTTTGGTGTGAAATGAACGACGACGAAGCCCGGCGTGAGCAGGCCAGGCGCAGGGTGATGCGTGAGACGGCCGATATCCTGCGTAAGGATGGCAGGTCCCCTTACATCGTGCCTACAGGCGGATCTACAGCCGTTGGTTCATTGGGATATGTGGCTGCCGTCGATGAGATCGTGAACCAGATTACGCGTCAGGATGTTGGGGACATCAGTGCAGTGTACTTCGCAAGTGGAAGTGGCGGGACGCACGCCGGCATTGCAGTGGGCACTCGCGTATCGGGTTGGTTAACGCGTATCGTCGGCGTTGATGTAGACTACATTGCGCCGGATGCTTCGGGAATTCGCCCGTTCCATCGCGCTATTGTGCGATTGGCAAATGAGACCTCTGAACTCGTAGGCTCCGGCACAGTAGCGCCGGCAGAGATCGAGCTATGTTCAGATTTTGCTGGCCCGGCTTATGGCGTTCCAACACCCGAAGCTACTGCCGCTGCGGCGTTGCTTGCCGCCTCAGAAGGGATCTTTGTCGACCCCGTGTACACGTCAAAGGCCTTTGCGGCTCTGCTTGGTCACATAAAGGAGCAGCGGTATAGGTGCGACGAAACAGTAATCTTCTGGCATACCGGTGGCGCACCCGGACTGTTCGCACCCCACTAACTGGCTACACTCCGTCCGAGCCTATCGTTGATCCGCACTCAGGGCAATAACGAAACGTCACATTCGCAACGGCCAGTCCGCATGCTTTACATGTTCTAAAGCCAGCTCCCGTGCTATTTCTGGGATAGTCGCCTCTCAGTAGCCGCTTGTATGCGTCGGTGTCCGACCATGTTCTAATCTCCTTGGCGCGAACAGCGGGAAACGGATGGGTCTGAGTGCTCACCATTACCAGCTTGTAGTAGAGGGTCAGCACACTTTCATCCATATCTTCGTACAGGTCTGCCTGTTTCGTAAACTCATCTACATCCAGGTCATCCGCCAACTTATTGCAGCCACCAGACAGTTTCAGCAAGCCTGATATGGCGATGTTAGGGTCCTGGACCGTCAGGAGACCCGCACGGTCCGCAGTTAGTTCCGATTTACGAAACCAGTAGTAGAGAGAGTAAAGCAGGCTCGTCGAGAGGATTGCGCCTGGGATCGTTAGACCGGCTGTGGCAAATTTGATCACTTCTGCGAGAACAATTGCCATTGTTCTGTACAGCATATGCTCGGCCTTGATATGTCCAAGTTCGTGACCGATTACCTCAAGCCGTTCTGAATCATCAAGCAGATCGATCAGCCCTGTCGTGAGAACAATGGTGTGTCTCTGCATTCCAAATGCGAAAGCATTCGGCATGGGCTGCTGCATGATGAAGCACTCGGGCTCAGGCACATCGAGAATTGCGCACGCCTCACGAAGATCGTTATATACCCTTGAACATTGCCTCGGAGAGACCCTAACGCTGTCTCCCGTGTACATGATTTTGACAATTTTCTCGGCGCCCATGTCAGAAAGAAACTTCAAGAGGCGATCGAGGCCCGGAGTTCGTCGCAGCGCCTCAAGCGCCGCTCGGTCTGCTGGGTGTTCAAACGCAGCGCTAGATAGTCCTGGAAACCGAACCCTAGGCGGAAGTGACAAATCTGGTGTGCCCGTCATCGTAATTTACCCTCGTTGCAATCAAGCCAAAAGTTGATGCAACTATTCAGCTAGATTGTACTGTCGCGTAGCCAATTGCCTCTGCCAGTGTTAGGAACTCTCTGCAACTCGCGGGGCGAGGAAGGTTATGCTTTTCCGTCTGGTTGTATCGCAACACAATCTCCTGCGCGAACTCCAGGGTCGTCATACGCATTACAGCGAGCTTTATGGGAAACTTCAGTTCGGCTATGACTTTTGATTTCAGGTTAGATACAACTTCATCCGCATTAGCGCCGGTAACGAGTTGATTGAAGTGAACGAGAGGGTGCTGTACATGAAAGTGAACGCGCAACGGACGGTTATCCTGCGGCAATGTCGTAGTTTGCGGCTCAAAAGCTCGCACCTTTTCTTCTGGCTTCGGAGTCTCAAGTGGCGCCAGATTTTCAATTAGCGGCTCCTCAACTACCGGCTCAGCCGTATCCGCGGCTTCCAGGCCGGAAGACGGTTCGGAGCCTGCAAAGCTGGTTGCCGCCTCATCTGCCACTGCAGTATCCAGTGGTTCGATAATTTCGGGTTCTGAGCAAGGCTCATGAAATACCTTCGTAGCTAAGGCGTCCGGATCTGAAGGTACGTTTCCTTCTGGCATTGGCGGGACAACGGGTACCTCGAATGGGTCCTCAAGCTCAAAGCTTGAACCCGGAATACTCTCTTCAGGGTAGGGAGCGACAGACACGCTAGCTTGAGTATTGGCAGCTTCAACACCTGGATTAACTTCCGAGATATCGTCAATGACTATGGTTTCTGCCAGAGACGATTCGTCAAAAAACTCGCTGCCTATACCAGATACTGGAAGCGATTCTGACAGGTTAGCTTCATTTGTGTCCGGAGTATCAGCGACAAATGACACTTCCGCAGGTTCGATATCGTCTTTTTCAGATAGCTCAGCCCCAATTGTCGGCTCTGGAGCGTCATCGCTCACGTGAGTCTCACAAAAATCTTCTACCGCAAACGATATCTGTTCTTCGGGCGCAATCTCATCTGGGAGACCGAGATCGATGGCACCTTCAGGCGCTCCCGCATCTGATTCGTCCGTCAAATCGTTTGCTTCTTCGACTGCAGCGAAGGAAACTTCCTCTTTAGCGAGGCTCTCATCTGCTGGAGCGAGATCGATAGCAGCTTCAGGCGCTTCCGTCGTCGTTTCGTGCGTCAAACTGACTGGTTCCCTGGCGTCAGCGAAGGATCCCTCCGCTTCGACACCACTGTCATCCGCTGCGACAATATCGATTGCTGCAGCAGGCTCCTCAGGATTGAGACAGGCTGCGGATTCGACCGTCTCTGCTGTCTCTACCGGCAATTCTGTCTCAACAACCGTCTCGACTGGCTCAATTGTATCGACGGTGGGGGTGCCCACGGCGAAATCATCAATAGTAGAAGGAGCGACTTCCACGTCACCTGGCGCCGCTTGCACAGAAGATTCAACGGGATACGCCGCTCCAGAATCGCCGCCCGGCCCAATTTGGGGCGCACCACAGTAAGGGCAGAATTTGACCGGGGTATCTACTACCTGAGAACAGGCAGCGCACACATAGTGGGTGGGCGCTGTCGCTTGTCTGGTGGAGCGTGTAATTGACCTGAATACTTCTGCGAGTGCGCGAGCTCCCTCACAATTGTTGGCTCCTTTAACGCGCAGTCGAATGCTCTGCTCGCGATCTAACTGCAAGACGATCCTTGCAGCAGGTTCCGATCCAAACGTTTCTATATCTGTGCAGACGATAGCCTGAATGTCTGTGACAGCGAAATTGTGTGGAGCAATATCACCCGGCCGACCGGTTTCAGAGTTGACGTGCTGTAGGAATAGGCGTGTTTCGGTGAGGCCGATGTTAACATCGGGCACGAAAAAGGCTTCCGGACCAACGGAGAGCCGACCCTTAAAGCCACCGGCAACGGTGCCTCGGGCGAACGCCAGTAACTGCTCATCTGGACCCACAGCTGCTTTCAATCCCGAGACTGTGGTTGCAGTCTCAGCACGCTGAGAAGCCCTGTTTGCCTCTTTGCTCCGGGCTTTTTCGCCGGCAAGGCGATCTGCAGAGTTCAGCATATTGTCCTCCATCGCCGCAAGCGGCGGCCATTCAATTCCGCGCAACAGTGGCGTGTTGCATACTCACGTACGTGGCGCCACACGCTCAAGTTTCGCATGAATGAGTTCTCATATTGTGAATCACTATCACATTCAACCACATAATTAATCGTGTCGCGCACGATTGCGTAATACGCTGCAACACACTGCGATTAAAACAGACAAAATTACGCGCATTTTATGTGCAAGCTATTGACTTGCAAGATTTAATAGCGGTACAGTAGACGGGAGTATGCCATTACGCAACTGGTTGGGGGGACTTAATCCATGACTCGAGGGCTAACGGAGAAACAAGAGCGGATTCTTACGTTCATCGTTGATTATGTAAACGAGAAGGGCTATCCGCCGAGCATCCGAGAGATAGGAAATCACTTCGATATTTCCAGCCTGCGGGGCGTTACCGTCCATCTCGATGCCCTTGAGCGCAAGGGACACATAAAGCGTAAAAATACGGCTCGGGCAATCACCGTTATTGGTAAGACCGGCGCGAACACAACCAGCCGTACAGTAGCGTACATTCCGCTGGTTGGACAAATCGCGGCAGGAACACCGATTACTGCTACACAGAATATCGAATCGCAGATTCCAGTCCCCGTCGAAATGGTCCACAACGTCGATGGAGCATTCGCACTTCGTGTGAAGGGAGACTCGATGATCGGCGCGCACATTATGCCGCGGGATCTCGTGGTTATCCGCCCGCAGTCTAATGCCGAAGATGGCGACCTTGTCGCTGTGAGAATTGGCGATGACGCCACAGTTAAATACATAAAATTTCTGGAAAATGGCGTGCGGCTGATTCCGAGTAATCCTGCATATGATCCGATTGAAGTCAAGCAGGAAGACAGCAGCATCATGGGGCGAGTGATTGGCCTAATTCGGCACTACGATGGACCGTTCACGCTCTAACATATAACCCTGGCGACCCGGGACATTACAAAAAAGAGCTCCGCAACAGAAACCTGTTTGCGGAGCTCTTTTGATTCTTGCAGCCTTCCGATTAACCGGCTGGCTTGATCTCGATGGATGCACCTTCGGCTTCGAACTTCGCCTTCAGCGCTTCGGCATCTTCCTTGCTCACACCCTCTTTGATCTTGGAAGGAACACCCTCGACGAGGTCCTTGGATTCCTTCAGGCCCTGACCGGTGATTTCGCGAACGATCTTGATGACGCCCAGTCTCTTGTCGCCCGCGGCGGTGAGAATGACATCGAAGCTGGTTGGAGCCTCTTCGACTGCGGGCGCATCGCCGCCTGCTGCTGCGCCAGGCGCGGCTGCGTAGGCGACCGGAGCGGCTGCGGTTACGCCAAACTTCTCCTGAAGCGCCTTGGAAAGCTCAGAGAGTTCCAGAACGGTAAGGCTGGAAATGGCATCGATCAGCTCTTGCTGAGTAAGGGACATTGTATTCTCCTGATTTGCACGCCGCTCTGTTTACAGAGAGGCGCGTCTCGTAAAGGTACTGGCAACGAATCGCACGTTATCGTTTCGATTCTGCATAATTGATAGATAGCTGACTTAAGCGGCAGCGGACTCGGACTGCTTGTCTGCAATCGCCTGAACGGTTCGTACGAACTCGCTGACGATTCCGTTGAGCGTGCCAACAAAGTCGCTGGCGGGCGCATTGAGCGTTCCAATAAGCGTTCCAATAATCTGCTCTCTAGAGGGCAGCTTCGAAATCGCAGTGATCTGCTCAACATTCAGCACACGGCCATCGATGAAACCGCCCTTGACCTTAACTTCCTGCTTCTTCGTCTCACGAACGAAGTCGAGAATAGCCTTGGATGGCGCTACGATGTCGTCCTTTGCGAAGACGATAGCAGTGGGGCCTGTAAGCAACTGATCGAGTTCCGGGCTGATTTCGCCGCCTAGCGCTCGCTTGTACAGCGTGTTCTTGACGATGTGGTACTCGGCATTGAATTCACGCAGCTTCTTGCGAAGTTTGCTAACTTCTGCAACGGTAAGGCCACGATATTCAGTGAGGATAGCCCCTTTGCTGTTCTTGACGATATCTTGCAGCTCAGAGACAATCAGCACTTTTTGAGGATTGGGCATGATTCCATAATCCCTTTCGTTCACAGGCATCCATACTCAACGCGCAGACAACAAAAAACCGGGCCATTGTCTCTCTGCATCTTCAAAGAGCAGACGAAGACAAATCCCGGCAGCATGACAGAGTAAAGCTGTCATATTAAGCGCTGGACTTTGTTCAACCTCGGCAGGCTCTCAATTGAGTTTTAAGGCATCATCAGAACGTGAATGCCGCCGGCTGTCTGCGGTGAGAATGAATCCCTATGTAGTTCGAACAACAGTATGCCATGAGTCGACCCACGCTGTCAAACAACGTTAAATCAGAGCGTACTTTTTTCCATCATTCGTTGACATCTGGAAATGCGAGTGTTATACTTGCTCGGCCGGGAACTAAAGCCTCGGCCAAAACGTAAGGAGGAAGTCCCGTTATGCCAAGTGGTCGTGTAAAGTGGTTCAATGACGCCAAGGGCTATGGCTTCATTGAGACTACAGAAGGTAAAGACATCTTCGTACACTACTCCGCAATTGTGAAAGAAGGGTTTAAGACTCTGGCCGAAGGACAGGAAGTCACCTTTGACATCGTTGACGGTGCAAAGGGGCCGCAGGCCTCTAACGTTGCAGCAGGGCAGTAGTTGGCATAGTTCCTATCTGGATTGATGAAGCCAGGCAGAAGCAAGATTAGCAATCTACGCATCGGAGCGAGCACGTTTAACTAAATAACCTATCAGTCCGTCCTCTCCAATCATCGACGAACACCACGTTATTTGCAGAGGCTTAGAGCCGGCTACACCGCAGCAATATGGGCGGTTGGCCGGTTTTTGTTGTTTGGTGAGCACGGAATTTCAAAATTGACTTCGTGAACCGTATTCTTCTATTTGTGCCCGATTGGAAGCCTGACGTTGTGTGCAAGGAACTAAGCTTTTGGGATAAGCGTAGGTCAAGGATGAACGGACAAAATCCGCAGAGCACACAGCAGAAGTGCGGTACCGTACAATCAAAGTAGATTGAGTGGCCCAACCCCTCGATGATCTAAACCTTACCGGAGGAACAAACAATGAGCAATGCTGTAACAACCAGCGATTTTGAAAAGGAAGTTTTGCAGTCTGATGTGCCCGTGCTGGTCGATTTCTGGGCAGTGTGGTGCGGACCATGCAAGATGATTGGCCCGAGCATCGATGAACTGTCGTCAGAGTACGCCGGTAAGGCCAAAGTTCTGAAATGCGATGTAGATAATGAAGCCGAAGTGGCTGGCAAGTACGGGGTTATGTCTATTCCTACGCTTCTCTTCTTTAAGGGTGGTAAGGTTGTCGATCAGATAGTAGGCGCCGCACCCAAGAAACAGATTGCCAGTAAGCTGGATGGCCTGATCTAGTTTGTCCGGCAGCCTTTGAGGGGTTGAAATGGTTCGGGCCGCTTTCTGGATTGTTCCAGAGCGGCCCGTTTACATTATCAAGTCGCCAATCGACTATATCTAATTCCCATATAGAGCCTGCTTAATATGAGTAAGCAGCGGCACAACGCGTGGGTAGCTGATAAAAACATCCACAACATACAGATTAAAGTACTGCGCATCCGTCGTGTTTTTACCATTGTTCTTGGTCAGTTTGAATAGGGCATCCTTTTCCATCTGAACGGCGATCGCCTTTTGTTCTTTCGTAAAAATCTGCCCGCAGGCACCTGTCATGGTTAGAATGTTATCTGTGTTGACTGCCTCACGTTTCGCATAAAAGTCGTCTAGCGCCTTTATCGCTTTGTTGTCCCACTCCTTAGAGGCTTCGGCGCCAGCCATTGCTTCCTTATGCCGCTTGTGTATGTCATCCGCCAGTTTACCGATCGAGGCAGCACTTATCTCTTCAATTCGCCTATCGTATTCAACCTTTGCAGAGTCTACAACCTTGATCAGCTTATCGATCTGCGATGCAGTAAGTTTTAGTGGATTGAGAGATCGGCTCATATCGATCTCTTTCATCTCATCAACGAGCGGTTGGTATTTATCGGGATTAGGAGCAGCCTGCGCGCGGGCCGCGCCCGGGCAGGCGGCAACCGCTATTGTCCAGGCCAATATAATCGCAGGCAAGGTCAGAAAACGATTCATCTGGTAACTCCTCGAACAATTAATACGGTCGCGGGCAAGCGCCAACATCTGGATTAAGACGTATTGGCGAAGACAAAGGGTTACTGTCACCGGCATTTGTCCTGTATACGCGACGAAACAACGGTATTATAACCCAAATGACTTTATATCAGGAGCCAGACATTCGATGCCAGATTCACTTTGCGACTTTCTGAGAACACGCGCGCAACGCAGCTTCAATGAATTGCTCAAGGAGATATCCGACGTCTCCAAAGAGGATGCACTCTTGTTTGCGGAGGAACACTGGCCGGATCACCGGTGGGGAGTAGGTCAAAATGGAAGCATTGCAGGGATCGTCTATCATGTAGCTGCCTGGAAGCAGATGACCCTACCCGCGTTTGAACCCGGTGGGGAAGCGCTCAACCGTGACGAATTCGACCCAAAAGGTGCTCCGGAATTAACCAATTGGCCAGCGATCACTGCCTGGCTAACGAAAGTTGGCGAGGCCTGGAAAACGCAGATGCTTAATTTGAGCGACGACGATTTCGACGAGGTGCGGCGATGGGAAAGCAACCAGGTGCCGCTTAAGTCATTCATAGTAGAGATGTATGAGCACGATATTCAACATGCATCGCAAATTGCCTACATCAAGCAGATAATTGCGATGAACCGAAATGCCTAGCTCTGGCCCGTTTCTGAAGCGGAATCTGCAGGGGCGTGCGGCTGTGAATCCTGCAGATGCTGAGCCGTAATCGCATCCAACTGAATTCCCTGAGCTTTAACGAGATGCATCAGCAGCTCCTGCTGGAGCTGCAGTCTTAACAGGATCATCTCGATCTCTTCCTCAGCCCTGATATTTACATCAAGGTCGTGTTCCGCACGGAGTTCGGAATGACGGCCCTGAAGGTTCTGGCCGACCATGATCAGTGGCATGAGCAGAATCTGTATGACATTGCTCATTAATAGATAGGCAACAAAAGCTGGAAATGGATCAAATGCTTTCCAGTGAAGCGCTGGCACCTCGCTCGCAAGAATGTTGAAGCCACACCACAATATGGTCCATACCAATATCAACAGAAAGAAGCCCATCGTGCCGACTCTCTCTGTGACGAATATTGCCAGTCTTTCGAGCACGGAGAGCTTCTTGCCGTGCTCATCGTTCACATTGGTAATAGGTTTGCGGTTAGATCTTGCTTGCTCGAGCTTGGTAATCTCTGCGTTCAGCGATTTTAGTCGTTCCATTTTTCACCCTTACAATGCGAATTAAGCGGTACATTCTCGAAACGGTGGTCGGATGCAAAACTACAGTGTCAGAATAGGGATGTTTGCGCAGAACCCGGGTCCTGCGGATAGTTTAATTCCGGGCTCACAAGAGATGGATCATCCGGACCTGCGCTATTGACACGTCTGGACACGGGCCACGCCTGCATTGCATGTGCATCATAGGGTACGAGCACACTGGCGAGGTGTTCCTGAGACGACGAAGTATCAAGCCAAATAGCCTCATTATGTCGGTCTAGAATTACCGGCATTCGATCGTGCGCGATAGATGCCAGCTCATTGGGAATGGTAGTGAGAATTGTCACGGTGCGGATTTTCTCGCCATCTGGCGTTCGCCACTCGTCATGCAGACCGGCAAAGGCGAACAACTGATCATCCATCAGGCTGTAGAAGACAGGCTGCTTGAGTTTTCCGTCTTGTCGCCACTCATAATAACCATCAGCAGGCACGAGGCATCTTCGACGTGAAAATGAGGTTCGGAAAGAGGGTTTTTCTGCTACCGTTTCGGCACGTGCATTGATTAGCTTGCTGCCGATGCTCATGTCTTTTGCCCAGGACGGAATCAGGCCCCATCGATAGGTGTCGAGGATTCTGCCTTCTGGTGAAGCGATGACGACAGCAACGTTCTGCGAAGGCGCAGCGTTGTAACGAACTGAGCTTTCAGCCAGCACCGTGGTTACGTCAAAGCGCAATGCGATCTGGTCAGTGGTTTTTCGAAGCGTGTATCTGCCGCACATCAGGGTTTTCCTCCAGCGTTGGTTGTGCCAGTTTCTGGAGGCGTTACCGGTGACGAAACCATCACGCTGTCTACCGTAGCGCGTCCTACGGAAGTCCGCTGTCGGACCGGGCCAATTCCCTTTGCATACCAGGTGTCATCCTGAACGGTTGATCGCTTGCCATTGACGGTAACCGTGAGATCCATATGGACGCGCAATGCAGAGACTGATCCTGTCGTAATCGTTACGGTTTCAGGTGTCGTGGCGCTCCACGCTGCGCTCGCCTGCGAAGGCTTACCACCTGCGCCTGCGGTAATGGTTCCCGTCCAATACCACTTGCTGCCTGGCGCCAGCGGATATTGCAGTACTGGGAGCGGGGGAGTGTAGTATGTGAGGCTGGCGGCGCCACCGCCGTAGTAACGGGAAACACCCCTGGCGCTGACAAGATACGATTCTGTCTGAATCAGCGCAGCGCCGGACCTGTAATCTAAGAAATACTTAGCGCCATCGGTTTCGGGAACCAGGCTACGGACTGTCACCGACTGGGTGATCTTCTTTGCGCCAATATGCGCTTCCATGGACCATGTGCGGCCAGAGCTAAACGGCCAGAAGTCAGCCGTCTGTTTGGCAATTACTCGCGGCGCAATTAGCAAACACACAACAAACAGTACCAATGATCGAAGACGTGAGCGGCTGATTAGCATCTGCAAACTCCAGGCACTGTCAATCTACGGATAGCTGAAGTGCGGGAAACTGGCCGGATCACAGATGTTCGGCTGCCCTGGGGCAGAGCTCGGATTTGTGATGCCCATTGCTGGAGATGGATAGAGATATACGAGTTCACACCCTGTGATGAACTTGCTGGTCTGTATCGCTCCAGCACGGATGGACTTTGCATGCCCATCGAGGAAGATAGCATTGAGCAGATTCGTGTGCCTGTTTCCTGCTGTCCACATCCGCGACGGTACCTGTGCATCCGGGGTGAAATCGCCATTAAACGGCTCAATCCAACTATCGGACCTTACTCCGGAATAGTCCTTGTCCCACTTCTCCGTTACAACCATCGTGTCGACCACGTCATCAACTTGCGCAAGTGAGAGCGACTCGGCGGTGGAGAGTGCAATGTAGGACCGTTTTATTGTTAAGTTAAGATTCAGGTCCTTGCTCAGGGTCGGCCCAGCATCACTGGGGCATGTGAAAACCTGATTGTTCCGGGCATAGGGCATTAGCAAGTTCCACCAGGAAGCTTGCGTACGAAGCCCAGAATCGGTTATCACGGCTCCACTGCGCCATGGACTTGGCGCGGTTGCGCTGGCTCGAAAGAACGTCTTCTCGTCGTAATCCTGTACGTACATCATCTCAGCAGTGCCGATCTGCTTCATGTTTGAAAGGCAGGAGATCGCACGCGCTTTCTCTCTAGCCTGCGAGAAAACCGGAAAGAGAATTGCTGCGAGTATTGCTATGATCGCAATGACTACAAGCAGCTCAATGAGCGTAAAAGCGCGTGGTTTTAGGTCGTATCGCATCCTATCTCGCTTCCTGATATTCTAACAGAAGTTACCGATGGTGGGTTTTCATTGGCATATGCTGGCTTGATTTTACCTTAAGGATCACGATGGAACCATGGAAACGGTTTCGCGCCCACGAGAAACTCTTGTGGGCGCGAGGCTGGATAATATGGTTGAAAGAGCATGCATGGTGGGTATCCATGGCGACGCACTTTCCTAGGGTTTGGCAGCAGCGGGCTTCGCTTCTACGTCAGCCTCTTTTTTCTCGTGCGGTCCGAAGGTCCATTGGTAAGCGAGATAACCAATGCCTCTATTTGTTCCGTGAATATCGTCACCAACCGAGAAAAGCAGGTGATGGCCCTCATCAAAATCATAGATTGCGCCTACGTTGAAACCAGTGCGATTCGGCCCACCGGTTGTTGAGGCAGTTGCATAGAACAGTTCCCCGCCAATCGCGAGCTTCTTCGTAACACTTTTTTGGAGCAGCCAGCCGATATAGCCGTAATCCTTATTGCCTGCGCCTGGGTTATGCCAGTATCCTCCACCGCCATAGGTGGTCCAGGGGCCGAAGCTCTTTTGAAGCCACAAAGGCAAGAACATCGCGGTCTGTCCGGAACCAAGTCCACGAGAGGCATCGCCAGTTGGCGTTTCAATCAGTGGGAAAATGCCAACCATGGGCCTGTGAGCATTTTCGGGAACGAAGCGCCACTTTACGCCTAACTCGGTATCCCCAAATCCATACTGGGCCGAGCCAAAGGCTGCCCGGCTAAAGGTCATCGGAGCGATAACATGAAGCTGCACATTGGGCGCAACGCCGTAGTTGACTTCAAGGTGTGGCGCCGTAAATGTTAGCCCGGATTTATCGTTGCTGTAGATCGAGGCAGCGTACACTTCCCAGTGTTTGTAATCGACGGGTTCGGGATCATCCGTGATGAATGGCGGACCCGCCAGGGCGCCCTTTGCTGCCAGGGACACCAAGCAAACAGTGAACGCTATGTACCGATGCGCAGAACGAATCATCATAATCTCCTGAGCGTGTGATGAATTCAGTCAGATTTAAACCGCGGCTACTTGTCGCCAAACAGATCGAAAAACAGGGGGCAGGTCGATAGGATGCCCAAAGCGACAAACACAAACGCCGCGCCTATCCACCGAGTTACTTTAATGGGCTGGGCCTTAGCTATACGGCTGAGCAGCACCCACGCGATAAGCCATATGGCAACTGCAACCAGAGCCTTACCGCTGAGCGGTCCCACCGGCTTGTATAAATTAAGAAGGTTGGCGACTGATTTTGCTGCCTCAGAAAGGGTAGTCACAATGCCCATTGCCAGGCAGCCAATTCCTGCTGCCACCAAAGCTGCCGCCACACTTTTTACAT
Source organism: uncultured Chthonomonas sp. (assembly GCA_903919615.1). GTDB lineage: Bacteria > Armatimonadota > Chthonomonadetes > Chthonomonadales > Chthonomonadaceae > CAIXIX01. The sequence goes on from CAIXIX010000465.1 coordinate 15,985, forward strand.
CATCGGTTTCTGGAACAGCGGTCGCGTCAATCGCTGAATTTGTCGATGTTGCCATTCTGCTCCTCCTTATCGAATTGGGGCCGCTTTAGTAATTAGAGCTCCAAGTCCCCCCGCGACAGTCGCAGCGGCGAATGCAGCCGTATGCATTAAGAGTACGGCTTTCCGCAGCCTATCATCCTTAGCAAGCACGCTGCCATGTTTCCAAACTGCATAGGCCACAGCCGTTGCCGCGATAGGAGCCAGCCAGGCAACATGCTCTTTCCACTCCATGCCGAAGAAATGCCATTCATGCAGCAGTGGGTTTGCTTTCAACAGCGCCTGTGGATAGAAGGCAAGATCTGCGCCGGCAGGGGGAATTTTTCGATACCACGGATAGGCAACAAACGCGCCGGAAATGGCGGTTAACCACGCGAGAGCCGCCATGCCGAGGGTGCAAAGACGGAGGAACAGAAGTCTCTCTTTAAGCCCGGATACTGTCAGAGAACTTCCCGTTAATCCCCACAGGGCCAAGGCGCCTGCCGAATAGGCCAGCAGAAAAACGCCCCCGAATACCATCCCATGGAAGGTAACCCATAGCTCTCGTGTCGACATGGACATCTGTTCGTTCTCCCAAGCAGCGTACATATGGCAAACGCACTGAAGCATTCGAGGCTATCTATTCGTTACTGGTGACTTCGATCAGAACCTCGCCTACGAGCTCTCGAACCTTTGGCCTTATGGTCGCAAGGACGGCGCGACCCTGGTCGGTAATCGTATAGTATCTTCGCACTTTACCGTCGACCGTTTGCAGTTCACTAATCAGCACTCCAGCCTTCTCCAGGCTATGAAGTATCGGGTAGATCGTGCCCGGGCTGATGTCGTAACCATGACGCGCCAGCTCCTTCATCATCTCGAGCCCAAAAATCGGACCCTCGGCTGCATGGTGAAGCAGGTGAACTCGAATAAACGCAAGCGCTATGTCTCTTGATATATCGGTCATCGTTATCGGCTTTCGTTATTATTGATTGTAACACAATTGCATGAAATCAGGAATTTGCCTTACCATGGTACTCTCTATCCACTTCCAGTTTGGGAAGGACTTACAGGAGCTTCCTCATGCTGCGTGCTCTGACTATGGTGGGAATAATGGCTATATCGTGTGCACCCGCGACCGCTGATGAACCAGGTGACGCGTTTTTGTCCTTTATTCGTCGGCAAGCGGCAGCGCTGCGTGCCAACGATAAAGCGCCCTCCACGCTGGAGCTTTGGAAACATCAAACCACGGCGTTGAGAGCACATCTGCTTGCTTCATGGGGCGGCTTTCCAGCTCAACCGGCGCCTCTGCTTCCCAGGAAACTTGGAGAGCTACTCCGTCCGGGTTATCGGGTGGAAAAGCTCGTGTTTCAAACTCTGCCAGGCGTGTTGATGACTGCGAATGCCTATGTGCCAGATCGTCCCGGAAAACACCCGGCCGTACTTTGCGTACACGGCCACTGGCCAGGCGCAAAACAGGATCCTATTGTTCAGGCAAGGTGTATTGGCCTCGTAAAACTCGGCTATTTTGTCCTCGTTGTCGACGCATTTGGTGCGGGAGAGCGAGCGATCGGCAGAGCGCTTGGCGAGTACCACGGCGAAATGACCGCGGCGACTCTGCTCCCGGCGGGATGCCCGTTATCAGGGATTCAGGTGTACGAGAATCTTCGTGCCGTCGATTATCTTTGCACGAGGCCCGATGTCGACCCAAAACGCCTGGGAATAACAGGAGCGAGCGGAGGCGGGAACCAGAGCATGTATTCAGGCGCCTGGGACGATCGTTTCTCGGCCGTCGTGCCGGTCTGCTCAGTCGGCAACTATCAGGCCTACCTTGGCGCAGCCTGCTGCATGTGCGAGGTGGTTCCCGGTTCGCTTCGGTTCACTGAGGAGGCGGGCGTGTTAGGGCTTGTTGCTCCTCGAGGGCTGATGGTCATTAACGCAACGCGCGATGCTCACCAGTTTTCAGTTGCCGAGGCAAACAAAACGCTTGCCGCACTCGATCCTGTTTACAGGCTCTTTGGCAGTGCAGAAGCGCTCCGGCACGTCACGTTCGAATCCGGGCACGACTACAGCAAGCCCATGCGTGAGGTTATGTACGGCTGGATGGCCCGGCACCTCAGAGGCGAGGGGAACGGCGATCCAATTCAGGAGCCAGAGATCCATACAGAAGATCCGGAGACACTGCGCTGTTTCCCAGGCGCTTCCCGGCCCGATGATTGGATCACACTGCCACGGTACGCCGCCGCACGCTCAAGAGAGATACTGCGCACGAGGGAAGCACCGACTTCCGATAAGGAGTGGGAAAAGCAACGAGCGAAGCTACGCAGCGCCCTTGTAGACAGGGTGTTCGGCGGATTTCCACGGTCACCGCATGCGATCGCTGCAGTTACGCACTCGAATTCGGGACCATCTCGAACGATCACCTTTGAGCCAGAAGCAGGAATCCAGCTTACAGCCGGCATTGAGCAGGGCACAGATACAGGTGCGCCACTAACCGTTCTCCTCGATCTGGATGGCCAGGACTCACCTGCCGTCAAACGGTTTACTGCGGAACTCAAGAGTACGGGGCACACCGTAGTCACTCTCGATCTGCGTGCAACGGGAAACCTGGCGGTCAAAAAAGATGCGGTTGGCGCTGCACCGGATCATAACTCTGCGGAATGGTCACTCTGGATTGGCAGGCCTTTGCTTGGCCAGTGGGCCTGGGACGTTCACTGCCTTATCGATGCCCTCTCCCACGATTCGCAGAGGAGCATCAGTAACATCCAAATTATCGGCATCGGGCCAGCCGGAGTGGTCGCGCTCTGCGCTGCAGCGACAGATGAGCGAATTAGTGCCGTAGCGACAGTTGGCACCCTCGCGAGCTACGTTACAGATGCGCCATACGTGGGGCAGCGCCTTGGTATCATGGCTCCAGGAGTTTTGCGCGAGGTTGGCGATGTGACGCATATCGCAGCTCTCATCGCTCCTCGTCGCCTTGTGATTGCTGGTGGAGTCGACGGCGCCGGCAATGTTTTGGATGCCAATCAACTAACTCATGTCTTCGAACCAGCAGCGAATGTCTGGAAGCTGATGGGCCATGAGTCGTCGATTTCAATACTCACAGATCCCGATACTGTGGTGTCTGCATTGAAAAGGTGACGCTCCTTATGCGCGATTCGATTGCGGGTGGGCCACCTCATCCATGATGATAGCGAGGCAAACGAGCGCAGAAACATCCGCGCCTTCTGTAACGCTCATCGCATACCGATCTTGTAATAACGCGAACTGTTTGCCAATCTGCGCCACGGGAACGCAGTTCGCTCTAATCTCATAATTCCAGTTGAGCCAGTCGCCTTCCATCTCATACTGAATTCCGGGGGCATCCACCGTAAAGAGTGGGCGAAGAAGCGTAAAGGCCTTCTTGCTCACCGTTGCCACCACATGTTCACCGACAAGAATGTCGTACTCTGGAACAAATGTGAGTATTCGCTGATGGATTCTCGCTAGCTCGTTTCCGTTTGCGTCTTGAAGTTCGAGCTTGTGTCCAATCGTGAACAACTGGCCAATTACCTTGAATACAATCTGGCGCTGATCATCAGTGATGTCGTATTTATCACCAATGGTGAAGATGCGCTTGTTGATGTGAAGGATCATGTAAGTTTTGTCCGATCACCGTTGCCTCCTTGGAGGACATTGGCCTATCGATTAGAATACCTGTGCAAGTGGGGTTGAGTTTCGCGATGTCGTCGATTGGTTTACGCTTCGAGCGAAGCTATTACCTCGTGATAGTGGTTTTGCGGTGCTCCGCGAGGTTGAGGTGTTTGTTTTTTCGTCGGTTGGCGTATGCTTCGACGGAAGCTATTGCCCCGTGATAGTGCTTTCGCAAGAGGTTTCTGGTTCTAATGTCGTTCTTTCGTCCTTTGCTGTACCCGTAGTA
>CAIXIX010000466.1 GCA_903919615.1 uncultured Chthonomonas sp.
TAGATTATTTAAGCGAATCTAGTGGCAGCTGGTTGCAGACAGCGGTGATGGGTTCGGGGTGGGGTACCACTGTGAACCGTACAGGAAGTTGGTTGGGTTGAGCGTCTGCTCTCCACGATGCCACTTTGCATGGCCATCGAAGAATGCGTAGTTTGTTCCTCCTAGGTGCTGATCGAATTTAACGCGCACCACTTCAGGAACGTCTTTTGAGCTGCCGGTAGTTAGAGTTGTCTGAACATCCTGCCACGTAGCGAACCTGTAGGTGTCGCCGGGGCAAATCTGACCACCGCCGCTGCCAGTACCATGGCTCGTGCTTGTCTCAACAAATGGAGAGAAGCCTTTCCACTGTCCAATGACGGTCTTAGCAGGATCGTTCATGTTGTTCCTGCGCTCTGCGATTACGATCATGCTGGCCGGGCTGTCGAACGCTGCCTCGTTTGGTGGCAGCCAGTCGTGAGCCGGCATGGCATTGTAGTTGTTAATATAGGGCAACTTTGGCGCCGCCGCCAAAAAGCAAATTCACCCGTGGCTGAGGGCTCAAATCTCCGATACTAAGAAATGAATCACGAATAGCCGCTTGCGTAGGAGAGAGCCGCAGATATCCGGAGCCGCGCATCAATCCCTCTCCCGTGTTCTCTACTGCGCCCGAAGAGTGGTCTCCACCGTGTTCTCTACTGCGCCCGAAGAATGAGGGACCTGAGCAGAAAGAGGCCCGAGCTTGCGAGGGAGGCAAGCGGAAGGAGGGAGGGACTTGAGCAGAAAGAGGCACCAGCTTGCCTCTTTCCCTCTTGACTCCGTGCTGCGCTGCGGCGAGGGTAGAGAACACGGTGAGGCAAGCGGAAAGAGGAGGCTACGTGAGCGGCGGCACGCAATGGCTGCCCGTCCGGCAGGCTCTATGCCCGTCCCCTAACCCCAAAACCCAACCCCTACAATCTTTCACTGCTTCTCAGGATCGTAGTAGTCCACCGTCGGCGGGTTGCCCATCGTCTGCTGCCACGTTTGCGGGAATCTTAGCGCTTTAGAATGGCCATCTGAAAACACATAATTTGGACTGTTCATATGTCTGGATAGGGCGACGGTAGTGGGTAAATTTGCGGTCATGTCCCAGTAGTTGTTTGAGCCCATTCCCATCGATACTCGCGACGGGTTGCCCCAGTACATCGGCATTATGGCATCTTCAGAGATAGGAACGCCGGTCATCGAGTTCTTCTCGGCGAGCTCTGCGGCCAGAATGCACTCGGATGATCGAGCGATCCCCGCCAGAGTAAATGAGTTGGGGTTCATCATATTGCCATAAGGCGCCGTATAGGGATCAAAGTACGCATTATAGCCGTAGGAAGTCAATCGTGGCGACATCGGATCGTTCCAGTTGGTAGACACATCAGAAGGGCACCGTTGCAGGAGTGTTGTCTTAACGTAGGGCTGTACGACGGTAACCCAGCTTGGTATCGGCGCCATACCCATCATATTCATCTGCACCGCCGGAAAGCTCTCATCGTTGTCTTCGAGGTACATGGCCGTAGCGAGCCCAAGCTGTTTCGCATTGGAGAGACACGATATTGCCCGCGCCTTTTCTCGAGCCTGTGAGAAGACAGGAAAGAGAATAGCTGCGAGAATAGCGATAATCGCTATAACGACGAGTAGTTCAATTAACGTAAAGGCCAGTCGCCTTTGCATTGGTGATCCTGCTTTCTGGATAGAGAAAAGGCTGTGGACACGAGGTGAAACATGACAGAAACTGCACAAACAACACAACTATACGCTCGAATACTTAACATGCAATTAACTCAAAGTTAAAAACTTCTTATCTGCTTCACTCGTCGTTCGAACAGGGCTCTTATATTCCAGAGCCCTTTTCGTTATCCTCAGCCTGTGGTAATCCTATAACACGCGCCGTCTGCGCTGTCGGATTCCGAAAACAGCAGTCACTCCAATTCCTGCAACCATTGCGATCGCACCTGGCTCGGGAGTGCTCGCGGGAGGCGGCGAGTAGGGGATGACGTCGATTGTGTAATCGGTTGACACTCTGACTGAACCAGGATCATCGCCTCCGAGGCTAAACGAGAGCGGATGGCTGAGGAAATCAAGAAAGTAGTCGCCCGTAGCCTGCGTCGACGCGATGGTGAAGTCCAGTATTTTGCCGGTGTATGTTGACGATGTCCGAGCCGTAGAGTCAAACCAACTGTTGAAGGCATCATCGAATTGCGGACTACGAATCGAGTCTCCGAAAGCGTCGTATGGAGTGCTCCAACCTGTCGTGTAGTACAAAAAGTTCGACGATTCCGTGACGGTGCCAGTTAGTGAATAGTCCGTGGTGCCGGTCTGAGGAACCATAAAGACAGGGTTTGAATTATCTAGCGACACGTCGATCTGGCCATTGGCAACCGACGCAACGCAGATGAGAATTAGCGATCCGAGTAATCCCCGTAATCTCATTGGTAAATATGGATAGATTGTCATTTCACGACCTCCTGCAATACTGAACGGCGGATGATTTACCGTTCATCAGAGGCAGTATAGAGGCAGAGCGTGTCACAAAGCGTGGTAAATCCCAGGTGATTTCTGCCGTCATTCATTTAGATGTTTTAACTGTGCTGACTTCAGACACAGAAAAACCCTGGTACACATACTGTGTACCAGGGTTTTTCTATAGATTATTTAAGCGAATCTAGTGGCAGCTGGTTGCAGACAGCGGTGATGGGTTCGGGGTGGGGTACCACTGTGAACCGTACAGGAAGTTGGTTGGGTTGAGCGTCTGCTCTCCACGATGCCACTTTGCATGGCCATCGAA
>CAIXIX010000467.1 GCA_903919615.1 uncultured Chthonomonas sp.
CCTGCTAAGGACGCCAATAATGCGTGGATACGCATCTGGCGTTCTTTGGCGGGTAGCACAGATGAGGCCCTAACCATGTCTGTGCATTCTGCCCGCAGGGCATTTGCGAGTAGGCGTGGCATTTATGCCATGTATCGCACGTCGCCATCGAACGCAACACATGGAGACCGCGTGGGGACACGCGGGCTCCAATAGGTGAGTCTGTGCAGTGAACCCAACGCGGGCTCCAGATCTTTCTATTGCTTAAGGATCAGCCTCCTCTGCTCAATGGCCCGGCTGATCTTTAGCATAAGCAGCTCATACACATCGACGTCCGAGATGTTTTTTTCAACATAGTCGTAGGCGCCGAGCCGCAGGCGCGATGAGGAAGAAGCGGGTGGTTAGGAGAGAGGGTTTGGGCGGGCTTTTACGGATACAGGCCATAAATGACCTGCCTGTTCCAGGATGCGTTGGCGCCGGTAGGCGCGCCAACTACGGATACCCTCGATGCCAATGGTAATCTGACCGTCGCCAACACAGGTGGCGCCCTGACCACAAACACGTGGAGCCCGCAAAACCAAGTGTTGAATCTTGCCAATCCGGATGGCACTTCGGGACAGTATCTGTACTCGCAAGATGGATTGCACAAAGGGGCGACAACTGGCTCTGGTACTACGCTGTTCACGATGGATGGTCCGAGCGTGTTGCTTGAGACGACCACTGTGGGGACGCTCCAGGCAAGATACACGAGCTGCCCGGATCAATATGGCGGGCTCGTTTCGCAGAACCGTGGTGGGGCAAGTTCGTTTTACGGATTCGACTCGCAGCAATCGTCGCGAGTTCTAGTGTCCACGGGCGGCGCAATAACCGATAGCTATAGCTACAAGGCGTTCGGCGAGGAGCTCCAATCTGGAAGCGCGAGCGTGAACCCGTATAGGTACGTGGGGAACCAGGGATATTAGAGCGACCTGCCGGGCGTGGTGAATGTCGGGTGGCGCGAACTGGCTAGCAATGTCCGAGCTCGAAAGAAAAATGGCCTCGAAGCATCTGCTTCGAGGCCATTTAGACGGGGATGACGGGACTTGAACCCGCGGCTTCCTGCGTGACAGGCAGGCACTCTGACCACTGAGCTACACCCCCAAGTCGCGACAGTATTGTACCGCGACTCGGCCGAGGTGTCAAGATCAATCAGGCGATCGAAACCATTTGAAACAAAGAGCGACGACAGCATACCGGCAGATTCTGGTGCGTTAGCTGTCTACTGCCCGTCATGGATGATCGATCGCGCCAATGAAGAGCAGTTCTCCGGTATTTTCATCCAGGATCGCGCAGATGAACGGTCGGTTTAGGTTCATCGTGAAGCTGATCGTCGGGGCAGAGGTTGCTCCAACTCCGATGCTGGTTGCTCCGGATGCCACGGTACCCGCTTCGTTTACAGCCAGGTAGGTCTTGTGAATCGCCGAATCGATAAACAGGGCCTTGCCCATATTGCTGAAGTTCGCCTGATTGGGATCAAATACGAGGCTCATTCCCATTGCGGAAAGAGCCTGCTTCAGATCGAGCGTATAGGACGTTGTGAACCTGGGCACTGAAATCGAGCCACCCTGAGAGGTGAGTTCATTGCGGAGCGTCATCAGGCTGGTGTTGTTATAGGCGCTCAAAAGGCCATCTACGGAGGTTCCAGGAGATGGCAGCACCAACAGCATGCTTGCGCCGCCCTTGCCGTACGGCAGTTTTACCGCCTGGTAATTGCTTCCCTGATGGTACGAGAAGAGCCCCTGCTGGTTCATCAGGCTGCACGGGACTGTGGTCGTGCCATTTGCAAGGGTGAAGGTGCCAGATGTCGTGAGTGCGGTGTCGAATGGGCTGGACCAAGCGCCTTTGAAGTAGACAGCATTCACGATAGCGGCAACGCTGGTCTGGATCGATTGATCGACGATCTTTGGGATCGTGCCATTCGTGGCGTTTGAAACCCAGGCGTTGATGTTATTCGGCGCACCGGCAAGATCGCCAATCTGCGCTCCGTAGAACTGAGTGTCCGTATCCACAAAGGATTGCAGTATCTGTCCTGTCGCCTTACGGTACCAGAAGGAGTTGGCGACGGTGAGCTGAATGCCAGGATCTGTGCTAACAAAGCTCGCCTGGAGCGCAGCATTTGCGCTATTAAGATCTGCCGGAGATGTGATCGTCGAGGTTAGGCCCAGCGTTTGTGCCATCGCCGTTGCTGTCGTTCCGGCAGCGCCATTATAGGCGATTTCAAACGCAATGCTCACACTTGGGGACGAGACAAATACGTTGTTACCGGCATCGTTCAGTCGCGCCTGGTTAAGCAGTTGAATTCCGAAATTGTTATTGGCCGCCACAAGCGCCGGAGAGACCGGTGTTGCGCTCCGCTGTGCTGCCGCTACCGCAGGCGGAAGTGTTGAGCTCCGATTTGTGCTGCTGCTGCCCCCGCCACATCCGGCCAGAGACGCTACTGCGAACACTCCGAGAGCAGTTGGCATGAGAGATCGTATCGTGTTTTTGCAGTACATACTTCAGACTCCTTCGCACACATTCGCAAGGTTGGCATATCAAGCAACTGACGCGAAGTGTGACACTATGGTTCCAGTCGGGGGCCAGGTCGACATGGTCAACCGCAATCATTATATGTAAGGGTACCATAGTATCAATACGCTTTTTTGCACGGGGGGAACCACTATGTCTGATCCCATAGAGCTGATTCGTGAACTCGTTGCGCTGCCCGGCCCATCCGGACAGGAAGGGCCAGTTCGAGAGTATCTCGCAGATCGCCTGCAGGCTCTCGGGTATGAGCCCGAGGTCGATGCGAAGGGCAATCTGCTCGTGCGCGTGTTCGGCAATGCAGATCGTCCCCACATCCTTGTAACTGCCCACATGGATGAGATCGCGCTCATTATTACCTCTATCGAAGATGATGGTCGTGTAAGAGTTGCGCCGGTCGGCGGGGTGTATACCTTCAAGTGGGGCGAGGGACCGGTGGAAATCCTGGCGCACTCGGGCTCGGTTACGGGTGTCCTCTCTTTCGGGTCGATTCACACTAATAACCGCAGCAGCGTTATCGAACATGCGCGGTCTCAGCCGTATCCCTGGGACGACGCCTTCATCTTTACCGGCCAGACAAGACATCATCTGCACTCGATTGGAGTACGCCCGGGAGTGCGTGTCGCGCTGGCATCCTCACGACGAGTGGTAACTGAGTTCGGGGATCACGTGGCATCTTACTTTATAGACGATCGTGCAGACCTGGCCGTATGGCTCATGGCGCTCGAACAGCTTCTGGAGACAGGAACGGAGCAGCTTGGTTCGGTGACTTTTGCGGCTACCACCTCGGAGGAGGTCGGAGGACATGGAGCGCAGTTTTTGCTGCGAACACATCCGGCCGATATCTGTGTCGCCCTTGAAATCGGCCCGCGAACGCCGGACGCCGATTTCCCGATCGATTCGCAGCCGACGATCTGGGTTCGCGATGGATATGCGGCCATGGAGGCGACGGACGGGGAGTTCCTTGAGGAGCGCTGCGCCGCGCTTGGGATCAACCCTCACTGGCAGTATCTTTCGCGGGGTGGTTCTGACGCGTCTTGCGCAGCAGCGGCAGGATTGACTGCACGGCCGATCACATTTGGCCTGCCGGTAGAGAACTCACATGGCTATGAGATCATGCACCGCAACGCCCCGCGAGAGCTTCTGCGACTGCTGATTGATTTTCTGGAGAATGCGCAGTAGTAAAAGGTTTCAGGTGTTTGGTTTTGGGTTTTGGGATGGAATTGGCGCCTACCGGTAGGCAAGTTATCCGTCCTGACACCTCAAACCTGACACCTCAAACCCAATACCTGATTTGTTACCTTAATCCGAGGGCTTCGTTAACCAGCCTGAGCGTCTCGGAGGCTGTTGCGCGGGCGCGCTCTGCCCCGTCCACCAGGATTCTATCGAGCTCTGCCGGGTCTGAGAGTAGCTCGGCACGCCGTTTGCGAATGGGCTCGAGAAAGCTGTTCAACAGCTCAGTGAGCTCCTTCTTGTTCTGCATGCAGCCGCGCTCGCCGGAGCGGTCCTCTTCCCACGAAGTCCGGTAACCCTCAGGATCGAACACCTTGCGCCACTGGCACACGACGCAGCCCTCCGGCACGCCGGGATCGGTTTTACGCAGCTTCGTAGGCGTCGTAAACGCGCCCTTAATTGTCTCCGCCACCTTCTCCGCAGAATCGGCCGCGTAAACGGCGTTGCCGTAAGACTTGCTCATCTTTCGACCATCGGTTCCAGGTAGTACCGCAGCCTCTTCATTAATAAGCGTTTGCGGTTCCGGAAATACGGGGCCGTAGAGATAGTTAAAACGCCTACAGATTTCACGGCTTATCTCGAGATGCGCCGCCTGGTCTTTGCCAACAGGCACCACATTCGCGCGATAAACAAGAATATCCGCGGTCTGCAGACAGGGATAACCGAGCAATCCGTAGGAGACCGACTCGTCGCCCTCACCTTTTTCGGCCATGAGCTCGCGCTTCTCTTTAAACGTGGGAACGCGCTCGAGCCAGCCGAGAGGTGTGATCATCGAGAGCAGCAGGTGAAGCTCCGCATGCTCCTTGACGTGGCTTTGAATAAAGATCGCGCACTTCTTGGGGTCGAGACCGTATGCGATGTAATCTGCTGCAACCTCTCGGCAAGCTGGTGCGATCTTGCTGGTTTCATGGTAGCGGGTGGTAAGAGCATGCCAGTCGACGACACAGCAAAACATCTCATACTGGTCCTGCAGCCGCACCCAGTTCTTGAGCGCACCTTCCAGGTTTCCCAGGTGCAGCGCGCCGGTTCCCGTTGGCTGCATTCCACTAAGCAGTCTTTTGCGTGTCTCTGACTGACTCACCATTTACCTCCACATTGGTTTCTGAACCAGATCATTCATAAGAACCAAAATGCGCGGTCGCAGCAAGCGGCGACCCTACCGATCCCGAATGACTCTTAAGCGGTCGCAGCAAGCGGCGAACCTACCAATCCCGAATGACTCTTATGCGGTCGCAGCAAGCGGCGACCCTACCGATCCCGAATGTCTCTTATGCGGTCGCAGCAAGCGGCGACCCTACCAATCCCGAATGACTCTTAAGCGGTCGCAGCAAGCGGCGACCCTACCGATCCCGAATGACTCTTATGCGGTCGCAGCAAGCGGCGACCCTACCGATCCCGAATGACTCTTAAGTAACTCAAATCGGCCCAACAATCAATCTGAAAAGCGCGGTTACAGGCGGCCCAACGATCATTCCGAACACACTGGAGCCGGAGAAGATCAGGAGCAGCAGGATCATCGGTCCAAACTGATAAAAGAATCGATCGTACTGAACTGATTGGCTGAATGGAAGGACGCCACTGAGCAGTTTGCCACCGTCCAGCGGGTGCATCGGGATCAGGTTGAAGCACATCAGCAACAGATTGATAGAAACGAAGGACAAGACGAATCGTCCACTAACACTATCCTCTACCCACAGGAAAGCAGTATCGGGATGGAGTTTGACGGCGATCCTGAGTATTAGCCCGAAGACGAGCGCCAGCGCAAGGTTCATCGCGGGGCCGGATGCCGCAACAATCATCATGTCCTTGCGCGGGTTTTTAAGGTAGCGCGGGTTCACCATGACGGGCTTCCCCCAGCCCAGCGCATGCACACCCAGGCTCGTCATCAAGATCATGATGAAGCCAAGTGGATCGAGGTGTTTGTCTGGCCACAGGGTGACGCGGCCATCGCGCCGGGGAGTTGGATCTCCCAGGCGATCGGCTGAGTATGCGTGCCCGAATTCGTGCAGCGACAGGCTCAGCACCACGACAATCACGTGAATCAGGAACATTTCCCAGTCGATACTGCTTAGGTTAGGCATTGCTTTTGATCCTGATTACAGTCGCAGACGCTCCGGTACGCTCTCGTTCTTCACCAGATCGTCCAGGCTTTCTCGGCGTACAACGAGATCGGCCTTGCCTTCGTTAACGAAAACGACGGCCGGGCGAAGGAATCGGTTGTAGTTGCTGGCCATTGCGTGGTTGTATGCGCCGGTTGTCTTCACGGCAAGGATATCCCCCGAGACAGGCTGTGCGACGTTCGTGTTCCAGATCATGATGTCTGTTTCGCAATGCTTGCCAGCGATTGTTACAACCTTATCTGCAGGCTGATCGGCCTTGTTGGCGATAAGGCACTCATAGACGGCCTCATAAAGCTGGGGACGCGGATTATCGGACATGCCTCCGTCGATGGACACATAGGTCCGCTCACCAGGAGCCTCTTGTATAGGAACGGTCTTTATGGCGCCGATTTTATAGAGGGTCAAACCCGCTTCGCCAACGAGAGAGCGACCGGGCTCCTGTTCCAGAACAGGATAGGGCAGCCCCGCACGATCAAGGCCCGCCTTGAGCGCGGTTGTGATCGTTTCAGCAAACTCATCGTAGGAGGGCGGCTGATGATCTCGCAGGTAGCGAACGCCCAGACCACCGCCAATATTCAGCTCTTCGACGATGGCGCCGGTCTCATTGTGGACGGCGAGCATCAGGTTGGTCATGATTTCGACCGCCTGCTCGTGGGTTTCCGAATCGAGCAGTTGGGATCCCACATGGCAGTGGATGCCTTTGAACCGCATACCGGGCGCAGCTACGGCGCGCTTGACAGCCTCAATCGCCGATCCGTTAGCGATGTTAAATCCGAACTTTGTGTCGGCCTGACCGGTGCGGATGAGGCGATGGGTCTTCGGATCGACGCCTGGCGCAGCGCGCACAAGCACATCGATCTCCGCATCCAGCTCCTGCAGCACCTCGGTAAGCAGTTCGATCTCTAAGAAGTTATCGAGGATGATGTGTCGGATGCCGGCTTTCACCGCATAGGTCAGTTCATCCTTAGACTTGTTGTTGCCATGGAGCGCAAGTCGGTTTGCTGGGAAACCACCCTGAAGCGCGACAAAGAGCTCACCCTTCGATGCGACATCCATGCACAAACCTTCACTGGCAATCAGCGCAGCCATCGCGCTCGTCAGGAATGCTTTGCTGGCGTAGTAGATATCGTTACGAGGATAACGAGATTCAAAGGCAGATTTGTACGCGCGGCAGTTAGCGCGTATCGCCGCCTCATCCATTACATAGAGCGGGGTACCAAACTCGTTCACCAGATCAACCGTATCGCAACCGCCGATCTCCAGGTGGCCATTCTGGCCAATTTCCTGCGTTCCCAGTAACATCTCTACTTTGCACATCCTTTCCATTCCTGCTTTTCAGTCTAGAAAGCGGAGTGGCAGTAAAGCGGCCCCTCGATCAAACGAAGGGCCGCCGTAAAAAGCTTATATAGTTGGCGCCGTACGCATTGCCGATGCAATCCACTCACGACGCTCCGAATATCCGACCTCGTTCCGGTTGGTTAGTCTACCTGACGGGCATGGGGTTGTCAAGGCAAAAGCGAGCGTTGCAATCAGTCCATAGAGGATGCTATATTGACTCATCACGGCTATTGATCTGCTGCAATGTCTGCTCCGATTGAAAGGGTAAATGCTTGAGAACCCGGTATCTGCTTAGTTCATTGTTATGCCTGCTCCTTGTTGGCGGCGCGAAAATCTGTTTTGCCAATACCGATCCGCTAAAAGAGGGTCCGTATCCCGTAGGTGTAACCACCACCGTGCTTGTGGACGATTCGCGTATTGATCACTTTACGAAGAAGCCGCGAACCCTTGTAACAGAGATCTGGTATCCGGCAGCAAATACGGCATTCAGCCTGCCGAAGAGCAAATTCAGCGATTTCATCCCTGGCGGCGTAACACCCGTGGTTGAGGCTTATACCAAGACGCTCGTGCATAGGAGCCTCGCCGAGATCGATCAGGGTTACACAATGAACTCACATCGTGACGCTGCGATTCGACCAGCCCGGTATCCTGTTATCATCTTTTCTCATGGCAATGGCGGCAACCGTTTTCAGAACACCTTCTGGTGCGATTATGTGGCTTCTCACGGCTACATAGTCGTCTCGGCGGATCATACAGGAAATGCCGGCATCACAATGCTGAAAGATGGCCCGGTGCCGTATCAGATATCCGAAATGGGTCAATCCGCCAAGGATCGTCCCCTGGATATGATCTTCCTGCTAAATGAGATGATGAAATGGGATAAGGGCAAAGGCGACCCGCGGTTTAAGAACCGGATCGATTGCACTGCGCCGGTTGCAGCAGGAATGTCCTTCGGCTCGATGACAGCAGTGAAGGTTGCGGCAATGGATGCCCGATTTAAGAGCGTGATCGCGATGTCCGGCGCATTTCCAGAACCAGTTAATCCTAAGGTTCCGACATTGTGGATGATCGGTACCGAGGATCGCACCATTGGCGCCGGCGGTAACACGATTGTACGTGGACTTCATCAGAAGCACGAGGGACCGAGCTACCTGCTTGAGCTGAAAAACGGCGGCCACTACAGCTTCACCGATATGCTGAAGATGAACCCTAACTTTGGCGATGGCGCCGGGGAAGGCAAGCGGCGCGAAGGCGGAGCAGCCTTCAAATTTACCTCGATGGAGACCACCTACAAGATCGTCAATTCGTACAGCGTCGCCTTCCTGGCAGTCTATGTTCGCAATGAGTCGAGCCTGTCGATCTTTCTGCATAGAAATGGCTGGCCCCAGGAACTTATCTGGGATGCACGATTTAATCAGTGAGGAGTGACCAGTATGGATTCTGGCGTTACCTTTGAGAAGTTGTGGGAGTTTGTGCGGAGCCTTCCTGAGACTGAGGTTGGCACCAGCTACCGCACACCAGCTTTTAAGGTGAAAGGCAAGCTAATCGCCCGAATGTGGGAGGACGACGTAACGCTTGTTTTGCTGATCGATTTTGAAACCAAGGAGATGTTGCTCAAGACGAATCCTGAGGTCTTCTTTCAAACGGATCACTACGCGGGTTATCCTGCAGTTCTCGCTCGTTTACCATTTGCCGATTATAAGGAGCTGTGTGAGCTGTTGGAAGAGAGTTGGCGTCAGAAGGCGCCTGTAAAAGTCGTTAACGCTTACGATTTGGCCAATTTGTGACACCAGTATTCCCTGTCCACGAAAGTCCTCTCATTTTGTCCACGTACTGAACCACATCCGTGTCGTACCATCCTGTTTGTTAAGGCAAATGCCTTCACATTAATCGATTTTACACACAGATGAGCCGGGTGCATAGATGCGCCAGGCAAACAGGAGTGAACTGGAAACATGATAGGCAACAGTCTCGCAGCGAAGTGCCGAATTACCACGAGAATTGTATTAGCAGCCGGAATTACGGGCAGTGTTGGAGTTATCTCTAATCCGGCCATTGCAGCGCCACCAACCTTCACCTTCACAAAAATCGCTGCAACAGGAACCACAGACCCTTCGGGCAAGACCTTCGGTTCATTCGATGACCCTGTCGTTTCAGGAACCACCGTCGCGTTTCGCGGGTTCGATACAACCGGCGTAGGAATCGGAGTTTATACTGGCGCCGGCGGTGCTGTTTCGAAGATAGCGGATCAGAAGAGCACAGATCCATCAAGCGGCAAATTTACAAACTTTGGAACGGTTAGCATTGCTGGAAACACAGTAGAGTTCACAGGCACATACAGCGCCAGTGGTTATCAGTACACGGATCAGGGGCTCTATTCCGGTACTGGTGGCACACTCACGAAACTTGTAGACGTAAAAACGACCGTACCCGGGTCGACTGCCAAGTTCACTGATTTTCAGGGAAGCCTCACGGGGTCCCAGTTTGCTTTTCTAGGCACAAGCTCTCTGGGCAGCTATATCTACGGGCTCTTAAACGGAACCATCACCACGTTGGTGAATAATACGACGGCAGATCCGTCTGGCGGTAAGTTTACGGGCTTGATGTATGTGAGCTCTGATGTAAATAACAATATTCTGTTTCAGGGCTACTGCTCCACCACCGCGATTACGGGCATCTACGAAAAGTCTGGCAGCGCCATTTCGAAGATAGTAGATACGAAAACCGTTGATCCGTCTGGGGGTGGCAACTTCTTCGGCTTCGGTGCTCCCGTGTTCGCCGGCGCAAACGTGGCATTTCTTGCGGTCAACAACGGAATCACTGCCAAGGGAGTGTATGAGAAGGTGGGTTCGCAGGTGATCATTCTTGCCGATACCAGCACTCCGGATCCGCTGGGCGGCACCTTCGGTTACCTCAGCGACCCGGCTGCATCTGCGGATGGCGTTACCTTTCTTGGCCTCGATCAGAGTGAACAGAACCCCTGCCTGATGACCACGATCGGCGGCGCACTGTCTCCGGTTATAACGACTGGCACCACGCTGGGCGGCAAGAAGATCTCGAACATAACGCTATCGCAGCGCGGCATGGATGGCTACAATATCGCTTTCCACGCCTATTTTACGGACGGTACGGAAGCGATCTATCTCGCTGTCTGTACAAGCCCGTAATCTCAGTCGGCCAGCTCGCGCAATGGGGCACGAGCTGGCCGAGCTGGCCGAGCTGGCTATAATTAACAACCACGCCCTCAAATAGCCTCCAAATTGTAACGATTCATGTAACGCTTCGCCTTGATAATCTCACTGTTCCGCTCAATTCACTCTATCTCGAGCTAAGTGCCGCTACGATGGCACACCTGAACAGGAGACAATACGATGAAACAGTCCACTCGGTCACGAGGTCAGCGCGCGATGAATCTTCGAAGTACCCTCGTTAACTCCGGATTAACTGCGGTTATGTGCGCAGCTATTAGCAGTGGAGTCCACGCTCAGTACACAACTGTACGGCCCCCGGCAGCGTACATCGCCAGCGAGGCGAACGGCACAGATGGGCTAAATGTTGTTGGCGATATGTGGACTTCTACTGGAGGCTACGCAGGTTGGCTGTACAATGGCTCAACCTTTTCAACGTTGAACGATCCGCTGGCATCAAACAACACTCAGCTCAGTTGTGTTTATGGAAACCTCATCGGTGGGCAGTATACTGATGCTCAGGGCCATCAGCATGGGTTCGTATACGATGGCACAACCTATACGACACTTCCTTATGCAAACGACTTTGCCGATCAGTCCGTTTCAGCCATGCATGGAAGCACCATAGTCGGCTCGGCTGAACTTAACGACGGCTCCATCGTCGGTTACGTCTACAATGGCAGCACGTATCGAGAGATCAGCGATCCCAATGCTCCGCAAATTACCAACGTTCAAGGAATCAGCGGCAACACGGTCATTGGGAGATACGAAGACTCCAGTCTGAACTATCACGGATTTGAATACAACCTCACTTCTGGTGTCTTTACAGATTTCAATGTGCCTGGAAGTGCAGACACCTTTCTGGACGGAACCGACGGTACAACCCTTACAGGAACCTATACGGACTTAACGGGCAGGAACCACGGCTTTCTGTTTGGTGGAGGGCAGTTTACGACTGTAGACTATCCTTTCGCATCTAACGATGGGTTTGGCACAGCTTTGGTTGGTGTTAAAGGAGACATAGCCGTCGGCTACTACAGCGATGACACGTACTTTGCAGCGCCATTTGAGTACCAATTCACGCCAGCATCTTCGCCGTCATCGCCCGCTTCCACTCCTGAACCAGGCTCCCTAGCGCTGCTCTCGGGCCTTGGCATCGCCGGAGCCGGGTTCTTTCGCCGCAAATCGGCTGCCAGAAGGAAAATATGACACGTTCTACAGTGAGGTGTACCGGTTAAAGAACAGTATCAGGCTGCCATGACGCAGCCTGATACTGTTTGTGTTTGGGATTTGTAACCTAATCTGGCTAAGTCAGAACCAAAGTGCGTTCAAAGAGCTGACCGGCAGCATTATTTAAAACTTTTCATGATTGCGTGAATTATTCATATTCTTTCATTTTCCTTTAATAACTCGACCCTATACTTCGCCATATCGACGCGGTTCCGATTGACAGCGGAAAGACGAGCCGATTGAAAACCTACTCTAGGTTGAGAGGTCGATGGACACACGGGCCATCACGGATCGCGAGACA
Organism: uncultured Chthonomonas sp.; assembly: GCA_903919615.1. Taxonomy (GTDB): domain Bacteria; phylum Armatimonadota; class Chthonomonadetes; order Chthonomonadales; family Chthonomonadaceae; genus CAIXIX01. The sequence goes on from CAIXIX010000467.1 coordinate 11,952, forward strand.
ACCATCTCGCCTGCGTGATGTCTGGTAATGGCGGTGATGATAATTACCCGCCCGAAGTAAATGCACGGAGACGTGCGGGAGAACGGCTATGTACAGACCCAGGTATCTGGCGCTGCTGGCGCCCATTGTTCCTGCCGCCGCTGCTCTAATTGCGCCTGTTGCAACAAAGAGTCAGCAAGGTGGTCCGCCTAACTTTGTGGATTCGCCGAATGGCGAAGGTATCTCGCGGACGCTTACCACAAAGCGCGGCTTCGATGAGACCAATCCGTTCTTCAAGCCGCTAGGCACCAACGGCAGAACCTGCGCTACATGCCACCCTGTAGATCAGGGAATGACCATTTCACCAGACTATGCGGCTCAGGTGTTTGCCAACACAGCGGGGTTGGATCCGCTGTTCGCGACTGTGGATGGCACGAACTCTCCCGAGGCGGACATGTCCACTCCAGGCGCTCGGATGGAAAGCTGCAGCATGCTGCTCACGAAGGGGCTCATCCGAATTGGAAGGCCGATGCCGGCAAATGCCGAATTCACGCTCATCGCTGTGGACGATCCCTACCACTATGCGAGCGCAAAGGAGCTATCGCTGTTTCGCAGGCCCTTGCCAAGCACAAACCTTCGGTTTCTCTCGACCGTTATGTGGGACGGCCGTGAGCTCGCGCCGAAAGGAACCGTACAGCAGGCGCTGCAATCGCAGATTTCAGATGCGGTCACCGGTCATGAGCAGGGCGCCGCACCGCCAACGGCCAGCGAAATCGCACAGATTCTCAGCTTCGAAACGAGCCTGTACACGTCACAGGTGTACGACAACAGCGCAGGCAATCTCAATTTGCCAAACATCGCAGCCGGGCCAGAGGCGCTCGTAAATCTGCCCTACTTCTCGGGCATAAACAACGCATTCGGCATGGTTAGAAACCCGCTGCCGTTTAATCCAAATGTGTTCACTTTCTATCAGCCCTGGCTAAATCTGCCCGGCGGACCTGGAAAACCAGGCGGTCCTGGGAGACCCAGACCAACAGGCCAACAGCTCGCACAGGCTTCCGTGGCGAGAGGTGAAAAACTGTTCAATACAAAGCAGTTTGCAATAACGGGGGTGAATGGGCTTAACGATATTCTCGGCAAGCCTGTGATCAACGGAACCTGCTCATCCTGCCACTCCACTCAGTCGGTTGGAAGCAACTCGCTGCCTCTCCTGTTGAATACCGGAATATCTGATGGCAAGTTGAGAACGCCGGATATGCCTCTGTATACGCTCAAGAACAACAAGACGGGCTTTGTCATCGAAACCACCGACCCAGGCGCTGCCCTAACAACCGGCAAATGGGCGGACATCGGCAAGTTCAAGATTCCCAGCCTGAGGGGCCTGGAGACACAATCGCCATACATGCACAATGGGTTCTCCGGCGATCTGCTGGACGTGTTGGATTTCTACAACAAGCGATTCAACATCGGCTTAAGCCAGCAGGATGCCGGCGATCTGAAGGCGTTCCTGACAACGCTCTAAACAACTCAATAGGGCATCGAGGCAGTGGTGTTGGACGGTCGTTCACAGCATGCCTCAATGCCCTATTGATAACGCGCTAACCATGTATCGCGTCTCTCCCTTCATCCGGCAGCGTGCATTCATTCCCCTCCCCGCGAGGTACGAGCAAATGTGGGAGGGGTCGGGGCTAACAATGATTCATATCTCGGCGGGACTAAATGTCGCTCCGCGATGCACGCATTTTGTCCCCTCCCCGCGAGCTTGCGAGCAAATGTGGGAGGGGTTGGGGAGGGGGTTCAGATAATTCCGCTTTATCACGTTTTGTGAACAGTGCTATTATTTGATGAGGGTAAGTGTGCATATTGCACCAATCTGAGCCGTTTTAATGATTACACGAATAAACTGCAGAACGGAGCCTCACGCAGAATACGATCGTGGTTCGCCACGATGATGGCACAGCATTGCAGTAGAGTCGTTATTCGGAGCTGTTTTATCCCCCTCCCCGAACCCCTCCCACATTTGCTCGCTAGGGCTCACGGGGAGGGGACAGGGTAGCGCGCCTCCGGACCATGGCTGAGA
>CAIXIX010000468.1 GCA_903919615.1 uncultured Chthonomonas sp.
CGAGGGTCTCGACCTACTTTTCATCGAGAATGTAGGCAATTTGGTTTGCCCGGCATCCTATGATCTCGGCGAAAGCATTCGTGTGGTTCTTCTCTCGGTAACAGAGGGTGAGGATAAGCCGCTAAAGTATCCAACAATTTTCAAAGATATCGATCTGGCCATAGTGACAAAGGTTGATCTAGCGCCTTATCTCGACTATAACCTGAATCAGGCAATCGAAAACATCCATAACGTCGCACCTCAGGCTGATGTCATCACCCTGTCTTCGAAAACGGGAGACGGGATTGAGGAGTGGTACCGCTTCCTCAACGCGAGAGCATTCAGCCGCACCAGTGAACAGGGGGCTGTATGACGGTCCCCCGCACATACGGACGGATGCGGATCGTTGTTCGAGGAGTTGTACAGGGAGTCGGGTTTCGGCCGACGGTGTATCTGATTGCGCGCGAATTGGGCCTTACGGGCTGGGTATCGAACTCCGCCCAGGGTGCGACCATCGAGGTAGAGGGCGATCCCGAACGGATGAACGCTCTCCTGATGCGGCTCAGCACAGATCTGCCGCCGCCTGCCTGCATACACAATATGGAGCCTACAACGCTCGAACCTGCAGGTTACACGAGCTTTACGATTCGGGAGAGCACGGACACCGGCGCCAAGCGTGCGCTAGTGCTGCCGGACCTTGCAACCTGCCCCGATTGTCTGCGCGAGCTGTTGGATCCGGCCGATCGACGCTACCTTTACCCTTTTCTTAATTGCACGCATTGTGGTCCGCGATATACGATTCTAAACTCCCTGCCCTACGACAGGGCAAACACAACGATGAGTAGTTTCGTGCTCTGCCCGGCATGTCGCGAAGAGTACGAAGACCCGCGAAACCGAAGGTTTCACGCCCAGCCAACTGCATGCCCGGACTGCGGTCCGCAGTTAGCGCTTCTCGATGCTGGCGGGAGACCGATCGCAACGCGACATGAAGCGTTGCTAACCACGGCAGAGGCAATTCGCGCTGGTTGCATCGTTGCCATAAAAGGCATAGGCGGGTTCCACCTCGTTTGCGATGCGTGTAACTCCGATGCGGTTCTAACCCTTCGAGCGCGCAAGCACAGAGAGGCGAAACCGTTTGCGATAATGGCGCCGAATGTACCGTGGATTGAGACCGTCTGTCGCATATCCGACCTGGAACGTCGCCTGCTTCGAAGCGCGGAAGCTCCCATCGTGCTGTTAGCTCGAATGTCTCCTGCGGACGGTTTGATCTCTTCAGAAGTGGCGCCAAATCTGCCATCCCTTGGCGTGATGCTTCCCTACGCACCCCTGCACCATCTGCTGGTGCGTGAGCTTGGGTTCCCGATAATCGCCACAAGTGGAAACCTTCGCGATGAGCCGATCTGCACCGACAACGACGATGCACTTACGCGTCTCGCCGGTATCGCGGATCTCTTTTTGATGCACGATAGGACAATTGCTCGCCCAGTAGATGACTCGCTTATCCGCGTGCTCGTTGGCCGCGAAATGATGGTTCGACGAGCCCGAGGCTATGCCCCGCTGCCGCTTCAGATGCCTGCAGCTTCGGCGCCCATGCTTGCGGTCGGAGCGCACCTGAAGAATACGATCGGAATTGCATTCGGCGGTAATGCCTTTCTCAGCCAGCACGTTGGCGATCTCGAAACGCTGCAGGCGACCCGACTATTCCAAAACGAGATTTCCGATCTCTGCGGCATCTACGAGGTGAAGCCCGAGCTAATCATATCGGATCGCCATCCAGACTACTTTTCGACACAGTTTGCTGAGGAACTTGCCGGTAGATTTAATGTACCGTTATATCAGGTACAGCACCACCATGCCCACGTGCTTGCGTGCTGTACTGAAAACGAAGTAATGGGGATTGTGACGGGGTACGCGTGGGATGGCGTTGGGTATAGCGATGACGGAACTGTGTGGGGTGGCGAAACTCTCACGGTTGAAGGTGTAGATTACAGGCGTGCGGGAGCGCTGCGCTCTTTCCGGCTTCCCGGTGGAGACGCAGCAGCACGAGAGCCAAGACGCAGCGCAGCAGGCATTCTGTTTTCGCTCAAACATGAAGTCGACTTTCCAGAAGCAGCTTCCTGGTTTCGAGACGGCGAACATTACGCACTTCAGCAGATGCTGGAGCGCGGCTTTAACTCTCCCCTCACTACCAGCGCGGGCAGATTGTTCGATGCAGTAAGCTGCATCACCGGCCTGCGAACGATATCAAATTACGAAGGGCAGGCTGCGGTCGAATTGGAGGCAGTAGGCAAGGCGCATTTGCCTTCCTGGAGCGGCAACGCATACGTTATGCCGATTGTCGCCGCGCCCGATGAACCGTGCGTACTTGACTGGGGTCCCATGTTCAAGGCGGCAATTGCAGACGTAAAATCAGGAATTACGGTTGGAGAGATCTCGTGCCGATTCCACTCGTGTCTGGCCGATGCAATCACACAATCGGCCATAGTGATTGGCAATGAAACGGTTGCACTGACAGGCGGCTGCTTTCAGAACGGACTGCTGTTAACGCTCACTGTCGAGCGGTTGCAGCGTGCGGGATTGCGTCCGATCTGGCATCAGCGTGTTCCGCCGGGAGATGGGAGTATCTCCCTGGGGCAATTGGCAGCGGGCGCAGCGCTGATGAAACGAAAGGAAGAAAACTAATGTGTCTTGCAATTCCGGGGCGCATCATTTCGATTTCAGCAGGCGACGGCACGGGAGCTACTGCATTGGTCGATTTCGGCGGTGTAGAACGTGAAGTTAGTCTGGCATGTCTCCCAGAGGCTGAAATAGGCCAGTACGTTCTGGTTCACGTTGGCATCGCATTGGAAATCGTCTCGGACGAGGAGGCGCAAGAGGTCTTCTGCTATCTTGAGAAGATCGGGGAATTGGCGGAGCAGATTGGTGAGAGCCAATGAAATATCGAGACGAGTATCGGGATCCAGATGCTGTTAGCGGTTACGTCGATGCATTGAACAGCATCACAACGAAGCCGTGGACGATCATGGAGATCTGTGGTGGCCAGACCCATGCGATCGTACGGTACGGCATCGACAGGCTGCTGCCAGAGCTAATAACTCTGGTCCACGGTCCGGGATGCCCCGTTTGCGTTACGCCAATGGAGATGGTGGATCGCGCCTGCGAGATCGCCGCCTTACCAAACGTTACGTTCTGCTCCTTTGGCGACATGCTTCGCGTGCCAGGCGCTGAAACGGACCTGCTGCAGGTTAAGGCTCGAGGTGGCGATGTGCGGATCGTCTATTCACCGCTCGATGCCGTCAAGCTGGCAGCTCAGCTTATGGATCGCGAAGTGGTGTTCTTCGCCGTAGGCTTCGAAACTACCGCCCCGGCGAATGCCCTCGCGGTGCATCAGGCGAAACTGTTGGGACTCAAGAATTTTTCCGTGCTCGTCTCGCACGTGCTAGTACCACCCGCCATGGAGGCGATTCTCTCCTCTCCGAGCTGCCGCGTACAGGGTTTTCTGGCCGCAGGGCACGTCTGTTCCGTAATGGGCACACAAGAGTACGTCCCGCTTGCCGAGCGGTACAAAACTCCCATCGTCGTTACCGGCTTCGAACCGCTCGATATTCTTCAGGGCCTAACGATGTGCGTTCAGCAGCTTGAAAACGGCAGATATGAAGTCGAAAACCAGTATGCGCGCGTCGTTCGACGCGACGGCAATGTGGTGGCTCAAGAGCTAATGCAGAAGGTGTTCAAGGTTACCGAGCGGCACTGGAGAGGCATTGGCGACATTCCGCAAAGCGGGCTTGGGCTATCGGATGCGTATGCAGACTTTGATGCCGATACTCGATTTCCTGCCGTGGCTGATACCGTATCCAAAGCGCGAGAGCTTGCCAGCCTGTGTATCAGCGGAGAGATAATGCAGGGGCTTAAGAAGCCGACCGACTGCCCGGCATTTAATCGCGAGTGCTCGCCTGAGCATCCTCTCGGCGCGACCATGGTATCCACAGAAGGCGCCTGTTCCGCTTACTATCGATACCGGCGCAGAGGTTAGATAAGACATGACTGAAATAATCGAATTTTCTCTTAGTTGTCCGGCGCCGAAAGGCCATCCCGAGTGCGTGGTGATGGCGCATGGCGGCGGCGGCAGGATGATGCACCGTCTGATCGAAGAGGTCTTTGTTGGCGCGTTTGCCAATCCGCTGCTCGAGGCGCGCCACGATAGCGCCGTCCTTGACGTGGGCGGCGCCTCTCGCATTGCGTTCACCACAGATAGTTATGTAGTGAAGCCACTCTTTTTCAGAGGCGGAGATATTGGGTCAATCGCGGTTAACGGAACGGTAAATGACCTTGCGATGTCTGGCGCCAGGCCACGGTGGATAAGCGCAGGATTCATCATTGAAGAAGGCTTTCCTCTCGCAGACTTACGTCGAATCGCCGTATCGATGCGTGAAACAGCAGATATTGCGGGCGTACAAATTGTTACCGGCGATACAAAGGTGGTGGATCGTGGCAAGGGCGACGGCGTGTTCATCAACACGGCTGGAGTTGGAATTGTATCGCATAACCTGACGCTTAATCCGGCGGAAGTGCAGGCTGGCGATGTTATTTTGCTCTCCGGCGATATTGGCAGACACGGAATCGCAATCATGCTGGAGCGCGAAGGCCTGAACATGCAGAGCGCCATCGATAGCGATTGCGCCTGCGTCGCAGGGGCCGCGTTGAAATTAATCACCGCGGGCATACCGGTCCACTGCATGCGAGACCTCACCCGTGGTGGACTGGCATCCTCTCTCGTAGAGATCTCCGAAGTGAGTAACCTACACTTGCGAGTAATCGAGACTGCGATCCCGGTTCGCGACGACGTCCGAACCGCATGCGAACTTCTGGGCTTCGATCCGCTCTATATCGCGAATGAAGGCAGGTTCATAGCTATCGTGCCACAGGAGTATGCTGAGCAATCACTTCAACTACTTCGAAGTGATCCGGTATCAGCAGGAGCCGCAATAATAGGGCGCGTGCTGCCAGATTCTGATGGCATTGTGACTATGGTTACGGAGATCGGTTCCAGCCGGGTCATCGATATGCTGAGCGGGGAGCAGCTTCCGAGGATTTGTTAAAATTAGGCAGGTTTAAGGTGTTAGGTTTTTGGGTGTTAAGACGGAAATCACGGCTGCGGTTGGATGTGCAAGTCCCTCTCCACGGCAAGAGCAAATCAAAGGCCAGCACTGCCTGTGAATCCGTGGAGAGGGATTTAGGGTGAGGACCGCATTTCCGCACTTCGCGCAGGATAAACAGGTTGTAAGATGGCTGCTTGCTGCGACCGCGACTTGCACAAGCCCATCATGAGTACAGCGAGCGACGAACTCATATCGAGAGCACCCGAACAACCTTAACAGAGACATAGGAAAGTTGTTGCTGGTACATTCTGCAACTTGCTGCTATAATGCACGCATTCTGTCTGGGTAGTTTTAGGGGAGATCTTGCATGAGAACCACGCGTGGATTCCGGGTAGTTGTTGCAGCAAGCGGCCTGCTTGTTGTCTCTGGCGCAGGTTGGGCATTGCAGAATGTATCCAGAGTACTTGTTGAGGGTCAGCTTGCTTCCACCGACGTGCGGGTGATTAATGGCAAGACCTATGTGCCATTGAAGGACATCGCAACGGCGCTGCACCTGAACGTCATCGCAAGTGGCGACAGCATCAACCTCACTCGATCTGGCGGAGCAAATCAGGTCGAGGGTCTGCATGGCACGATTGCCGGTCCCGAAGTCTTTACAGGCAAATGGCGCTTCTGGGCACGTTCTGTGCAGCAGGTCGACTCCTATACCGCGAAGTACAGTTCGGATCATGAGACATTCGCTCCGCGCAATCCGGGCGATACGCTTTATGTTGTCGATTGCAAAATAAAGAACGCGCAGACAAAGAACCAGGAGATGATAATGACGCAGCGTCAGGCTGGCCACACCGCCCTGACGGACGACATGGAGCACTCCTATCAGCCGCTCGGTTACGATGCGCACAACGAGAACGGCCCTTACGGCGGCCCCACCCTGCTGCCTGGCGCCGCAGGCGAATATGCGGTCATTTTCAGCGCTCCAAAAGGGATCAATCTCTCTAGCTTTGTGGTAACGATCTTCAGCCAGCCCGGTGATAACGACAAGGGAACAGACCTGCGGATTACTATACCAAAGCAGTAGGGACGAAGAGGTGTTGGGTTTTAGGTTTTAGGTAGGCAACCTAGCCTAACGGATGAATCCGCCACCTGCCTCGCAGGGAAGTGCGCGGGCGGCGCGGGAAGTACGCCGCGAGGAAGCGGTGCGCCAGCGAGCCGTCATGTCAAAAGAACATAAGCGACTGGTGAGATCCCCCTCCTGCCAGTGCAGACAACTTCCATCAACAGGACACTTCCCATCTAGCACGCCTGAGGCTCACGTCGTAATGACGTGTCTGGTGAGCGCTTCTTTGTTCGATGATCACCATGGTCGCCACCATCCAAAGGAGCATCACCAGTCCTGGTCTTCTTGTAATTCCGTCTAAGAATCTGCCTTTGACGGTGAGCGGCGATAGGTACGAAATGTGTTCGCTCCGGATGCAAATTCCGTGCTATTAGCGCACAATTACGGCCGTAGAATACTAAATGCTTTTCTCAAAATACACGCTGTTAGGGTCTTTGGTGTAGTCGCCGAAGGGGCCGCGCCGGGTAAAGCCGGCGCGCTCGTATAACCGGATTGCGTCCGTTTGGTAGATTCCGGTTTCGAGTCTCAGAACAGAGATCCCGCTCTCAGCAGCGTGCTCTTCGAGGCGCTGTAACATTGCACGGCCCAACCCCTGACCGCGGAATTCTGACCGGACAAACATTCTCTTTAACTCTCCGTACGCGGGATTCTCTGTGTCAAAATATTTAATCCCCCCGCATCCAGCCGGTTTCCCATCGACTCGCGTTACGAAGAAGTAGACATTATCGCGAATGAGCTTATCGACGCTGAATGCGTGTCGGCTCTCTTCAGGGTAGTCGTGCTGATGCAGAGCCTCATCCAATTCCGATATCAACTGAACCGCATCCGGCGTGTCGGGGCGCTCCATGTGAATATCGATTTCCATTAATTCAGGACCATTCTACCGGAACAACCGGGGCGTAAAGTCGATAAGATAGTCTCGCCAATTGAGCCATGTGTGGCCGCCGGCAGACTCGTGGTAGATCACGTCAAAACCATATTTCTTATACATGGCAACGGTGGCTGTGTTGGTTGCAAACAGGAAATCCTCTTTGCCGATCCCGAACCAAAAAAGTTTCAGCCCTTTCTTTGTGTCCGGGCTCTGGAGAACTGCGCGGTGCTCCACCGCCCAGGGGAACTCAGCAGGTGGTGTCGTTGCGGCCCTTGCTTGACCAAACGGAACGATGCCAAACAGCCCAGAGCTGTAAACTCCCACGTATGCAAACGCGTCCGGCTTTGTCGCCATTGCATTTAGTGTCTGAAAACCACCCATCGAAAGTCCGGCGATCGCTCGATCGGCGCGGTCATTCTTCGTCCTGTAATGCGATTCCACATAGGGCATTACGTCGCCAACAAAGTCCCTTGTGAATTCGTCTGGTGCCGGGAGCGGGCTGCCCGGTCCAAACGATCGCGTGTGTCCTGCCGGCATCACGACGATCATTGGTTTTGCCTTGCCTGCTGCAATCAAATTATCAAATATGAACCCTGCGCGGCCCACGGTCGTCCAGGCGTCGTCCGTATCGCCTGCTCCATGCAGCAGATAGAATACGGGGTATTTCGCGCTGACCTTTTCGTAACCCGGCGGAGTGTAGATGTGCATCCGGCGATCGAAGCCGAGCCTGCTGGAATGGTAGGTTATTACAGCGACCGCGCCGTGTGGAACTTCGCGGGTGTCCATCAGTTCCGAGCCCGGCACGACACTGAGGGACCAGGCATTGCCAACCGACTCTGTAGTCGCTCCATTTTTCGGATCGAGAGTAGCTACGCCATCCACCTGGAACGTATATCGATATGCTCCCGGAGTCACTGGATCTGTCGTAAGCTCCCAGATTCCGTCCTTGTCGCGTCGCATAGCGCCACCTTTTACCTTATCGAAAGGAATATCTCCGGCATTTAAACGCACACTGGAGGCCTTTGGCGCAAGGATCTTGAATGTGATTGTATGGTCGGGCGAGACTACCGGGGAATTGAAATCTGGAGGCCGGGCCGCGGGTGGCTGACCTATTGCCGGCCCAACCGCCCAGATGCCTAGAAAACATGCGGATATGAAGAGTGTTGGTCGCGAGGATAGGCAACGCTGCTGTAACATGGTACGCTCCTTTGATGGCTGCCGCGCCCCGGCTAAAGCCAGTCGGACACGTTTCATCAAGAGTTTACCCTGCGTTCCAAGTGTTGCCATGCTTCCACGGAGAAGTGCAGCGAGGAGGCTCAAATTGTATAAATCCACGATTTCGAAAGTAGTTTTCGCACTTGCGATGATGGTGATAAGCGCAGGGTCACGTGCTGCAGATATCCTCGATGTATCGCCACTAACGGATTCTATCGTGATTGTCCATTTTAGCGATGGCAAAGTGATCCACCACGTGAAAGGTCAGAAGCGCACCGATGAGACCGTGATCACCGATCCGCTTGATAATCGGACATCGTTGATTACTGGCTCGTATCAACTATCCAGCGACACGGATGCAAAGTACAAGACGGCAGGCGTTCCTGTTGCCGTTCAGTGGAAAAGCAAGGGTGTCGACTTCGCATGGCACGTCGATCGATGGGAGAACAACCATGCGGTGAATGACAGGCCCGACCATGTCGACGAACACTGGATATACCTATTCTTACAGGATCGCATGCTGCGCGGCGCCAGATATACCCTGGAAACCGGCAAACTAGCGGCAAACGGCCATACCTGGTCATGGGTCTACGACGATCGTAAATTGCGATCGGAAGCGGTACATGTCAACGATATCGGGTACTCCACGACGGCGCCGTATAAATACGCTTACGTTTACCACTGGATGGGCAGTATTGGTAGCGAACGGCAGATCACTTCGCGAGCCGGACAGCAATTTCACGTTCTGGACGCTAACACTCGCACGTCCGTCTTCGACGGACCTGTAAAGTTTCGATTCAACGGATACCAGGCAGAAACCGGTCAGATAGGCGACACACCTCACGGCAACTTTGAAAATGCGGAAGTTAGCGAGTGCGACTTTTCGCGTTTCAATACGCCGGGACAGTATGTAGTCTCGGTAGACAGTGTGGGTTGCTCTTTTGCGTTTACGATCGGCCCGGACGTATATCGCGAGCCCTATCGCGTCATAACGCGAGGGCTCTATCACAACCGCAGCGGCATCGCGCTAACGAAGCCCTACACCGACTTTGAACGCCCGGCGCCGCACAATCCGCTCATCACTCCAGGCTTTGCCGGGAAGCTTAAATACACAACCTCGCGGTTTATCGATTGGAAGAACGAGGACGCCGATTTAGCGGACAAGCCCGCAATCGAAGCAGGTATCAAAGGCCCTATCGATGTGTGGGGATGGTACCAGGATGCAGGAGATTGGGACAGCTACTACACCCACCTTCGTGTTCCGGAAGAGCTTCTGCTCGCCTATGAAATCAATCCAAGCGGCTTTTCAGATCATGACCTGAACATTCCTGAGAGCGGCAAGGGAATACCTGATATCCTTGGCGAAGCTTCGTGGCTTCCGCGATTCTGCTTTCGATTGCGGCACGAACTCCTGAAGAAAGGATATGCAACGGGTGGCATCGGTCTGAGAATCTGTGGCGATCATTTCGGTGGCGATGGCGAAGGCGTGCCCTCTTATCTGGATATAAACCGCACCTGGATAGCATCCGGTGAAGATCCTGTATCCACATTCGGCTATTCAGGCGTCGCCGCCCACCTCGCCTATGTTTTGAAAAAACTGGGCAAGACCGATCTGGACGGCATCGACTGGAAAAGAGAGGCGATTGAGAGCTATACGTGGGGTCTTGCCAATACGCGCCCGGGCGATGTGGAAAAGGCAAAGCCCAATCGCGCCTACGCATCTGCAGCACTGTTTCGACTGACTGGTGAGGAGCGGTACGAGGCGCAGTTAAAGGCCGACACCGAGTCTGTCCGGGCAGATGTCAGGAACCTGGAAGGTGTCTATCTTTACGCGGCGGCCGTATATCTTCTTGGCGAACCGGCGACTGGGAAGCGTGATCCTGCCCTCGCCACAAAGCTGCGGAGCGCCATTCTTCATACGGGTCAAGCCTATGTCGAGTCTGCCGACAAGCGCGCACTGCGCTGGGGAGGCGACTGGAATATGCCGATGCTTGTCGGCCAACAGACGACTCCGCTAATCATGGCGCTGGCCGTGTCGTGGGCGCTTGAGAGAGAAACGGATGCGGAAGTAGCGCGCAAGATGTTATCGGTGCTGTTTACCACGGCCGACTATTTTCTCGGCACAAACGCATTGAATACAACCTGGGCCACGGGGCTGGGACCACGCAGCCCAAAGTCTGTGTTTCATATGGACGCCTGGTACAACGGCAAGGATGGTCCACACCCAGGAGTGATTCCCTACGGGCCCTGGAAAAAAGCGAAAGAGCAGGGTCAGGGTCCGTGGGATAACGACTGGGCCAATAAGTCGGTTAGCCCGCCGATCGATGAGTGGCCTGGAGGCGAGCGATGGTTCAATAATCGCTGTTCGCCAATGTCATCTGAGTTCACGATTCACCAGACGATCGCTCCTTCGGCAGCGATATACGGGATCCTGTGTGGGGTGCCGAAGCAATGATGGAGGCGCGCAGAGTGTGCCTGGGTGAGGGTCATTTCATGCACGGCGAGAACTTCCGAAGGGGCCGGAAGTCCCTCTCCACACGAGCGATAGCAAGACAGACATTTACCGCACTAATCGTGTGGAGAGGGATTTAGGGTGTGGCCAGAACTCGGACGCTCTTCGGTATGCTTCGATGACTTATGTTTGTGGAGGCAATGCTTCTCAGTGAGAAGCGAACCGTTGAATCCGATCTCGAACGAGCGGAATATCTGAAAGAATACGGCTTCAGGACTCTGAGATTTGCAAACGAAGAGGTACACACGGAGCTGGACGGTGTGTTTCAGATGATCTAGCTTGCGTGTGAGGGACTAGGTTGAAGGTACTGCAGATCGGCGTCACCCTAAATCCCTCTCCACGGACTCACAGCTGGTGTTGAATGCCGTATTGCTCTCGCCGTGGAGAGGGACTTGAGCTGCCGCCCCACTGAGGTTAGCCGAGCACTTTGCCGTTTTCGTAGACGGTTGGAAAGTGTTTCCCTTTAAGGATCTCGCCGGGCTGAACCTCTACATTGTGCTCAACGATATGTGTCTTGCCAGGGTCTTTCTCATAACGGGTATAGCCTGGCATGTAGTGAACTGCGATACCGGGACGTCCACGCTCACTGCGGTTAGGCGGCGAACCGTGCCACGTAAGGCAGTGATGTATACCGGCATGCCCCTTTTTCACTGGCATCGGAACGGGCGTTACATCAACACCCTCGGGCAGTTGGCTCAGGTCTGGCGTGGGCGCAAAATCCTCCATACGCGTACCGATCGTGCCGCCCTTGTGCGGTCCCCATTTATGGCTACCAGGCACCATCCACATGCAGCCGTTTTCTACATCGACATCATCTAACGCGACCCAGACGCTCACGAGATCGGCCGGCTGAATGATTGGCCAGTACGGGTGATCCTGATGCCAGGTTGTAGGTCCACCGACCTTTGCGGGCTTATACTGAACCTGATCATGCCAGACTCGGATCGTATCTGTGCGCATCACGGCAGCCATCATCTCGCACATGATCGGATTGAACAAGTGCTGATAAAAGAGGTCATCGGCCTCCCAGATGTTGACGATCTGGATGACAACGTTCTGTCTGTCTCCCGTCATGTTCCGGTTCGCTTCCGGGGACCTCTGGCCGCGATTTTCAGCCACCTGATACAGGCGCTCGCGCATTGCGTCGGCATGCTCGTCAGACATCACTCGGCCCGCCTGAAGGTATCCACTCTCGTCAAACTCCGCAATCTGTGCCTCGGTTAACATCCTGTCGTTCTCCCGATATAGAGGTAAGGTGCGAGCGAGTTCCATAATGCGATGGGATTCTCCTTCGTTGGTTGAAAAAACTGCGTAGGAGCGCATTGCAGGATTAGACAGCATCAACCGCAAATGAATTGCTTGTCGGCGACACTCAATCCAGTAGTGAGGCGAGAACACCATGGATACGCAAAACACATGTCTTCAATGCGGCGCCATCCTCCTAGATGGAACCGATGCCTGTTCCTCTTGCGGCTGTGCAATCTCACAGAAAACCGATTTCACTCCAGACGCACCTGTTTCATATTTGCCTCCGGTCGCCACGTTCGTGCCGGAACAACATCCCGTACTGTATGACTCAAACCAGGACAATCCAAATTACGTGCCTCACTACATGCAACCGCAGCCGGTAGTTGATCAATCGGTAATACCACTAGAGGTAATGCAGTGTAGGTGGCATTGGGGGGCATTCGGCTTGCCCTTCTTCTGGATGCTGAGTCACAAGATGTTCGGCCTCGCTGCGATGCTGCTGCTTCTGTCGATAGCATCCCTGGTTGCCCTGGGTCTCTTCATAAAGCTAGTACCTCTGTTCTGGCTCGCCAGTTTGGGCATCTCGATCTACGTTGGTCTCGCCGGCCACAAACTAGCGTGGAAGAGACGAACTTACCCCGGTGGATTGCTAGAGTACTGGCAAGTTGAACGTGCCTGGCAAATTGGCGGCATCGTGATGCTCCTGACTCCGATTGCGTTTTCACCGATACTGGCTGCTGTTCTCTTTCCAGTGTTTGCGCAGGCCAGGTCGAAAGCAAGAGCTGTCACCTGTATGTCTAACGAGAAGCAGTCCGCGCTTGGCACATTGATGTACGTTCAAGACTATGATGAGCGATTTCCCCCAGCCTCACAGTGGATGGATACGATTAATCCTTACCTCAAAAGCGACGAGTCGTATCGGTGCCCGCAGGTGGCGCCAGGCGAAACGAATCCTAATGGGCCGTTTGGATATGCAATGAATAGCTATCTCAACCGGAAGAACCTAGCCGATATTAAACAACCGGAAGCGGCTTTTCTAATGTGGGATTCTAATAACCTGGCAAAAAACGCATCTGACCCAATGAATAGCATTGCCTATCCATTGCGACACAATATATTCGACAACATCAGCTATGTTGATGGTCATGTTAGAGGACTTAAAGGTGACGAGATTCAGGCGGCGTTGGATGGGATGAAAGGGAAGTGAGGGAGTGAGGAAATGCGGCGCCTGCCGGTAGTAGTCCATATTATTTGCAGAGCAGCGAACCAAGTTTAGTTATTGTGGTGAGGCTAGTTTGGAGGCGAATTCAGGGAGGGTATCCGTCAGGATCTCCAGGATAGCAGATCGCTCTTCTGGCGACGCTGTGATTGATTCGAACGGTTTTGAACTGTCTTTACCAGTGAGGATTTCTACAAGGCGGGAATATACATAATTTCGAGCTCGGTCTGGCAGCGTTCGAAAGGCTTCCGAGTAGATCATGTAGCTGCAGCGGTACTTCATCAGTCGTGTCTTCAGGTCCAGTTGTCTCAGGGAGCGTCCGCGGCTCATCATCGGACCTTCCTGCTCAAACTTACGTGCGAACCAGTTGGAAGGCGAGATCGGGCTTTGCAGTGCAGGTTCCTCGGCAAACAGCAAAGATCGGACAAGAGGTTCACAGACACTGACAATACGGCTGCGCATGCTATCCGAGTGGTACCCGGCCGGACGGTTCAAATCTTTGTTCAGAGCTTCGTCGTATCGTTCCGCGATTCTCGTTTGGTAGTTCGCCCGAACTAACAGATTTTGAATGTGCGTCTGGTGCTCGGCCACCATGAGCGAAGCGATATCGCTTGTTGGCGCCAGATAGTGCGACGTCTCGAAGTACCTAGCGAGGCTGCTAATGTTAGCTCCGACATTTCGATCGAAGGTGATATTATCACGGCCGCCGTGAACCAGTGAGTTCCCCATATGGCGAATACCACCGTGCTTGCCTGTTACGTACCACCCACCCCAACGCTCCTCCATGGGGCTGGTTTCGTCGGTGAGGTAGGTGCCTGCGCTATATTCCGGCTGTCCGTCAAGATGTGTGTAGACTGACCTGAAAATGTTGCCTGGGACCTTGTTGCTCATCGCAGTCTCATGGCACTGCAGGCATTCGTCGGTACCACGTTTGAACGTCAATTTACCGGATTTGTCTTGATCGGCAGTGTAGAAAACCATGCCCAGTTTTGGATCCATGGCGGCAGCCTCGATCACAGAGCTGCCCTGAACCCATCCGATATAGGTGTTGTCATTAAAGTAGAGCGCACGTGGATTCGTGGGCGAGATGAGTTCGCGCTGAAAACTTGTTTTGGAGAAGACCAGGATTTGGGATTCTATTGGAATGTGGAGCTGTGAGAGCAGGCTTTGCAGCACACCTTGCCTGCCAGAAGGTGATAAGCGAACCTTGCCTTCGTCAATCTGTTTCTGAAGCGTGGTGATCGCGTCGGTCGGAGTGCTCTGGCGATATCGTATCGCTTCGTCCTCGCTGTCCTCATTGTCTGAATGAACTGCTGCAGATGGCAGAACAATCGAAACGATGAGTAATAGCGTTGAAACTAACGATATAATAACCGTCGTCCACGAAGATACACGCGCTCCAACAGGCTTTGTGTCCATAACCACCATTTCTGCGATGATAGCACGTTTTTCCGTAGGGTATAACGTCTATCAGCCTCATCTGTCCGGAGTTTTTGTTAATGATCTCTCAGACTGCCGAATATGCATTGCGTGCCATGGCGCATCTTGCAAGCAAGCCCACTGAGCCGCAAACAGCACAGCAGATTGCCGCAGTTACATTGGTGCCATTGCACTACCTATCTAAAGTGTTACAAGCGCTTGCGAGAGCTGGCCTTATCCACTCACAGCGCGGCTTGCATGGCGGCTTCACGTTGATAACTCCGCCAGAAGAGCTCTCGGTATACGATATCGTGCAGGCGGTCGATCCTATTCAGCGCATTAAACGCTGTCCGCTTGGCCTCGCTGCGCACGGCGAAAATCTCTGTCCGCTTCATAAACGATTGGACGAGGCGATGTGCGAGGTGGAGCAGTGTTTCAGGGCCTCCAATCTTGCAGAGCTTCTCGCACAAGAGTCGAGCAGTCGACCACTCTGCCCGGTGCCAATGCCCGTAACAAGAGCAGCCGTAGATCTAGCCGATTAAGTGCCGCGCAGTGCGAAAACCAAAAAGAGGCTAAACCACAGCGCAATTGTGGCCTCAGCAATGCCCAGGTACTTAAGCCGCGGCAGCGCCGGTTTTAGCAGAACCCAGCCAATCAACCCACGGGTTAGCGCTGGCGCAAACGCAACGGCCATCAGCATGCCGTGTGCGGGCCACTCAACAGCCAAAACAAATACCCCGGCCCCAACAAAGAGAGTTAAGACAAGGTTCAAGTAGCCCGTGGCAAACTTTGTCGGCTGCGTCCAGTCGGCCCTGTGCTTCATCGCATCGAGCCTCATCTTCACATAAACCACTCCGCCTGAATAGTAGATAAAATTGACTGCCCACAGTAATATCGCGGAGCGGTCAAGGCGGCCTGACGAAATAAGGTATGCGGCTGGTCCGGTCGCTGTGAGCGCTGCAACGCCGACGATCTCTCCGACGGTAGTGCGGTCGAACCTCGATCTTGGTTTCACAATTACAAAGAGCGTGAATAACGCAAGCGACGGCAGTACTGCAAGCGCCAACAACCGCATTGACGCCGCGTCCCCGCTCGGCCCAGCCACTAGAGGTAGCCCAAGCAGCAGCGCAAATATGCCGTAGAGGATCGTCCAGCAGCCTGCAATTATGTTCGACCTTCGGCGCCAGAAAAGTGAAGCCGCATTCCGAGCTGCAAACGCAAGAAATGCAGCACCAGCAAGTTCCAACAACCGCATATCACCAGGATGACCGCCCAACACTCCACCAACTAGAAGGGGCAAGAGCAGCATCACCCACGCGCCATGCTCTCTTGGTAAAGGCGCAGATTTTAGCAGTCCTTCGGATTCGAACTGCGTTCCTGTGGTTCCTGTTCGCGAAAATCTTTCGATCGTCATCCGATCGCCTTTCAGCCGTGCCGCTGGCTTCGCAGCACCTAATTGGATAAGACTATCCATATTTTGTAAAATGATATTACTGGAAAGTTGCCGTGTCAAGGTCTATTCGGAGTTATGGGGCCATTTCGGCTCAACTAAAGCAACAAATCCGCCGTTTTGTGGAGAAGTCTGGCCCGTCAGTCGCCGAAAGACAGTTCGTTTCAATGATTGTCGGTCTGAGTTGAACTGTCCGTCAGTTTCCGTCGTCTGTAGCTTGACAGCTTCCTTGCAAACATCTATAATGGATCAGAGTGTAAGCGCAAGGAGTGTGAGTTTTCATGCCCTTCGTGCTGAACGGTATTTTGAGAACGCCACAGATGAACACGCTGCATTCTGGCTATCGCTTGATGCATGATGTGTGTTGTCTAAATTGGCGATGCCAATGGCAATGATAAACGTGTAACCGACCAATCAGGGGGGTTTTGGATCATGACTTCTGCCCGTCAGTATCGTCCGTTGCGTGCGCGCAATGTTGGCGTTGCGCTCATTGCGCTCGCCGCGCCGCTCGCACTGATGACCAATCTCCACGGCAGAGCTGCCGCAGAGACAGCTGTCAGGCATGCAGCGAGACGCGCCGCAGGATCAGTGACGACTCCGCTGTCTGTCGACTGGAAATTTACCGGCACTTACTTCAGCAGTAATCCTGCGTCCCCGACTCTCTCAGCCGACACCGCATATTTTGTTTCCGGCAATGCTGTATACGCCGTAGCCCTAGATACAGGTGGGCTAAAATGGCGGTATCCGGCCGATACTGCAGCATATTTGCCAAAGCTTGTTGAGTTTACTCCGACCTTAGCAAATGGCAAACTTTTTATCTCGGCTCCCGATGGGCTATATGCGCTTAGTGCCGCTGATGGGAAACTGCTCTGGCGGTTCGCGCCTGCGGGCAAGAGCCAGGTGCTTGGATCCCCGATTGTTTTAGAGAACACGGTCTACTTCACCTGCCAGAACGGCAGGATGTATGCCGTTGACGGAACAACGGGCGAATTTGCGGGCGGAGCGTACTCCCTCCCGAACCGGCCAGCCGGCATCGACATCGGCGGTGACCTCGGCGCAGAACCCTCGATCTATAATGGCGAACTGTTCTACGTGACCTCGAGCCAGGATCTTCATGCGAGGAACATTGTTAGTGGCGTAAACCGGTGGACGGTTCATCTCTCAAACGATATCTCCGTCGCGAAGCCCGTTTTCTACGGCGATGGCTTCTATCTCTCTCTTGGCAGCACCTTCTCAAGCTGGAAGACCAACGGTCAGGTGCGATGGTCGATCTCCCTCCCGACGGATGCCGCAGTACCGCCCGTTGTTGATGAGAATGGCACGGCTTATATCGTGCTAGGCGATCGATCTGTATACTCCATAAACTCGCATGGCAAGGGGACCTGGAGAAAAGCTGCACACATTCCAAACCGTGCGTTAGCACAGCCAGTAGTCACGAACAACTTGTTGATTGTTACGACTGCATTGGGTGGGATAACAGCATTCGACACGGCGACGGGCGAACTCAAGTGGAACTACAAGCTGACTCCAAGTTCAGACGATCCAGAGAACGTTCCAACAATTACCAGCGTTGCGTCTCGCACTGTGGTACAGGGGGATACGCTCTACGCACTTTCCGATGACGGTTCTCTAACCGCATTCCGACACGACGCTATCGATTCAGATCCTCCAGTAATCGACAAGCTTGAACCCGAAAACGGCGTTGTGATCAATGGACGACCGCCGGTTCACATCAGCGCACATATCGTTGACGAAGGATCGGGCCTCGATCTCAGCACGCTCACACTGAAGCTCGATGACCAGTTGATTGGCAGGCGCGATGCAACCGATGAGCCTGCAAAGGGCATTGCCGACAATGGCTTCAGCTGGAAAGCCGACACCAATACCATTGAGTACACGACGATTGAATCGGACACGGGCGGGAAGTCAAGCCAGCTTGCAGATGGCCATCACACAATTACGGTAACCGTTAAGGACTGGAAAGGCAACCAGCTAAACAAGACCTGGAACTTCATCGCCGACGATACCGTTAAGAAGATCCGTAAATCCGACACGGCTAATGGCCCTGGTCGCGGTGGCCCGGGCGTTGGTCCTGGCGGACTTGGCGGTGGCAAGGGTGGTGGTGGAGAGTAATCTCTGCTTGACCGGGTTTCCAAAATGAGAGACGCCCGTGTGCAGTTGCTGCACACGGGCGTTCTGTTGTCTTAAGGCAACATCTCACTCTGAGATGAGAAATGATGCAGACTTTAGCCGCCGGACTTTTTTATGATGTCGGTGAGTGTAGTGTTTCCTTGCTTCTGTGCGACCTGCAGTGGAGTCTCATCGCGGCTATTCGCTCTGTGCACATCCGCGTGGTTTGTCAGCAGCAGTTTCACTGCCTCCACCTGCCCGGCTCTAATTGCCTGTGTCAGTGGAGTCTGCCCATCTGTCTGAATCTCATTTGCAGTGGCTCCATTCTCCACGAGCCACTTTACAGTTTCCAAGTGCTGCCGCATGAGCGCAAGGCTGAGTGGTGATTGTCGCATCGAATTAAGGGCATTCAGGTCGCCGCTCTGCTTAAATAGGAAAGGCAAACGCGAAATGTCTCCCATCGCAGCTGCTGTGTATAGACTGTCTTGACTGCCATGCGAACGAAGCAGGTTATATATCTCCGTGTTATTGTTTTCAGCCGCAATTTCCAACAGCGGCAGCGACGTACCGCGAATTGACTGACGTTCTAGCTGGATATGTTGGTTTGTGTTAACCGGAGTTATCAGTGGTGGGCTCTTTATGATACGGTCCCGAATCATGCTCGTCAATTCTGCATGGGCGCCATGTTCGATTAATGTGCGGACCATTTCTATCTTCCCAAGCATCACGGCGATCCAGAGCGCCCTTGAAATATCTGGCTTCGCACCCGCCCGTAAGAGACAAAACAGAGGCTCGGTTGACTTGCACATTACAGCACGTTCGATCGGCAGCTCTCCTTCTTCGTCCTCGAGATCGAGTACCTTACGGTCTCCCAAAAGAAGAGTTATGGCAGGCACGTCCTCAAATCGAATGGCGGTGGCGAGGTCTGGCATGATGCCAATTTGCCGCAGCTTGAGATAGTCCTTTCGACGCAGAGGCTCTCTCATTGCACGTTTCAAAATTGCATCGGCGCCGGGAGCACGATTAGAAACTATTTTCGCGAAGTGATCGATGATGCGGTCTATCTGAGATGGGTCCCCTTCACGAAGCGCGATGGTCAGCGCTGATTGCTTGCGCCCTTGCCCGGCGGTGGCGTCAGCGCCAGCATCCAACACCATCTGGAGCGCCACGTCATCATGAAGATCGACTGCAATTGCTGCTGCAGACCCATGCCTCGCATCACCGACGTTTAACTCTGCCCCAGACTTCACCAGCGAAATGAACAGATCACGATCTCCTGCAGCCAATGCCTCGCTGACCGTTGGCTCAATACCGCGGTTTTTGATCAGATCGTAAATCTTGCGAGCCGAAGCTGCATTTTTCCGAATCGACTCATACCCAGGCGACATCCGCAATCCTCTAAGCTGATCGAGCGTATTACTAGCGGCGTTCTCGATGGGCGGAACAAGCGGTCGATCGTCTTGCAGCGCAAGACCAAGGGAGGTTCGAACGCACAGTGCGCGTGGGTCTGCGCCCGCATCTAAGAGCAGAGCAACATCCGCCACATCTATTCTTTCTATTGCGTATCCAAGTGGGGTTTGGCGCGAGCTATTGGTCACTTTGACATTTGCCCCAGCCTTTACAAGTATCGAGACAATCTTAGGTTTTCCAAGCGTTTCTGCGATCATAAGGGCGGACTCACCGGGACCAGACCAATCGATGTCGCCCCGAGTCGTCTTGGTGTTCGGATTGGCGCCGAAGGCCAGTGCCCTTCGTACACCTACAACATCTCCAGTGCGGATGGCGTGAATAAGACGCCGACGCATGGTTCTAACCCAGACATCACGTCCAACCACAACTACGCACGCGACAATCAGGAATGCAACAGCTGCACTCTGTAATCTGTTTTTGGCGGACAATTCAGCTCCCTTGTGAGCGCTTGAGTAAAATATCGAGACTCTATCTCAGATATTTTGTCGGGGTAAACATGCACAGTGTTCGCCGGCATAATTGTTGGCGACACGATTGACCAGTATCAGGCGCCATATTGCCTCAATATCTGTTCAAGCTTCACGTTCTTGAGTTTCACCGCGAGGTTAAGCGGAGTTTCGCCGCGGTCGTTACTGCGTTTCGGATCTGCCTTGTGTTCCAACAACAGCTGCAGGCCTCTGGTATCGCCCGTCTTGACACAAAAAGTCAAGGGAGTCTGTCCGTCCAGCTGCAGGATATCGGCGCTAGCCCCCGCTTTTAGCAGCCATTCCGCAGCATCCCAGTGGCGCCGGATTAGCGCTAACCCAATTGCGGATTGCCTCAACGAGTTAAGAGCATCCAGGTCTTCGCCTTTGGCCCTTAGTCGTTTCAGCTCCCCCAGGTCTCCCATTGCAGCGGCAATATAGAGATTTGCAACTGCGCCATGTTTCTTCAGTTCGCCATATATCGCAGAGGAGCCCATTTCGGCTGCAATCTGTATAAGAGGCATTGGGCCGTCTCCGCCGGTTTGCCGTTCAAGCGCTAAGTACCCCTTGTTCAGACTGGAGCGCTCGATCATCAACCTCTTTTCAGTTACCGTCAATGTACTCGAACGAGGTGCAAGTTTCGCCCCCGCGTCGAGAAGCAAACTAACTTTGACTGAATTAGCGGTTTCTACGGCAAGCCTTAATGCAACACATTTATTGGGATCCGCACCGCGTTCCAGCAAACATTTGACGACAGCGGGTGGCCCAGCCTGTTCCAAAGGATAAGCGCTATCATCGAAGGGCAAATTGGGACTGGTTCCATGAGAAAGCAGGTATTTGATTGCTTCAACATCTGCAAATCTTATTGCGGTCTGTAAATTGGGGATCACACAGGCGGATCGCAACAGCAAGTATTGCGGTCGCTCCGAGACGTTCGCCATCAACCGGCCTGCGATCTTCTGGGCGCCAGGTTTGTTTTGCCGCAGCCGTTTGACTGCATGATCGACAATCAATGTTGTCAGCAGACTTTCGCGGTTTTCAGTTGCAACACTAAAGGCTGACCTTTCGCCGGCAATGACGGTCGCATCGGCGCCAGCATTAAGGAGCTCGGTAAGTAAAGCAGTATCGCGCATTTGCACGGCAATTCTTACCGGATTTAGCCCAGCCTTATCCGAGGCATTGATGTCTGCACCTGAACTCAATAGTGCGCGAAAACGCGCAAAATCTCGTACGCTCAGCGCGTCGACGAGTGCTGGCTTCGCTCCATGATCCACAAGCATATCGTAGATCGCACGAATGGTCCGCTGAGACGAGCTAGCCTTCGCCATACTGTTGGCCCCTTTTATATGCGGGTCGAAGAAGTTCAGGGCGCGGTACGCAGTCATTCGGATTGGCAGTTCAATCTCATTTTGTCGTTGTTCAATTCCCAATATAGAAACGCGCGGCACTGCGATTGCCTGCATCTCACCAGGGTCCAATGCAGGCTGATTCGGATTTGCGCCCGCTTGCAAGAGATCGTGAACGACTACAACGTTGCAATTTGCAATCGCCATAGCGAGGCTGCTGTCGTGCGCGTTCGTAAGAGCATTTACGTTAGCGCCAGCCTGTATCAGGCTCTTGCAGATATCAGTACTGTTGATACTGGCAGCTACCACAAGCGCCGGATCGCCTGGCAGCGCGATATTAACTTCTCCTTCTTGCGCCGTCGCATTTGGACTGGCGCCGAAAATTAGTGCTCGTGCTGCAGCGTCTGCGTCTGCATTGTGAATCGCCCTGAACACGGCTCGATTTGCCACACGGTGCACCACATCACGGACTAAAAACAAGCCCAGGAGAGCAGTCAGCAACAGAGAAAAGCCACTCTGTTTCTTTAGCCGTTTCATAGCAAGAAGTCTCCATGCGTGCTCGAACGATTTCGATTGAAGAACGGACCGAACACGGCGTGACGCTTCACGATTACGAAGGAACCGGATGCATATTAAGTGAATTGCTGGGGGGATCGGGGCCGCAAAGCGCGCCGATCGGGGGGATACGATGCCATGGCGCTTTCTGCCCAACAGATTAATTTCTTTGAGACGTTCGGGTTTCTAGTGTTCCCGAACCTGCTATCCGACGACATCGGCTGGATTACGGATGAATTTACTACTATTCACAATACCGCATCCGGCCCAAAACACGATGGCACAAAACGAACGTGCATCGTCCCGTTCATTGATCAGAGCGCAAAAATGTGCTCGCTTCTGGATCACCGTGACATTGTTGAGATTGCTGCATCCCTGCTTGGCGCCGATTTCAACTATCTCGGCGGTGATGGCAACTACTATACGGGCGACACCGGATGGCATTCGGACGGCTGGCACGACACAGGTCTATTTATTAAGATGGCGCTTTACCTGGATCCAGTTCGAAAAGATTCGGGATGTCTGCGCGTCATTCCTGGCAGTCAGGTGCTTGGCAATAACTGGCTGTTGAAAGTGCGTGATGTGAACCGATCACGCGAAGCATTTGGAATCGAGCCGAGCGCCGTGCCGGCAGTGCCATTGGAGAGCAATCCTGGGGATCTGGTGGTCTTCAATCATAACCTGCACCATGCAGCCTTTGGCGGCAACAACTCACGGAGAATGTTCACGCTTAACCTGTCTCACCACGCTGAAACAGAGCCACAGATAGCGGATTTGACAGGCTATATCAACAGCCACGGCAGATTCTGGCTTGATCAGCTTCATTCAAGGACGATGCGCGAAACGGCCTCTCCGGAAAGAATGAGGCACCTGCAGCAGATCATCGAGCTCGAGGGCGGCCTTGCAGACGCATCCGCAAGGTGTCGTGCCAGCATGGCCGAACCAAGCCGGGGGTGAGGGCTATCAGCGTGTTGCGCGGTGTCGCCCGAAACGTGCGGACGGGGGTGCGAAGCGCGCTAGCGCTCGCTGCGCTCTCGCATTCACGACTCCCGCAACCGCTCCGAGACCAGCCGCAGCTATCGAGACTGTTAGGATAACCTCCAAGGACATCAACCAGAAACGCAGCACATGTCCAGACGCAATTGCAGCCAGAACGCTCAACCCGCCGACCAAGAGGGTATAGATCGAACTGGAGCGCGCTGCCTCGGCTACAGGAGTGAGTCCGCGTTTCAACTGCGAAAAGGCTGGCAGCCAACCGATGGCTGCGCCAATTAAACAGTCTGTGCCGAACATGATATTGACTGTCAAATGCGACAGATTCATGAGGCAATCGATACCGATGAAGACACATGCACCTGTGACTGATCCGACCATTAAGTTCAAGGCCATCCAGGCAGGCAGCGGTAGTTGATGTTTGGCGGCTCGATGCTCTCTGAGAAGAGATCGTCCGATGACATGTGGGTCTCCAAACTGCCGCATTGACGCCCTTGTTGCTTCCTCGGTGGCGGCGCCAAGCTCACAATGCGCTTCGATCAGTCTGGTCAGATGAACGCGAACCTCTGTGCGTATGATGTCGCGCTCCTGATATGTCATGCATTTGATCAGAGGAAGACACAAATGATCCAGATAGTCTTCGACGCCGGTGTATGCGCCCGTGCCTGACTCTAAAGAGTCAGCTTCATGCAGTCTGTTCATCGGGTTCTCCCTTCATTACTCGATCAAGCACGGCGCTAAAGTCTTTCCATAGACGGCTGCGGCGCTCTAATTCAGCGAGGCCCTTTGTCGTTATGGTGTATATCTTTCTCGGCGGACCGCTTTCCGATACCTGCCAATCTCCTGCGATCATTCCATCGTTTTCTAACGCGTGCAACGCGGGATAGAGAGTGCCCTCTTTAAAGGCGAGAGCCTGGCCACTGAGCCTTTCAATCTCACGCGCAAGGCCGTAACCATGCTGCGGTCCATTGTTAAGAACCGACAGTACAATCATCGGCGTATTGCCTTTTATCAATTCGCGGCCGAAGTCCAATACTTGCCTCCAGTACTACATTGGACACTATAGTACCTCGGATTTCAATATAGTCAAGTCGATTCATTTACTGTTTCTCAATTTCCCGAAATACTGTCCACGTTGGCGAAGATCTCGCGTAACTTCACGGTAATCTCATCAGGCAGTGGCGGGGCCAGGATTGACTGTAAGTTTTCGCGGAGATGCTCTACGCTGCTTGTTCCTGAGAGCACCACATCGATCCCGGGTTCATGGCTGCAAAACCGATACCCGGCATCGGTGATGCTGGTGCTGCATTGTGCAAGAAAGCCAAGAGGATTTGAGAGATCAATTTCGGCGCCATCTACAAGGCCCCGGGCGATGAGACCTTGCATTGCCTCCTTCAGCGCATCAGGCTGACTGAGCGCTCGGCGAACTGCGAACATGCAAAGAGTGCCGATGTTGTTGAGCGTTGTGTACTGAAGCACTCTGTCTCTGGCGGACTGATTGAGGAGATTGAAGCCAGTCATGATCACGTCCCAGAAACTAGCTTCCTCTTCAACGAGGCGAGAAAGCATCTGATGCGATGGATCTGGACCGAATGTTTCAGTGATCCCGATAAATCGGATCTTGCCCTCTGCCTGGACCTTTTTCAGCGCGGGCAAAAGCTCTTCACATGCATAGGGATATTCGTCCACCGTGACCGCGTGGAGATGAAACACGTCAATGTAGTCGGTCTCCAGTCTTTGAAGGCACGCCTCTACTCGCAGGATCATATCGGCGGCAGAGCACCACGCGTCCTGCCAATCCACTCCTGCCTTGGTCGAGATCACAATGCCATTTCGCGGCACACCCCGCAGCGCCCTGCCCACCACAGCTTCGGTGCCATAGGACTCAGCCGTGTCGATAATGTTGATTCCGAGGTCAATTGCTTCTCGAACTACAGCAATGGCACTCTCCTCTGATTTGCCAATTTTGAGACCGAGACGACTGTGACCGCCGCACCCAAGCCCTATGCGGCTGACACTCAGCCCCGTACGACCGAGAGTTGTGTATTCCATTTGCTGGGTGTCTCCTCTTTCGTCATATGTCCGATCATTGCAGTTCAGGTAAGCTATTATGACGCACTGGCACGCGGTGCAGATTCTAACCACAAACAGACGCAAATAAATGCGAATTAGCAACAACAAATCGTGATAAGCCACTGCGCAGTGTGGAGCTACTTGGGCTAGCAATCACAATTCGATAGGACTTGGCCGCTTACTGCTTTCGGGACCTCGCTCCCCTCCCTAACCCTCCCCTGATTCGCTGGCAAGCTCGCAGGAGCGGGAATGACATCTTCGCCGCCGGAAGCGATCGCATCACGGTCAACGGATGTACATCGGACGAGGTATACATCACTTGAACGACAGAGGATAAAGATGGAATTGAACCTTTTATTATCGCGAGCCGTGGTGGCCGTTACGTGCTTGCTGCCTGCTCTGGTTATAGCGGATGCAGCATTCGCAACCCCGATTGCGCCACCCACGACGCAAGACAAATCGAAAGGAGTGACCGCAGTGCTGCAGCCATTTGTTGATCGACATGCGCTGGCGGGAGCAGTGGCTCTCGTTGCCGATCGCCGGGGTGTTTTGAGCGTGGAGTCCGTTGGCTGGGCGGATATCGCAGCAAAGAAGCCTCTTAAGCCAGACGCTATCTTTTGGATTGCATCGCAGTCCAAGCCGATCACGGCGACAGCGTTCATGATTCTGGTGGATGAGGGGAAGGTCCACCTCGATGATGCGGTTGAGAAGTACCTGCCCGAATTTAGAGGGCAATGGCTGGCTATTGAGCATGACAACGATCATCAGCTTCTCAAGCACCCATCGCATCCAATCACAATACGAGAAGTTCTCTCGCATACGAGCGGCCTGCCTTTCGCATCCTCGATCGAGAACCCGACCCTGGATCAACGTCCATTGAGCGAGCGCGTGGTAAGCTACGCCGTATCGCCCCTGCAGTTTGAACCAGGGAGTAAATACAGTTATGCAAATGCAGGCATCAATACGGCGGGGCGTATTATTGAAGTCGTAAGCGGAATGTCGTACGAGAAGTTCCTGGATACGAAACTCTTCGAGCCACTGGGAATGAAGGACACAACCTTCTGGCCCAACGCAAAGCAGATAGGTCGCATTGCTAAATCATATCGGCCCAACCAGGCAAAGGACAACCTCGAAGAGATCACTGTGGGTCAGCTTCGGTACCCGTTAAACGATCGCACGAACCGATTTCCGATGCCGGCAGGAGGGCTCTTCTCAACGGCTGCGGACCTGGCAACCTTTTGCCGTATGATCCTTAACGGCGGCGAGATGAATGGAAAAAGGTATCTCTCCGAAAACGCTATTAGGGAGATGATCTCTAAGCAGACTGGAAACCTACCGGATGGCTATGGGCTTGGATGGTCGACTGGAGGAGGCAATTTTGGACATGGCGGCGCATACGCGACCAATATGAACATCGACACGAACCATGGCGACGGCCTCATTACAATATGGATGGTTCAGCATGCCGGATACCCATTGAATGGCGATCAGGCTTACGGCGCGTTCCGTCAGGCGGCAGATGCTGCCTTTGGCAAGCCAAAACAGTAGAGGACAGGGACCAGGGAAAAGGGAAGAGATTTGGATATAAGAGGCAAGGTTGCGCTGGTTACGGGTGGGGGCACGGGGTTGGGCAGGGAGATTTCTCTTGCGCTGGGGCGAGAGGGCATGACAGTTGTTGTCTCTTACTCGCGATCGCAAGAGGATGCGGAGGGAACCGCTGCCGACATTCGTGCTGCGGGCGGCGAGGCATCCACGCTCCAGGCGGACCTGGCTAGCACTTCTGCGGCTAGGCGTCTCGTTGCCGATGTTGAGGCTGCGCATGGCAGACTCGATCTTCTAATACACAATGCCGGCACGACGCGATTTATTGCGTTCAAAGATATCGATGCGGTTACGGATGAGGCCTGGGACGAGATTCTGGCTGTTAATCTGAAGGCGGCATTTGCCCTAGCGCAGGCTGCCGCGCCGATTATGCGACGAAATGGCGGTGGTCAGATTATCACCACCAGCTCTATAGCTGGGCTTGCCCCTATTGGAAGCAGTATTCCCTACGCAGTTTCAAAGGCAGCGCTAATTCATCTGACAAAGTGCCTGGCTGTCGCATTGGCGCCGGATATTCGAGTGAATACCGTCGCGCCAGGGCTCATATTGACCCGGTGGGTCGCAGGGTTCTCGACAGAGCATATCCAGGCTGCAACCGAAAGCTCATTGCTGAAACATACGGCTGAGCTTGAAGATGTTTCGAACGCGTTTGTGATGCTGGCCAAAAACAGCAGTATCACGGGTCAAGAGATCGTGGTTGATTCTGGCCAGCTCATGGTCTAGTCTTGTCGGCGACTACCCCAGGCTCTTTTAGCCCAGGCATCCATCGCGCCGTACTTATCCTCCCACGTGGTGTACATCGCACCGACGATGCCGTGGATTGATTTTGTGTTTGCCTCCCAATCTGCGATAGCGGCGCCATCGTCGTCGCTATCGTAGTAACCTGAGAGGATCTGCTTCAGCCCCATGTCCGCAAAAAACGAGCAGTTCTTCCCTTTCAGATCGCCATGCCAGTTCACGATACCGATGCCAGGATCGAGCCCTTTCCAGGATCCCTTTATGGTGCCGTTAACCGCATAGTAGTTGTCTATCGCATTGTGCATTGGGTCGAACATATCGTTCCACACCCAGATCTCAGCATCCGGCCGCACATCGCGAATAATCTGCGCGGCTTTGTGAACATTCCATGCGAGCAGTTCGCCCGCCGTCATATGCTTTGCCTGGCAGGCTGCGCACTGATTCATACAGCGCATCTCGTCGTGGGACATGAAAAATGCCGCAGGATGGAGCAGTTCGTTAGCCTGTTTGATCTCAGCACGCCAGTCGTCGAAGATTTTGGGTTCGCTCAGGCAGTAGGTTAGCCTGTCCTCATAGACCAGGAAAGGGTGGTAGTAGCTAATGCGAATGCGATCGCCCTCTTTGATGCGCGATGTCGGCGTCAAACGCACAACAGGCGGATCATGATACGCAGCCCAGGGATGAAGTTGAGTATCGACGATTTTCTGGTAGTCTCTTCCCTCTTCGAACTCTGTGCCATTTTCGGCTCGCACGGTTAAAGGACAGCCGGGTCGCCTGAGAACATTGACCAGCCCGATCTCTTCGATTTTGAGGTCGGCCCACCACATTTTTCCGCTCTTGCCAGACCATGTTCCCAGGTAGAGGTTTGCGTTCTCCGTTTTCAGGCTATTAAATGACAGATCATAGTGCTTCCAATCCTGCGTGGGGTCGCAATGGAAGGTCTGAAAGCTTACACTGGCGGAGGCATCTTGATTGAGCACCTTCACTTCTGGATAGGCGCCGGCCAGATTTTCGGTCTTAACCCACACCGAGATCCGATACTGCCGATAGGGATGCAATTTGATGGGTTGTGCTATGCGAGTATGCTGGGCAGAATTCTTGCTAAAGCTCTCCATGCGCAGCGAAGTCGATCCACCATGCGTCACCTGGTGATCGGCAAAAGTGGTTATGCCTTCATCGTCCTGAAAGCCCCACCCCACCATATGGTCGCCCTTGTAGCTATCAAAATTACCATTGACAACCTTTGTCGGATTATCCGGCTGAAAGTTGAGAGTGCCGCCGGCGGCCGAAAACAGCGCATCCTTGCTGAGCACGCCCTCTACATAGTTGCGATCCGGATCGCCGCCCATGACGATAGCGACGATGGCGATGCCATTCGCTTTGGCTTCGGCCTTTAGTTCAGCAGCCTTGGAGGCAGCTACGTTAGCCGAAAGCGCGAGACCATTGTAACCCGCCGCATGCGCCGCGGGAAGCCTGGCAATGACTCTATCGACCTCTTTGGGATCGTTCATGTCTCGCCAGATGAATAGCCATCGCTTCTGGATGTTCGAGGTCTGCGCAGACGCCGTGGAATGGCAGAATCCGATCGGCGCTATTGCCAGAACGATTGCAAAACAGATTCTAAGTAACCGAATCATCGCTATGTCAATCTCCTTAGACGGGGAATGCGTGCTGATTTCAGATTGAAATCATTATCCGATTAGCCCATGGAGAGCTGCGTTCAGAAACTGCCAGCCTGTTGCGCCCCGAATCAACCCATCGTGCTGATCACCTAGCCCGCCGTGGGGCCGAAGTGTTGTCAGGAGCATGCGCCCACCACCTTCGGTCTGCACGTCAACCAGGTACCAGGTTTCCTCGTATGACCTTGCATCTATTCGACGCAGAACTGGGTTAATCACTGCGCCCGGCCACCTTTTTCTCATTTCATCCGGCCTTATTGCCACGTCTGTGGCCAGGCCATAGAACTGGAGATCGGTAAATCCTTCGTGTATGAACTTATCCCAGATGACATGTGGCTCAAGTAGCTTCATGGCCTCGCGCCAAAATGGAAGTTTCACAACGGGTATGCTGTCATTCGGGCCGATGTACACGAACGCTCTCCCACCGGCCTCCAAATGAGCGGCTACTTCAGAAGTGGCTGAGGAGGCCACGATTACATCAGCTCTCTCGTCTTCGCTCAACAGGGTAGCGCCATCTGCACCGTTGAAGATTCCCAATGGGTCCACTACTCTGTGAGCAGGCAAACTATCGCGGTTCGTTTCTGGAGCGATCCATAGCGACCAATCGTTGGAAATCTCGTCGCCGTCATCTCCAGTCATCTGGATGCATAGCTGGAATTTTCGCATCTCGGTAGCTTCGGGCAATTTCAGCTCGAGCTGTATAAGCTGAACCACGTCACCGGAACCGATGTACTGATCAAGAAGATCGACGTGCTGATGGATTACAGAATTACCACAGGCATCGAGGAGTGATATGTCCCCAGATGCAGCATGATAGGCATTTCCATAATTGGATAGACCGAGATATGGATATATCGTCGAGCCAGAAACGTGCACATGAACGTCCTCATATGAAGGTCGATCGCCACCGGCCTGCCATCTGCGCCTTCGGGGCCACGAAAGCAGCAGAACACGATCTGCATTGAACCGCGAAAATTCAGAGCGCGTGTACCGGGGCTCGCGCGCGTCGTCCAGCATCCCGGCAATCGAGATCGGGGTATCGTATAACCCCGTTACCACATAGCCAGACATTTCACCATAGCCGCGTACGAACTCCAGCGTGTGCTTGCGATGCAGCAGTGTCTGTTTTCGCTGCCCTTCGAGCAACTCTTGCCATCGCAGTATCAGAGGCTGGATTCGCCCTGGAGCGCCTGCAGCATTCATATCCCAGCGCACACCTGTTGGATTTATCGCTTGGTCGTCGCTGGTCCACCAGGGCAACAACTCGCCATTCGTCTGTCGTAACAGCTCGATATTGCGACACGCGTCTGCATCGCAGAACTCGCCAGATAACCACGGTCTTGCGGTTCGCCAGCCAGCCTGGAAGTAATCAAAGGTCGGACGCAAAAACTGCAGATCACAGTACAGGTGATAGTCGTAGTAGTCTGCATACTCCTTTAGCAAACCACCGTAGCACTCGCCGCCTCCGCTGTTGTCTCGAACCAGGCGAGATCCTGTTA
Organism: uncultured Chthonomonas sp.; assembly: GCA_903919615.1. Taxonomy (GTDB): domain Bacteria; phylum Armatimonadota; class Chthonomonadetes; order Chthonomonadales; family Chthonomonadaceae; genus CAIXIX01. Next base: position 30,679 of record CAIXIX010000468.1, read on the forward strand.
GATCTCGTACGAGCTCATAGAGATACTTGAGTACAGGGGCCGGGCATGATCCCGATAGCTCACAGCCGATGGTCCAGAGGATAATGCAGCTATGCTTGCGAAGCTGCTTTACGATAGCCCGTATCTCGCTTGTAGCGTGATGCCAGTCGGATTCGATTAATTTTGGCAGCCAAAGCGGGAGCTCAATCCAGACCGTGAGCCCGGCCTCCTCACACAGCTCAACGTAGCGCTGCGTCGGAATCCATAGGCAGCACTTAACCCCATTGTAACCAAGGGCAATGAGATTTGCGATTTCCGACCGCACTACATCATCTGGTGGATTCGGGCAGTTGTATCCCGGGTACCAACCCCAACTCAGAGCATATCGTGGATAGTATGGCTTACCATCCAGCAATATCTTAGAGCCAGATACAGTAGCGCGTGGTTCTGCGGCGGCGTGTTGAGCTGGAAGCGCTTCGAGCAGCCAGACGTCCTGCCAAAGTCCCGAAAACAGCCAGCCAGATACGTACGGCAAAAACCCCGCCAGGATGCGATCTGTTGGGTACTCCTCACCACCAGCGCCTGTAACGACAATTTCGATGTCAAGGAACTCCGGCCAGCGCTCGTCAAGCTTGAGAGTAGAAGGTACAGCGATATTAAAGCTATCCCATGCCCCAAGATGTTCGCCAGCTGGTTTGCCGTTCACCGAGACCGTCGCCGCGTAGGAAACGGCACCAAAATTAATGTAGAGAGCTCTGGTTGTGCGAAGCGAGGCGCCCAGTTCGACGCGGAGGGTATAGCAATATGGTCCGGTATCGTTACGAGCGATGCCGTAGTCTACCCAGCAGCCAGGAACAGGTACATACTTCGCGGATCCGCCTCGCGTTGGAGTGAACATCCAGGTGCCAGAAATCTGGCCAGGGAGCGCATCAATTCGAATTTCTGGTAACTCGCCCAAGCCAATCATTCCTCGATGTTGCAGCATTGCCGGCGGGCGGGCTAGGCAACTTCGCCCAGGTTACCCAACTTGACGCAGGAGTTTAGCCAACTATCCGAGAAGCGTGACATCGGATTGCTGGAGGTGGATTACGTGAAAAGTAAGTTACTCGCTTATATCGTCCTTACCTGCGCCATTCATGGAATTGCATCCGCAGACACTAGGATTACGCTCAAACCCGAAATGGTAATCAATGAGAGCGCCTTCGGCGATGCATCGGCGCTCGTCGATGAGCAGGATAAGATTGGAGACCCTGCCGCTGGGAAGGGTGCACCGCCCTCGAAACCTTACTTTGGAGGATGGACAGCATGGCATTACCCGCTGCATCTCGTGGTAGATCTTGGCAGCGCTGTGCCACTTACCAAACTGATGATTTACAATGAGACTGGCGGCGCACCAATCGAAATCGAGACTGGAACGCCAGGCAACTGGAAGAGCCGGAAGGTCATGCTCGATGGATACAAGGCATGGAAGACATTTCCGATTAATGATACTTCAAGATACATTCGCCTCACGTGGTTTCAACCTGCGAACATCCCGGAGATCGCGGTCTATGCAGACAGTCGGCCATCCCCTACTCAATTGGATGGTCCCAGCCTTCTATTGCCAAAGCCGGTTACGATGGATCAGTTCATTGGAACCAACGCCTTCATCGATGACCCGATCGACCTGCTCGCTGCCGTTGTAGGCACGGTTCGAGAGTATCACAACTGGTCGTGGGATACAGAGGCGCCGGATGGGAAACGGCGGTTTCAGCCGAGTGGCGCGGCAGGTGGCAATGCCTGGTACTTCGACGACTACTATCAGAAGCTGCACTCGGCAGGAGTTACCGTTTGTCCCGCGATTCAGGGCGGAAATCCGACGCTGTTTCCTGGATTGGACAACGACGCTAAGCCAATTAAGGCAGGAGCGGACTCTGAGGATGCCGCCTCCTACCTGCTGCATGCCCAACACCTCTTCCAGTATGCGGTACGGTATGCGGGCGTAAAGGTCGCTGATAGACTGATCGACCTTGGCCCTGGGCAGCCGCATTCCTCAGGATTGAAGACACTTCACTATTTTGAGAACTCCAACGAGCCGGATAAAACCTGGAAAGGCAGAGACGGTCGTTTTTCGCCTGCTGAGCTAGCGGCAATGTGCAGCGCCGATTACGATGGAGATATGCGCAAGATGGGAAAGGCAGTGGGCATTAGGAACGCCGACCCAACGGCGCAACTTGTGCTTGGCGGTCTCTCGGATATGAGCCTGCCCTATCTTCGAGCCATGAAATTCTGGGCTGACACACACAGAAACGGCGACTTTCCTGCGAACGTCATCAATCTGCACCACTACAGCTCCGATGGCACTCCAGAGCAGCCGTTCAAAACAACAGGCATCAGCCCTGAGGCGGATCACCTGCGCGAGAAGCTTGCCGAGATCGTTCAATGGGTTCACGTAAACTTGCCGGGCCGCGAAGTGTGGCTCTCCGAATTTGGGTACGACACCGACCTGCGCTCCCCATTCCATGCTCCCGCGGTGGGCAAATGGTCTGGTGAAGAGACGCAGGCGATCTGGATGGTACGCAGCTACTTTGCACTCGCTCAGGCCGGTGTAGATCGCGCGATGATGTTTATGTTCCGGGACACAAAATCGACTGGAGGCGGCGTCTTCGAAACGAGTGGGCTGGTTACAGAGAAGGGTCAATGGAAGCCAAAGCCCTCCTACTACTACGTCGCCACACTGAAGAACAGACTCAAAGGCCTCAAGTATGTGGAGACCATCAAGACCAATCATCCCGATGTGATCGCTTGTCGTTTTGCAAGCGATAGCGGCAAAGGCGCCATTGCAGTGTGGCGAGGAACAGCATACGCTGAGATATCCAACAATGTTAAGATCCCGGTAAAAGTTGGGGCTGCAACAAGGGTTGATTTTAAGACCGGCAGCACTACAGGCGCAGAATCTCAGATTGCCGTAAACGGCGGCAAAATTACTCTCGATGTCTCCGAGCAGCCGACGATAATTCTTTACCCGTAAAGTGCAAACAACCGCACAGTGTGTTCTGTCATTGATTGCATCGGAGCCCTCAAATGGTAGTGGCGCCGCTTGCGGCGCGTATTATCTCCCTCTCCCCGCTTGCGTGGGAGAGGGTTGGAGTGAGGGGAATTCAAGGTTTGGCACTGACTATCTGAGATTATGGAGATTAAGGCAACCGTGAGCGGTTCAAATCTACTGCGAGACCTGCCGGAGGTGATCACCGGTGAGCGAGTGCTGATAAGGCCATTTCGGCAGGGCGACGGCGCGGCGCTCTGGGAGGCGATCGAAGAGTCTCGCGATCACATCGAGCCCTGGTTACCCTGGGGACCAAAACACACCTGCACCGACGACTCCGAGGAGTACTCACGGCGAATGCAGGCACAGTGGCTGCTGCGCGAGAACCTGGCGCTCAGTATCTGGCTGCGCTCTGACGGACGCTTTCTAGGCGGAACAGGGCTGCACAATATCCGCTGGGACATCCCTGCCTTCGAGATCGGTTACTGGCTTCGGAAGAGCGCAGAAGGCTTTGGATATATGACGGAGGCGGTAAGCCTTTTGACCGAAACATGCCTTAGTGAGCTCGGCGCCAAGCGCATTGAGATACGCGTTGCTACTGGCAATCTTCGTAGCGCTGCCATACCTCGACGGCTCGGTTATGAGCTCGAGGGCACACTACGCAACTCCAGCAAACTGTCAAATGGTGAAGTGGTGGATATGCTGGTGTTTGCGAAAATTCCTCTGGTGGAGGGGTAGCTGGCGCCAAATTAACGTCTTACCAACTTACCCGATGACCTTTCTTACGGCCAAAACGCATAGGTGGGAATCTTGAATGCGATCCCGATGAGGGCCCAGATGCTTCCAATGACGCATTCCGCCATGATTACGCCAAAGAAGAAGGGAAGCGCCTGCCGGTATGCCCTCAATCCGCCATAACGGAGCAGCGACATTTTGATGGCCCAGGCTATCAGCAGCGGCAGCCACAGGAGACTGAGCGACCAGGAGCTGGATACTGCATAGCCAACGGGATGGAATGGGAACCAGGGCAGCCGCATTCGCAGCATGTTCATCAGCAGTGTGAAGCAGAGGCCAATCCCAATCGCGGTGCGATTGTTCATCTGCTGCTGAATGCTCAGCGGCGTCGCAATCCAGCCCTTCATGCGAAGCCATGGCTCCGAGCCGAAGATCATCATTACGTTCGGCGGAGCGATCTTGACCGATGCGCCATATCGATATCCCTGATCAATATTTGCCCAGAAGCCACAAAGTGCGCCAAATACGATCGCCAACATCATCGCGACAAACATCGGGCGGTACTTGCCGCCCGCCCTCTCAGTGATCTTGTAGGCTTCAAGCTGGATTGGCATCGGGTGGCTTCTATACGCCCGGTTAAACCCGTAGAACAGCGAGAACATCCCAAGGTCGGTTCGACCCATGTGGCCCGTGCCAGCTACCGAGGTGATGATGCTATCTGGCCCGGCGTGATGCATGTCGTGAGCGGGTGGTCCCAATTCCGCGCGCATTCGGGTTATTGCGATTGCTAACGTAAAGTAGATCGCGAAGAAGATGAGAATCATCATCGAACTCATGCCGGCAACATGGCAGAAGAGGAAGATCCCACTGCATCCAAGTACGATGCCTGCAGCTGCTGTGCGGTACGAGAGCGCTTCGTGGCTATCCTGTAGGTCAACCTTCGGTTTGAACAGGGAGCTGACAATGAAAATCAGCCGGCTCCGGCTCGTCCAGAGAGCAAAGAGCGCCAGCCCAATATAGCAGCCAAACGACTGAGATTCGGTGTACGGAAAGCCTGGCGTATCATTGAATGCATACATCGCTCCGATAACGGCTTCCAGGCGCCATACCCAGGCAAAGAACCAGCAGGAGAAGAGCAGGTCTACGGGAAGCAGCATTCCAAGCGCGACACCGAAGGGATAGACCGCAATGGGGGTCCAGCCAATCGCGTTCCATGGCGGCGTTGTGATGTAGGTGTTTAAGTCCTGCATCGGCCCAAACCGCTTCAGAGGAAGCATCGGGATCGAAGGGTACAGAAACGCCAGCCCGTTCCATAGCTCCAATATTGCTGAAATTGCTACGCCGTACCAGAAGAGGCGGGAGCTGAAAATCTGCGTCTTTGGATTCACGAGTTCAAGCGGCAGTTGAACCAGCGGATAGGCGAGCCTTTCACTCTCGGTCCACTGCTTACGCAAGATGGTATTGATGCAGAGCATCACAAAGCATAGCGTCGAGAGAAACGCTGTCCACCAGAGAATCGGCCGCATCCACGCATTGATATTGTTCGCCTTGTAGAGATTGCCGGTGCCTAGGTAAAACTCATCCAGAGCGGCCTTGTCGGAAACGGTTAGCCATTTTGGAAGGTGCGGAATTATCTCTGTGAGCCAGCCATTTTCAGGAGTAGCAAATCGATGCACGTGCGCCAGAATCGGGGTTAGAACCTCGATCATGTCATGGCCCGTAATTGCTGTCCCAAGTGCAAGCATAATGTAGACGGTTAGCAACTCACCGGGAGCGAACGCGAGTTTGGGAAGAAACCGCCGGACTAATCCATTGATAAGTATCAGGGTGGAAAAGAGAAAAACGACGTTGAAGAATACGGATATGGTAGTGGGGTGCCCCTGATAGCGAGTCACCTCCATCATAACGACCCAGTACGCGTTAAATGGCATCAAGACGAGCGCAAGCAGAACGGCACGAAGTGTAACCATCTTATTCGAAGATGGTCCGCTGGAATCTTGATCTTCAGGTTTCGAGAACGTGCTGACAGAAGCATTGGCTGCTGACTGTTCTGAGCTGGATGGACCGGATGGTGGAGTTGGCGACACTGCAGGCAAAACGCACTCCTATACCGGATTATTCACAGGCTTCACAATGCAAGGCGCGGCAAGCAGCGCCACTACCGTCCGTGAACAACGCGGGCTATGTACGATAAACCGGGATCTCTTACCACCAGTTAGTAATACAAATGGCGGCAGAGTTACAGACCTGATTTTAAGACATCCGGGAGTTTAAGTCAACAGCAATCATTAGGCTCGCAACAAACTTCACCAATACAAATAATTCCGCGCTATGTGAGCTGACAAAATAGTTAGTCTGGACGATCGGAACCCACATCGGAAAGTTTATACCCGTATCCTCGTACGGTAAGCAGCAGTTGTGGCTGTTCTGGATTCTGCTCAATTTTACATCTAATTCGTCGTATACAGACGACAAGTGCTTTGATGCCCAATTCTGCGTCGTAACCCCATACCTGCTCGAAGATCCAGTCGTTCGCAAGCGCTCTGCCTCGGTTGCGCGCGAGCAGAAGAAGAGTGTCGAATTCGCGCGAAGTGAGGCCAGCAGGTTTGCCAGAGATGACAGCATCATGCAGATCCAGATCGATCTGAAGCGCCCCAACCGTTATCTTACTGGATCCGATCTCCCGATGAAACGAATCATATTCGCGGGTGCGTCGGAGATGCGCCCGAACCCTTGCGAGGATCTCTTGGGGCTCAAATGGCTTCGTGATGTAGTCGTCTGCGCCTACTTCCAGGCCAATCATCTTATCCGCGAGCGCATCTCGCGCCGTTAAGAGCAAGATCGGCAGATTATGCCTTGAGCGCGCTCGCCTGCATACGGAAATTCCATCCATATCCGGAAGCCCAATATCAAGCAGCATAATGTCAAATGCTTCGGCGTCCAGAAGTTGGAGCGCTTCCGCCCCAGTTACCGCCGTGGTGCAATGGTATCCATCCATTGCGAACAGGCGTACCAGTGGGTTGAGCACGAATCGATCATCATCGACCAGCAGCAGCTTTCCGCTCATCGTTACAGCCCCCCGATCTGCAGAATATCGGCTTCACGCCGCGCCACAATGCTGTCGTGTCTGTCACCATGTTCCTCATTGTATGCTGCGCATGGCAGCCAGACGGAGACGCGAGCCCCGTGTTCCATACGGTTTGTAACTGATATCTCGCCCGAATGCGCTTCAACGATGCGTTTTGCGCTGAAGAGACCAAGACCCGTTCGGTTGCTGCGCGTTGTGAAAAACGGTTCAAAAACCTGACTTAAGCACTCTTCGGGAATTCCTGGACCGGTATCAAAAACATCAACCCGCAGTCTATTTCCCTCTCGGTTCACCGCGACGACAAGCTCGCCACCCTCTGCGGCCATGGCATCGAGGCCATTTAACACCAGATTTATAAACAGGTGCTCGAGGCGGCGAGGGTTACCATAGGCAGGCGGAGCATCCGCTGCGGGCGATTGAGTGAGCACTACATTATCGATTTCCGCCTGGCCCCGAACCAGTTGAAACACGAATCTGATCACTTCGGTCACATCTACGGGGCCAGATTCTGTAGGCGCCTCATTGGATAACGCCAGGAGAGAATGTGTTAACGCGTAGAGCCGATCAAGCTGCTGAGCCAGAAAATCGCTCGTCTCCGGAAGATGGGATGCCGCCGTTCCCAATCGCAGCGAAGTAAGAATATTGCGTAGATCGTGCGCAATTCCGGTTGCGAGGGCCCCTACTGCGCGCATTTGGGTGGTTGCCAGCAAAATCTGCTGGGCGCTGTGAAGCTCCGCTGCCTGCTGCGCTAGGCGCTCTTCCAGCCTCGATGCATGGTTCTCCACCTCAGCCTGCAGGCGTCGGGTTTCGGTAACATCCAGGAAGGTCCAAATTCGGCCCACGAGTTCTCCGTCTTCGCGGAGGACTGGCGCCGTGTGGCGACGCAGGATCCGTGGCACCGGGCGGACGACCTGAATCTCATCTTCCTGTTCGAGATTAGGATCACGATATACGCGGTCGATCACTTCGGCAAACTCTAAAGGGTCTTTAACCCTATCCAGCGCCAATCGCCTCATCTCTTCTCTCGGAAGCACGCCAACCGCTTCGGAATCTATGCCAAAGAGCTCATTAAATCGCTGATTGCACAACAGATCCGTGCCTGTAAGATCGGTCATCAGGATGCCGTAGTCCGTCGCCTGAAAAAGTGCGCGGAGAAATCCATTGTTATGTTTACTGGGCATCGCTGTAACTCTCCCCGAGTTCGATCGGCATCTCGACCCGAAACCACGCGCCCTCACCGGACACGCTATGAAACGTCATCTCACCCTGGAGGACTGTGCTAAGTCGGTGGGCTATCGCTAGACCGAGGCCAGCGCCGCGGCCAGAGTTGCCGGAGCCACAGTAGTAGGGCTCAAAAACCCGTGACAGCTCTTCCAGACCGATACCTGTTCCCGTGTCCGACACGGTTAGTGCCCATTTATTTTCATCAACCCGGGTCGCGCTTACCGTCACCACTCCCTGTTGGGTGTACTTGAGCGCATTTGCAACTAGGTTCAGGATCACGTGGCGCAGTTTGGCGGCATCTGTAGTCACCGGAGGCAATTCGGCATCGATATCGTAGCTAACTGGAACTTCGTTAGGCACCGATGAAACCGCTCCATGCTGGATACATTGCTGCAAGAATTCGGAGACTGCAATCGTCTCAAGCGATATTCGGCTCTTTCCGGCCTCGACCTGATCGTATAGCACCAGTTCGTCTAGCATTGTTGAGAGCAATTGGGTTCGATTATCCAGGGCATCAATCTGGTTTGCCCTGCGTCCCGGGTCTGGCTCGTTTCGAAGCAGGTATAACTCGGTCCTCATAGAGGTTAGCGGATGCCTGAGGTCGTGTATCACCATCGAAACGAAGTTACGCTTTTCTTCGGCGGTTTTCTCTAGCTGCCGGGTATACCGTGCCTCCTCATCAATGCGTGCCTGGATCGTTCGTTCACGTTCAAGCTCCGCGCTAACCCTCATTGCAAGCAGCGAAATAAATCGTATGTCGTCGTCGCCTAGCAGATCATCTACGCGATCGTCCAGAAAGCAGAGCGTCCCAATGGGCTCGCCAGCACTGTTCCATACTGGCACGCCTAAGTAACGCCGAAGCTTCAATCTGACAACGGGATGGTGACAAAAAACAGGATGCTGCGCAGCATTCTGGATGAGCAAGGGGCTGCGATTCTTAAGCGAGTACTGACACAGCGTATGCTCCAGCGCGAATGTATCGGTGCGGGCGAAGAGCCGATGTCTGTTGGCAACTGTTTTGAACCTCAGGCATTCCCCATCTCTCAGGTTCAGCATCGCCATCGTCCGGCGGGGCGCGCGCTCACTACTGTCGCCTCCGGCTGCGCTGTAATATTCGGAGACCGCCTCGATTATGCGGGTGTACACCGCTTCAGGATCTGTCGAATAGAAAAGGCTCGTCTGCAGCAGAGCGTCAACTATACCGGGGGTCACAGGCGATAGTCCTTTCAAAGTGAACCGTTTAACGGAAGCAGCTATAGAATGACGGATACAGATTACAAACAGGTTACAGGATGGATACGGAATTGTTACGCAGAGGCGTCTCAAGCGTATCCGTTTAAGCGCTATACAATTTGTAACCTTGCTGTAACCCGGAGGTAACCCGATTCTAACCTGCCTCTCCTACACTGAGCTCATCGGCACAACGATAGAAGTCGGCCGAAACATTTGGGAGCACTCATTGCTTAGGAGAAGATACAATGCCGGACACAAAAGTAAGTGAAACTGCATCCGCTTTTGCTCTTATGAACCGACGGAGTCTCGTAACGCGAGCTGGCAGCGTCGCTTTCGGCGCGGCTACTGCGGCGCTCTTAGCTGGATGCGGGGGCGGGAATAGTTCGTCCAAGACAGCGGGCAATATGGATCAATCGATTCTGAATGCGGCAGCTACAGCCGAGGCGCTGGCCACTGTCATGTATTACAACATAATTAACGTGCCCGGCTCCATCTACCAGACTGGCGCAATAAGCAGTAATGCCCCAGACAAGGCGTACCTCGTCGCGGGGTACGAGCAGGAGCTCAGCCATTACAACTTCCTCGTTGCTCATGGTGGAAAGCCGCTTGCCACAACATTCTACTTCCCAACAAATATGTTTACCGACCCGCAAACAACCGTAAACACTCTTGTTACACTGGAAGACGCGTTTATTGCGGCCTATCTAATTGGCGTCCGCGATTTCTCATCGACCGCGCTGAAAGTGATCGCTGGCCAGATTATGGGAGTTGAAGCGGAGCATCGGGCGCTTGCACGTGTTATCACGAACGACCTTAACCTGACCTCCGTATCGGGTCTGGCAGGCGCTGAGGGTGTTGCTGCCCCCGGGGCGACAGCAAATAACCTCGCGTATGAGCGGACTTTCAGCACGGCTTTGCCGGATATCTCGCATGTGGTTACCGCGCTCGGTCCATTTGTAACACCGGGATCAACCGGTTTCGCCGCAACGGCGTACCCATTAAGTGTCGCAAATGGCGCTGCGCCATCCGCGGGACAGACCATGGTTACGCTGGCGGGTACAACGCCGTAACCCGTATAATGCCAAAAGTCACACAGTGCTTTGCAGGACGCTTTGTGGCAATGAGGTAGACAAATCTTGTATAACGAGAGTTGTATCCACCTCGGGCCCGTTCCATATCGATGGAACGGGCTTTCTCACCAATTCCATCTTTACCCCGGGTACCGATACGGTATACTCGTTTCCATGACTTCGCCTTATCCGACAAACAGCGCTTCGGACGATGGTGAGATTCTCGATGCCCGGTCCGCATATAGCGCTCCACCTTTAAGTGATGCCGCAATGCGTGCGTTGATGCGGCTCGCTAATCTGCAGCTAACGCCTCGCATGCTGACCTCCTTACTGGACCACTTTGACTGGGATGCAGAGCGTATCTTCGAGGCATCCGACGATGACCTCGATTCTGTGCCGAACTTAAATGGCAGGCAGGCGGTTCGAATCCGGGATGATTCACTGGACGTGACAGAACGCCAACTCCGATGGATGGAGAAGACCGGTTCAAAGATATTGCTTGCAAACCGGCCCGATTTCCCATCGCAGCTTCTAGAGATCCCCGACTTACCTCCGATGCTCTTTGTGCGCGGTTCCATCCAACCTCGCGACGAGAGTGGCGTAGGGATTGTTGGCTCCCGACAGGCGAGCCCATACGGACTTGCAGTGGCAGATCGGTTCGCACAGGATCTCGCAGAAAATGGCGTCACCGTCATTAGCGGCGGGGCCATCGGTATCGACACAGCGGCACATAGCGGCGCTCTGCGCGCGGGTGGTAGAACGATCGCAATTCTTGGCTGCGGAATCGATGTCGATTATCCCCGCGTCAATCACGATCTGTTCGAACAGATCGTCGATGGAAACGGCGCAATTGTATCCGAATATGCTCTCGGTTCGCCACCCGATAGCTTTCGGTTCCCGCAGCGCAACAGGCTTATTAGCGGGCTCTCCCTCGGCACATTGGTCGTAGAGGCTCCCCGGCAGAGCGGATCCTTGATTACCGCGCGGTTTGCGGCCGAGCAGGGCCGCCCCGTTCTCACCGTTCCAGCAAATATCGACAGACCCAACGCAACTGGATCGAATGACCTTTTGAAGGATGGCGCCATTCCGGTAACTGAGACTGCCGATATCCTTCTGGCCCTACGGCTAATGCCCACAGCCGCCAGGAAGCCACAGCAATTTGCAATGCGATTCGAGGCCGAAACAGAAGCATCTGCGCCAATAGTCGCTTCCGGACCGTCTAAGGATGATATTGAGAGGGTTATCCGGAACCTACCAGAGGCTCAGAAGCTTTTGCTGCTGAACCTGAGTGAGACTCCGAGCAGGTTGGACACCCTTGCCGAGTTGAGCGGATCGAGCGCGTCCTCCGCCTCTGCCGAGCTTACGATGCTTGAAATTGGCGGATATGTGAGACGACTGCCTGGCAACTGCTTTATCCTGGTTTCCGAAAGGTTTAGAGCGCAAAGAAGTTGAGTTGCGCAAGGTAGATTATGGGAATAAGACGAAACGTACTGGGCACCGAGCTGCAGATGTGCAGCGAAGAGCCCTTGACCGGTTTTTATCGCGATGGATGCTGCAACACGGGCCCGGACGATTTAGGGCTGCATATCGTATGTATCGTAGCGACGGATGAGTTTCTGCGGTTCAGCAGGATGGCTGGCAACGACCTGTCAACTCCCGTTCCCGAATATGGTTTTCCGGGCGTTAAACCGGGTGAGCGCTGGTGCCTGTGCGCAATGCGGTGGCAAGAGGCCCTTGAGGCTGGCGTTGCGCCTCCGGTGGTACTGGATGCCTGCAATGAACTTTGCCTCGAGTGGCTGTTGCTGGACGATTTAAAGCAGTACGCCTACGAGGCGTAGCGCAGTTAATCCATATGCATCGTAAGGCACAGGCGCAGCAAGCGGCGCCACTAC